>JAYQBD010000064.1:0-12417 GCA_038137135.1 Oceanospirillaceae bacterium | reverse complement strand
ATCAGCGGATCACCGAATCAAACTTCTTCGTTTGCCAAGTAGAACCAGGTATCCAATACCGAATCCGGGTTGAGTGAGACGCTAGCAATACCTTGGTCCATCAACCAGCGAGCAAAGTCCGGATGATCTGATGGGCCCTGACCACAGATACCCACATATTTGCTTTGCGCTTTACAGGCAGAGATCGCCATCTCAAGCAGCTTCTTAACCGCCTCATTGCGCTCATCAAAGAGGTGGGCAATGACTCCCGAATCACGGTCCAAACCGAGGGTCAGCTGAGTCAGGTCATTTGACCCGATCGAGAAACCATCAAAATACTCGAGGAACTGATCAGCCAGCAGAGCATTAGACGGAATCTCACACATCATGATGAGCTTCAGTCCGTTCTGCCCCCGCTTGAGGCCGTTCTCAGCCAGAAGGTCAACGACCTGTTTGGCTTCACCCGGCGTGCGCACGAACGGCACCATGATCTCGACGTTGGTCAGTTTCATCTCATCCCGGACGCGTTTAAGCGCACGGCACTCGAGATCAAAACAGTCGCGGAACTGCTCAGAGATGTAGCGCGCAGCGCCGCGGAAACCGAGCATTGGGTTCTCTTCATGTGGCTCAAACGCCTCACCGCCGATCAAATGACCATACTCGTTCGACTTGAAGTCGGACATGCGCACGATCACCTTTTTCGGGTAGAAAGCGGCAGCCAGGGTCGAGATACCTTCCACCAATTTATCAACATAGAAGTCGACTGGTGATGCGTAACCTGCTATCCGACGCTCGATAACCTGGCGCACCGAACGTGGCTGCTCTTCGATATTGAGCAGCGCTTTGGGATGCACACCAATCATGCGGTTAATAATGAACTCTAGGCGAGCCAGACCCACACCGGCGTTGGGTAGAGCCTGAAAATCAAATGCGCGATCGGGGTTGCCGACGTTCATCATCACGTCAAACGGCAGCGACGGCATGGTCTCGACATTGCTGGTCTGGTGTTCGAACTCCAAGCGACCTTCATAGACGCGACCGGTATCGCCTTCAGCACAGGAGACAGTCACCTCGACGCCATCCTTCAAGAGCTCGGTGGCATCGCCACAGCCAACAATGGCCGGGATACCGAGTTCACGTGCGATAATCGCCGCGTGACAGGTACGACCGCCACGGTTAGTCACAATCGCTGATGCGCGTTTCATCACCGGTTCCCAGTCTGGATCGGTCATATCAGTAACTAGTACATCACCATCCTGCACGTGGTGCATCTCTTCGAGACCGGCGACCATACGCACAGGACCTGAGCCGATACGGTGGCCAATTGAGCGGCCCTCTACCAGCACACTGCCGGTCTCTTTCATCAGGTAACGTTCTATCACAGTGGCCTGGGTCTGGCTGCGAACCGTCTCAGGGCGCGCCTGCACAATGTAGAGCTGACCGTCATCACCATCACGCGCCCACTCGATGTCCATAGGGCGGCCGTAGTGATTCTCGATAGTGACAGCGATGCGAGCCAACTCTTCGACATCCTGGTCAGAGACACAGAAGCGATTGCGATCAGCGTAAGGTACTTCAACCGTCTCTACCGCCTTACCTGCGCTACCCTCATCGGTGTAGATCATCTTGATCGCTTTTGAACCCAGAGTGCGGCGCAGAATCGCCGGCGCTTTCTGTTTCAGTGTCGGCTTGTAGACGTAGAATTCATCTGGGTTGACTGCACCCTGCACAACCGTCTCACCTAGACCGTAAGCAGCGGTGATAAATACGACGTGCTGGAAGCCAGACTCAGTATCGAGCGAGAACATTACACCTGAAGAGGCTGTCTCAGAGCGTACCATGCGCTGAATACCAGCAGAGAGTGCCACTTCAGCATGCGTGAAACCCTTGTGCACGCGGTAGGAGATAGCGCGGTCATTGTAGAGTGAAGCAAACACCTCTTTGATCGCGTGCTTGATATTGTCCAAGCCACGAATATTGAGGAAGGTCTCCTGCTGGCCTGCAAAGGAGGCGTCTGGCAGATCCTCCGCGGTTGCCGATGAACGTACAGCAACACTGATCTCCTCCTGACCGCCAAGCATCTCTGCGTAAGCAGTTTCAATCGCAGCGTCGAGTTCAGGCTGAAAATTAGCCTCCATAATCCAACCACGAATCTGAGCGCCGGCCTGTACCAGTGCGCGAGTATCGTCGACATCGAGCGCATCCAGACATGCATTGATGCGGTCTGCAAGACCGCCATAGGCGAGGAACTCACGATAAGCGTCAGCTGTGGTGGCGAAACCACCCGGTACACGCACACCCGCTTCGCTCAATTGAGTGATCATCTCGCCCAGCGATGCGTTCTTACCGCCCACTTTATCAACGTCGTCCATGCCTGCCTGATCAAGGCGCAGTACATACTCAGTCACAGCTTCTCTCCCTTAGGGTCGTGGTTCGCTTTAGCAGCAACTCTGCTTTCGATTGCTAGGCATACTAGACCCAGATCAACTAAAAAAAACCCTCTTTTGATTTTGTAATTTCGCTACAAAAACTTCTGTTATAGTCGAGCCAACCACCTATCGACTGAGACTCTTTGATGAAACGTACCGCCTACTTTATCTCCGATGGCACCGGCATCACTGCCGAGACACTGGGTAATTCACTCCTGACACAGTTTGAAAATATCGACTTTGAAGAGATCACCCTGCCCTATATCGATACCGTTGAGAAAGCGAAACAGACTGTAGAACGGATCAACAAGAGCTGCGAAGACGATGGCGGAGCTGCGATTGTGTTCGACACTATTGTGAACGAGGAGATTCGTGCGCTGATCTCAGCGTCTAATGGATTTAAAATCGATGTTTTCTCCACCTTCCTTAAACCGCTCGAGCGCGAACTCAATACAGAATCGACCTACACCGTGGGTAAGTCACACGCCATCAATGAGGTCGACAAATACCGAGCGCGTATCGAGTCAGTTAACTTTGCGTTGGATAATGACGATGGCGCGCGCACTAAACAGTACCAGCATGCCGACATTATCCTAGTGGGCGTATCACGCTCCGGCAAGACACCCACCTGCCTCTATCTGGCACTGCAGTTTGGTATTCGCGCAGCAAACTACCCACTGACTCCCGAGGATATGGAAGCTCCAGATATCCCTGAGATTCTCAAGCAGCACCGTCACAAGCTCTATGGGCTCACCATTGACGCCTTCCAACTAGCCGCGATTCGCAATGAGCGCCGCCCCAATAGCCGGTACTCATCTTTGGATCAGTGTGATTTTGAGACACGCACAGTTGAGCGCTATTTCAAGCAGAATCGCATCGGCTATATCGACACCACCAACGCATCAATCGAGGAGATCTCAACCCGCATCATGGCTGACGCGGGGCTGATGCGTAGGATTGTTTAACAGCCTTCGATCAGCATTGGATAGTGCGGGATACCGCCCTCATCAAACTCATCGCCACAGATGCTAAAACCAAGCTCCTCGTAGAACCGGCGAAGATAGGCTTGGGCACCGATTTTAATCGGTGATCCAGGCCAGCGCTGCTGACAGTAGTCGATAGCCGCCTGCATCAGCGCCTTACCCTGCCCTTGACCGCGGGCCTCGCTGGCTACAACGACACGGCCAATCTTGCAGTAACCCTGCTCGGGCCCAAAGATGCGGCAGTATCGATCTACTGGATCCCCAGCAAAAAGATGCATGGCTTTTTGGTCTAGATCATCCATATCTTCGCAATCGACCTTCTGTTCAAGAAAGAAGACCTGCTCGCGCAAACGGAAACATTGATAGAGCTCATTGACGCTAAGCTGTTCAAACGGCTTTATTGTCCAAGTCATCTACGGCACACTCAATTTAGGTTTTTACATAATTTGTAAGTTTGCCCAGATTTATCCATTTATGCAGTAAGGAGTCAAAGCTTCATGGCACTACCCACCCCAAAAGCACGTGAACAGGTACATCGACGCCAAGTCATTTGCGACGGTTTTCTGCGTCAGGACGGGCTCTGGGATATCGAGGGACACCTTCGGGATACCAAAAACCAAGAGATCAAGATGCCTGACAGACCGGGCGGTATCATCCCAGTGGGTGAAGCACTGCACGACATGTCGATTCGTATCAGCGTTGACTTGGAGCTACGTATTCATGAAGTTGAAACTACAATGGATGCCACGCCATTCAACTACTGCCCCAGCATTGCACCGGTCTATAAAAAACTGATCGGCGAACAGATTCGACCCGGTTTCACGAAACGCGTTCGTGAACTCTTCGGTGGTACTGCTGGCTGTACCCATCTCGTTGAGCTGATGGGTCCCGTCGCAACGACGGCGATGCAGGTCACTTTTTTTGCTCGCATGCAGGCTCACGAAGATCCACGTAACGCACCGGCTGAGCACCTTCTCGGCAGTTGTCACGCCTACGCGCCCGACTCGGTTGTGGTCGAGAAGTACTTTCCTAACTACTACGTCCCAGATCACTCGGAGGAGGCATAGCCATGTTGATTAACACAGAGACCAGTGCACTATTGGTTATCGACGTTCAACAGCGCCTACTACCTGCTGTGCAACAGAGCGACACTATTGAGCAGACTGTCTGTGACCTCATTGGTGTTGCCCAAGAGCTGTCGGTCCCAACACTCTACTCCGAGCAGTACCCCAAAGGTTTGGGGCCTACTTCAGACAAAGTGGTTGCAGCTCTTGCAGATTCAGCGCTGCGTCTAGAGAAACTGACCTTCTCCTGCGCCGCCGATGCTCAATGCAGTAAGCAGATCAAAGCGGTCAATCGTTCTCAGATCATCATCTGTGGCATGGAGACGCACGTCTGTGTGCTACAAACCGCACTCGAGCTAAAGACTGATGGGTTCGAGGTTTTTGTAGTGGCGGACGCGGTTAGCTCACGCACCGAGCAGAACAAGGAGCTGGGCCTCGCTCGAATGCGCCAAGCCGGGGTTGAGATTGTCAGCAAGGAGATGGTGATATTTGAGTGGCTAGAGCGAGCGGGCACTGAGAGTTTCCGCTCGATCAGCAAAGGGTATCTGCGCTAGGGGCGCTTACTGCACCTCCAGAGCGGGGCTCACTCCTCTGGGAACTTGTAGAACTCGCGGTTGAGGTAGGCAGTGACATCATCGACCTCCTCTGGGAACCAGGCGGTATTCATCGCCTGATTACACGCATTTACCCACCAGTGCACACCACGGTAGTTCTCCGCTTTACGATCTGCTTTGGTGAAATCATTGGGAACATGACAGCTCGAGCAGGTCGCATCGCTCATCATTTCACCGTTGATCTCTTTTTCGAACTCAGTCTCTTCATAGAGCTCTCTGCCTGAATCAGCGTCAGCACCGAAAGCAAAAGGCGAGATTGCAAGAGTTAGGATCAGTGCGTGTATTTTCATCTTCTCAAATCCTCAGGGTTATAGACGTTGGAGATTATTCAGTAACTCCTGCGGCGCAGGAACACCAATCAGCGTTAAATCTTTACGCCACTCACCAGCGCTGTTAATCAACTGTAGGGTAGGTGGCCCCAGTACCTCATACCGCTGTGTCAGCTGTTTTGCTTCAGCGTCGTTGGCGGTCACATCGACTTTGATCAGTAGTACGCTCTGCAAGGCTTGTTGTACCTGCGTGTCAGCAAAGGTGACGTAATCTAGCTCCGAACAGGAGACACACCAATCCGCGTAATAGTCCAACATCACCGGCTGTCCATTGCGCTGAGCAACGGCGAGCATACGATCCAGCTCGGCGTTAGTGGTAATGGTTGCGAAGTTAAGCTTGCTGGTTGAAGCAACAGCTCCACCTGCGCCGTTACCTGTAAAACTCTGTAGTGGATAGATGAAGCTCTTGCCGCCCGAAAGCAGCCCCAACAGCAGCGCAATACCATACACCAGCAACACAACGCCCAAGCCGCGGAAGAACTTAGCCCAGCCCTGCACACCTTCGTAGTTAGTGTTGAAGACACCCATATAGATCGAGCTGACAATCAGTACCAGTGCGCTCAGCAGCATGCTGACCTCAGTAGGCACCACACGATCCAGCATCCAGATCGCCATCAACAGCAGCACCACACCAAAGCCCGCTTTGACTGACTCCATCCAGACACCCGCTCGCGGCATCACTTTCGCTGCCGAAGTGCCAATCAGAATCAGCGGGACACCCATACCCAACGACATCACAAACAACGCCATGCCGCCGAGCAGCGGATCACCCGTCTGCCCAATATAGATCAGCGCACCCGCGAGAGGTGCCGCCATACAGGGACCGACAATCAGTGCCGAGAGGAAGCCCATCACTGCGACTCCAGCGTATGTGCCACCCTTCTGACGGTCACTACCGCGTGTCAACCAAGTCTGGAAAGCGGAGGGGAACTGCAGGTCATAAAAACCGAACATCGACAGCGCCAGCCCGACGAAAATCAGACTGAAGATGCTGATAACCCAAGGCTCCTGCAGCGCAACCTGCAGATTCGCACCGAATAGCCCGGCGATTACCCCGGCGATGGTGTAGGTCACAGCCATCGCCAAAACGTAGACAACTGAGAGTGCCAGGCCCCTGCGGGTGTTCACCCTATGCCCCTGTCCAGCAATGATACCGGACAGAATTGGGATCATAGGGAAGACGCAAGGTGTCATAGACAGGGCGAGACCGGCAACGAAAAAGATTGCCAACAAACTCATCAGAGAGGCTTTTGTCAGCGTCTCGACAAATTGATCTTGAGCGGAGAGTGGCGTCGCGGGGGTTGAACTCGCCCCAGACGTATCAACCTGAGCACCTGCTGGAGTTTCAGCAGACTCAGCAACGGTGGCCGCTATCTGCCCTACTTTGATTAAACCAACATCAGCAAGGCTTAGTTCCTTAGTCACCGGCGGATAGCAGATACCCCCTTCCCAGCACCCCTGATAGGTCACTTTAAAGCTGCTCGATCCCGGAACTGATTGGTCGGCACGTCCGATCGTTAGACCAACCTGGGCAATCTTGTGAAATACCTGAACCTCTCCAAAGAGCGGGTCATCTTTGGTATCCGTTGCAGAGTCTTCGCGCGAAAGAACATCGATGCCGGGTGCAAACTCAATCTCGATCCGATCCTGATAGAGGTAGTAGTCATCCGCCACCTGCCACACCAGGTCTACTCGATCAGATGCCGTCTGCCCGCCTGTCAGAACGAACGCCTGCTCGACGTCCAATGGCTGATTGGAGCTACCCCCAAAAATTGATGCCTGTGCTGATAACGCCATTAGCATCAGCGCAAAAATTTGGAGAGTGGATGCAAATCGTCGAATCACCGAAAACCTCTAAAATAAAACCTACTTAACCCGTTAACGAAGACGTAAAAATCGCTGTGATATCTATTATTAGCTTTTCCGCTAAATAGTTCACTATAAATACGTTTTTCCGCGTTTTCAGCCCTTATATAGCGACTACCCTTGTGTTACAACAACGCCTTTCGCGTAGTTTCGCGCACAACCTGTCCGAGAGTTTGGAAAACAAAAATGTCTGATATCCGCGTCGACGATCTTAATATCGCCTCCAACGCACCGCTGATTACCCCTGATCAGCTCAAAGCCAAGTTACCGCTGAGTGAGAAAGCAGCAGCGAGTGTTATGGCTGGCCGCCAGGTGATTCGCGATATTCTTGATCGCAAAGACCCACGCCTCTTCATCGTAATCGGCCCCTGCTCAATCCACGACCCGGAAGCAGCGATCGACTATGCTCGCCGCCTCAAAGCGCTGCAAGAGGAGGTCAAAGAGTCCTTGGTACTGGTTATGCGCGTCTACTTTGAGAAGCCGCGCACAACAGTAGGCTGGAAAGGTCTGATCAACGACCCGCACATGAACGACAGCTTCGAGATTGAAGAGGGTCTGCATATCGGTCGCAAACTCCTGCTCGACCTTGCAGAGATGGGGCTCCCGCTAGCTACTGAGGCGCTGGATCCAATCTCTCCACAGTACATGCAGGACCTGATTAGCTGGTCAGCGATTGGGGCACGTACCACGGAATCGCAGACTCACCGCGAGATGTCATCTGGTCTGTCTGGAGCTGTTGGCTTCAAAAACGGTACCGATGGCGGTCTGGAAGTCGCTGTGAATGCAATGAAGTCGGTCAGCCACCCACACTCATTCCTCGGGATCAACTCTGAGGGTCAGGTATCGATCGTACGTACCCGAGGTAATCAGTACGGTCACGTTGTTTTGCGTGGCGGTAATGGCCGCCCGAACTACGATACTGTCTCTGTCAGCCTGACTGAGCAAGCGCTAGAGAAGGCAAAGCTGCCACAGAACATCATGATCGACTGTAGCCACGCAAACTCAAGCAAAGACCCTGCACGCCAGCCGATGGTGGCTAAAGATGCCACACATCAGATCCTGCAGGGCAACAAGTCGATTGTTGGCCTCATGATCGAATCTAATATTGGTTGGGGCAACCAGTCGATTCCTCAGGATCTGAGCGAACTCAAGTACGGTGTCTCTGTCACCGACGCATGTATTGATTGGGAGAGCACCGAGTCTTGCATGCGCGAAATGAACGAGGCGTTGAAAGACGCTTTAGCAAGCCGCTAACTCGCCGCTAATATCCGAACTAAGGCGCGACCAGTAATTGGTGGCGCCTTTTTTTCAACGAAATATAACGAGTTATCTCCAAAGATAAGTGATACTGTGAGAAGTTCACACCCAGGTTATTATCGATATCGATAGGGAAACGAATGACTGCTGCGCTTAAGTACAAACAGGGTAAGACCCCTATGGGGTACCTGCTCATCGCCACCGATGAGGATGCTCTGGTCTATGCCGAATTCGGTGAAAACCCCGACACCCTGCTTGGGCAGTTCCAATCTGAGCACCCGGAAGAGAGCCAGAGCGTGACAACAGACCCTCTACTAAATCACGCCTGGGATGCCTATAGTAACTACCTACTTCGGCCTGATGGACTCAAAGATATCCCGGTAAGAATGGGTGGCACTGAGTTTCAGCGACAGGTGTGGAGCGCGCTTCAACGGATGCCTGCTGGCAGCCGACAAACCTATGCAGACCTTGCGGTCTCTATCGGACAACCTACGGCAGTGCGTGCCGTAGCTTCAGCCTGCGCGCGCAACTCGATTGCACTGCGCATCCCTTGTCATCGGATATTGCGCTCTGATGGCGGCTTGGGCGGCTACCGTTGGGGACTGGCTCTAAAGCGCCGGTTACTCAGCACAGAGCGCAAGATCTACGGTACTAAACCATCTGCTGCCGAGCCATCCAACCCAGCAGTAGCTGACTGAACTCTTGCGGCGCCTCTGCCTGCAGAAAATGGCCAACGCCATCTAGTTGATACACCTCAGAGGAGCTGACTCGCTCTGCCATCTGCGAATGCTGTGCGGGCGTGCTCCAGCCATCATGTTCTCCAGCCACAAATAGGGTGGGAACACTCAGCTGTTGTAGAACATTAGTCGCATCTGGACGGTTGATCAGAGCGCGAATCTGTCGCTCGTGCAACTCTACACCAGCGTCCAACACCATCTGTTGCAAGGATTGGTATAGCGACGAATTTGTCTCTTTGGTACCCGGCGCAAGCATGGGCGGTAACCACTGATCACAAAGAGCCTGCATGCCTTGCTGGTTTGCCAGATCAATAACACGCTCTCGATTAGCAACCTCCCCCGCGACTAGCGGATGGGCGCCCGTCGCGACCAAAACCAACCCGACCAAACGATCTGGCGCCTGTCGTGCTATCTCCATCGCAACCCGTCCGCCCATAGAGTGGCCCACTGGCAGCATCGGTCCATCAAACTGAGACAACACTGCAGTTGCCATTGTTTCAATCGAGTCTGCCGCAGACAGATCAGCAATACCAGTTTGCACACCTGCAACGGTTACCAGCGACTCCACGGCCGACCAAGCTCGATTATCAGAGACCAGCCCCGGAATAAAAATGCACTTCATAAAGTTCGAGTCCAAGTGTTGAAGTGAGAGGTAGTTGAGCGCTAAGTATCTAAGTTGAGTTTTTCACGAGCGCTCTGATCTTCCAGCAGTCCAATAAAGGCTTCTGCGCTCATTGAGCGACCAAAGAGATACCCTTGCAGGTAGTCACAATCGAGCCCCTGCAAAACCAACTGCTGCGACTCAGTCTCAACGCCCTCTGCGACTACCGTTAAACCGAGTGTGCGAGCCAGACTGATAATTCCGGCACAGAGCGCCTGACTACTGGCATCGCTCTCTATACGTTTTACAAAGCTCCGATCAATCTTGACCTGATGAATATCGAGATTCATCAGATACGTTAGCGCACCATAGCCCGTACCGAAATCGTCGAGTGAGATAGTAAAACCTTGCGTGCTGAGCTGATTAAAGAGGGATAAGACATCATCACTCGCATCGAGCAGTAAGCCTTCGGTGACCTCTAAAACTAGCTGCGACTGATAGACACCCAGAGCCTGTAACTCATCTTCCAGGCCAAAAAGTCGCTGTGGCTCGCGCATGATTCGCCGAGGGGATATATTGACCGAAATCCTGACCGGTGACACGCCCGACCGGTTGACCCACGCCAACTGCTGAATGGCCGTATCAAGGATCTTATCCTCTAAGCGCTGTATCAATCCTGTCTGCTCCGCTATCGGGATAAACTCCTCGGGGCTAACCGAACCAAGCTCCGGGTGATACCAACGGCAGAGTGCTTCAGCGCCAACAATGCGATCATATTTGGCTGCAACAACCGGCTGATACTCGATCTGAATCTGCTCGGTATCGATGGCAGAACGCAGGTCGGACGCAAGGCGCAAGCGGTGTTTACTTGTTGCTGAGAGCGCGGCGGAGTAAAGGGTGTAGCCGGCGCGCCCCCGATCTTTAGTCGAGTACATCGCCTCATCCGCGCGCGCGAGCAGCGCCTCAGCCGAATCGGCGTCCTGAGGGTAGATGGCAACACCGATGCTGGCGGAGACAGCCACTTGCTCATGGCCCAGCACAACCGGTTGCTCAATTCGCTCTAAGAGGCGATTCAACAGTGGACGAATCTCATCTGCGTCCGAAAGCTCCATAATGATCGCAAACTCATCACCACCCAAACGGCCAACCAGGTCAGTATCCCGCAGTTCGCCGGTAATACGCTGAGCAACCTGAACCAATAACTGATCCCCTTGAGAGTGTCCGAGCGTGTCGTTGACCTCTTTGAAACGATCAAGATCAAGCAGCAAAACGGCAAAGTTATCGTGTTGGTTTCGCGCCTTAATCAGACGAGAGTGAAGCGACTCGAGGAAGAAATTACGATTCGCCAAGCGCGTCAACCCGTCATAGTTCGCTTTGTTCCAAGCGTCAGCCTCACGTCGCTTGTGTTCGGTAACATCGTGCGAGATCCCGGCGATGCCAATTACATCACCTTCGGCGCTGTAGATTGGCATCTTGGTACAGACATTCCAACTCTCCCTTCCATCCCCCCAGTGCTCGTGGTGCAGCTGGTTAAAGACAGGCCGTCGTTGCTGCATCATCTCCAACTCTTCGCCTCGAGTCAGCTTCGCATGCTCGGCGCTGTAGAAATCGGCATCGCTCTTCCCTATTGCCTCGGCGGCGGAGTCAAGACCATAGCGTCTAGCAAGAGCCGGATTAATCCGGGTGAAGCGCGACTCTAGATCCTTGAAATAGATCTGATCAGGTACCTGATTTATCAATTTAAGTAGCAAATCGAGTTCGGTCTCGATCTCCCGAAATGCTCGCCCGACCGTTGAGTGGTCTACCCAATGCTGCACATTGATATCACCGAGTTCTGGAAGAGATAGTTGCTGATACAGGACCTCAACAACTCGCCCGTCTCTGAGGTGCCTGAGATTAGCCTGCGGGGATACCGCTGCGCCAAAGACACCCTCAGCAGCTATGCGAGCGGGCTGCGCTTCTAATTCGAGGAGATGAGCCTTCAAACCAGCAGCGTCTAATACTTCTAGCTCAGAACGGCTTAACGAACAGAGAGTTTGAAAAGCGTAGTTGGCAAACAGAAAACTGCCATCTGTCCCGAAGCAGATGGTTGCTACAGGTAGCATCTCAAGACAGTCAAAATAACCTGCCTCTGTACCACCAATCTCTGGCCTTACCCTCTCTTGCATATATGAAACAATTCGTCGTGTAATTCTTCGGCCTCTTAAGAGTGGTCCTTAATGGACTCGAACACAAGTAAAACCGAAAAAGGAGGCTAAGCCTCCTTTCTACATCACGAAATTGACCATCGAGCGCTAGAAAGTATCTCCTGGCACATGCACCCAGCCCGTCATCATCAGACGCGCGCTGCGACTCATGATTGCCGCCTTAGCCGTCCACTCACCATTGACCTCTTCAGCCTTAGCACCAACGCGCAGCGTACCTGAAGGGTGACCAAAGCGCACCGCATCACGCTCACCGCCGCCAGCAGCAAGATTAACCAGCGTTCCGGGAACCGCTGCGGCAGTTGCAATAGCAACAGCCGCCGTACCCATCATCGCATGGTGCAGCTTACCCAT
>JAYQBD010000063.1:0-12425 GCA_038137135.1 Oceanospirillaceae bacterium | reverse complement strand
GGCGTTACAGATTTTGCATTAATGCCGACAGCGGTTCATACATCGGCAGAGAGCACACAGATTGTGATCGAATTATTTGATCAAGGCACAACAATGATCAGAGCTCTCGCGGCCGCTTCAGACAGAGAAGCGCTGGAGTTGGGTGAACTGTTGAGCGCGCGTCTAGATGCAGCGCTCGGGGAAATGCGCATGACGATAGCGCTCCTCGCACTACTGCAGCTTCTGCTGCTGATGTCTGCTAAGCGATCGCTGGAGGGCGTCAGGGCAATGAACCTGAGCGCACGTGCTGAACAGACTGCGCGGGAGAAGCTTGAGACAATGCTTGAGCAGCAAAAAGAGATGTTTGCCATTATCGGTCATGAACTGCGAACCCCGGTCGCCACTGTAAAAATGCTTACCTCCGATTCTGATACGCAAGATAGAGATAAACTGGAACAGATCAACGAGATTTCTGACAATTTACTGCACGTCCTAGAAGATCTGCGAGTCGTGATCGCCCCCGAGAGAGCGCTGGCCGCCAAGAGATCCGAAAGAGACAATCCAATTCGCGTGGTCACCCGTGCGCTATCGTCTCTTGAGGGACTTCTTCGGGATCACGGATGTAATCTCGAGTTGCAGCTGCCCGAGAACAGGACCGAACTGTTTAGCTTGCATACTCAAGCACTGCGTCAAAGCACCACCAACTTGGTGAGGAATGCTGCGCTGCACTCTAGCGGCACCCGAATTCTGGTTACCCTAACTCTGACACCTAGGTCGGTTGATAGAGCAACGTTGAATTTGAGGGTCGAAGACGATGGCCAGGGTATCCCTGATCATTTAAGGGATTCGGTGTTTGAGGCCTTCAAGCGTGGTGATACGCAAGCGGATGGGTCGGGTTTGGGGCTTTTTATCGTCAACAACATGGCGGACCTGATGGGCGGTACGCTGACTTACTCGCAAAGCTCGATGGGAGGCGCTGCATTCGAGCTATCTCTGCCGATATTCCGAGCCAAAGCGGAACAGCCGGATACTAATCACCAGCCCACAGAGAGGCTGAGCCTTGATGGGCTAAGGGTGTTGTTTGCCGAAGATGATGCGATGCTACGAATGTTGACGATTAAGCTACTCACTAAAGCAGGTGCTCAGGTAGATGGTTATGAGAATGGTCGCCTAGCTTTAGAGGCTTTTAGCCCTGAAAAGTATGATCTTGTCATCACGGATTTAATGATGCCGGAGTTAAATGGTCACGAGCTAACACGCGCCATTCGTACGCAGAGTAAAGAGGTGATTATCATCGCTGTTACAGCGGCGGTATTGGGTGCTGAAACGGAGCAGTTCAACCGTGAGGGAGCTAATCTGGTGCTACCTAAACCTATAACGACAGCGAACCTGATTGAGGCTCTTAACGAGTTAAAATCTACTCCCGATCTATCCCGCGAAGGTTAGAGCATGCAAAAGCTGTAATTGTGTATCGGTAATTCTACCCACAAAAAAGCCGGCTCAATGGCCGGCTCTTGCTGGTGTTAAAAGCGTATCAGCTTTTAGCAGCCATGAACTTCTGCAGTTCAGCGAAAGGCTGTGCAGTTGCAAGATCAGTCAAGCTCTTCTCAACCAGATTAGAAAGCTCTGCTTTAGCTTCAGCCAGAGCAGCGATCTCTTTCTCAGCAACTTCAGTCATTTTAGACTCAGCATCTTTCAGGTACTTAACCTGCAGGTCCAGAGCCGCTTTAGGGTCTTTAGTTTCAGACAGCGTCTTCATCTGAGATAGTGAAGCATTAACAACTTCAGTGACGTAGGCAGACTGCAGAGCGATCAGTTTCTCAGCCGTCTTCTTGTTGATTTCAGCCATATCCATTACTGGTTTCATGCTGTCTTTGAATTCGTTGATCATGGTAAATCTCCCGATTAGGTAATTTTGTGCAGTGCAACAATATGGTTACTTTATGATCACTGAGTGAAACTGTCAAACATTTTTTGTGCGGTGCACAAAGTTATTTCAACGTTCATTCAAGGCTCACCTCAGGGTATTGTCTGGCCAGTTAATTGAGTGACTGGTAGAGTGCGGCACAACTATGATGAGACAAGTGTTAGCGTGATAGATTTAGAGATCGTTTTTGAAGACGACTATTTGATTGGTGTGAATAAACCAGCAGGACTGCTGGTGCACCCGAGCTGGATCACAGCTGCTGATGAGCCGACTTTGATGGGGCTGTTAAAGGCCTACACAAGCGCCCCTAAGCTGCATACCATCCATCGTCTTGATCGAGCGACTTCGGGCATTATTCTGGTAGGTAAAACACTTGAGGCGACCCAGCACATTCAAGCTCAATTTTTGCAGCGCAGCATAAATAAAACCTATCTGGCTGCCGTGCGGGGGTGGACCCAAGATGCTGAGATAATCGATTATGCCTTAGTGCCCAAGCGAGATAAGTTCGCCGAGCCTATGGCGCAAGAAAATCCAGAAGCTAAAGAGGCGGTATCAGCCTATCGCACTCTCGGGAGAGTAGAGCTGGATATACCCATTGGGCGCTACCCCAAGGCGCGTTACTCCTTGGTTGAGGTTAAACCGAGCACCGGACGTAAACATCAAATCCGTCGTCATATGAAGCATATCCTTCACCCGATTGTGGGGGATACAAAATATGGCGAAGGGCGCCACAATCGATTGTTTAGAGAGCACTTCGAACTTCATCGTCTTTTGCTGATGGCGACTGAACTGGAATTTACACATCCTACGAGCGAGGCAAGGCTCAAACTTTCGGCGACTGTTGATCGCCAGGTTGATGAGCTTTTTAGCCGTTTCGGTTGGCAGGGGCTCTATCCGGTAGCGAAAACTTGACGCCAAGCATGCAAATTCGAATCAGGGTGGTACCATAGCGCGACCGTTATTTGCTCGCTAAGGACCCCCCATGAGCCGCCCAGAAGATTTGAATCCTGCAAACGCTGCCGATACAGGCCTATCCTCTTTGAAATCTCAACTTGCAGCTGATGCTCGCATCGCGTTAATCGGCGCCATGGATCAGGAGATTGAGCTTCTGAAACAGTCCATTTCGGGCCTTCAGCAGCAGAGCATCGCTGGCTTTCTGTTTTTAACCGGCACCATCGGCCAGTTTGATGTGGTACTGCTAAAATCGGGCATCGGCAAAGTGAATGCGGCGGTTGGTACTGCGTTGCTACTGGACCACTTCAAGCCCACTTGCGTTATTAACACCGGCTCTGCCGGCGGCTTCGATCCTAGCCTCAGTGTAGGTGATGTTGTTATCTCGACAGAGGTACGCCACCACGATGTTGACCTGACGGTCTTTGGCTATGAGATCGGCCAGATGGCACGAATGCCGGCAGCCTATAAGGCCGACCCTTTACTGGTGGATGTGGCAGAGGCCTCAGTCGAGAAGATGAGTGGTATGGCATGTAGCCGCGGCCTGATTGCGACCGGCGATACCTTTATGAGTGACCCCGACCATGTGGCCCGCACACGCGCCAATTTCCCGCAGATGAAAGCGGCTGAGATGGAGGCTGCTGCCATCGCTCAAACCTGCTTCTGTTTCGGGACACCTTTCCTGGTGATTCGTGCGCTGTCCGATATCGCGGGGCAGGAGTCCAATGTCTCTTTTGATCAGTTCATCGAAACGGCATCAGAGAACTCGGCACAGATGGTATTGAACATCCTTGCCGAGCTCGAGCGTCGCATATAGCAGTTGTTATCAGTTAGTTGGCGAGGCCCTTAATCGCTTCGACCATCTCAGGTGAGTCCCACTCCCGCTCACCTAAGGCGTAATCGAGAATTTGATTTTCGGCTGATACCACGACTGTGATTGGCAGGCCGCTCAGCTTGAATGCAGGGAAGGCTTTGCCCGGCGGGTCCAGTAGCATGGTCATGTTATTGGGCTCAAGGTTTTCAAGAATAAACGCTTCCACCTGATCCTGCTGCTCACCGACATTGATAGTGATCACATCGCCATCGATCGCTTCAAGCTTCTCATCGAGTTTCGCCAGAGATGGCATCTCTTTGACACAAGGCGGGCACCAGGTGGCCCAGAAGTTAATCACACGGAATTTACCATTTGTTTCGCTCAGGAGCATTGATTCGCCATCCAGTGTCTGTAACTCTATATCCGGAAGTGGGTTTTCTGCCTGAGCACTGAGGCTCAGCGCTGCCAGAAAGGGAAGTAGGGGTCTGATTAGGCTCGTCATTCGTATGCTCACAGCGTTTCCAATAATTTCAACAAAGAGATAATAGCATGGCAAAGGTTGCATTCATCGGTCTTGGTACGATGGGTTACCCAATGGCGGGTCACCTTCAGAAAGCCGGTCATGAAGTTACAGTTTTTAACCGTACAAGCGAAAAAGCCCAAAGCTGGGTAGACACCTACGGTGGTTCAAGCGCAGCCACCCCCGCGGCCGCGGCGGCAGGTGCTGAAATGGTGTTTGTCTGTGTCGGTAATGACCAAGACCTCTACTCAGTCACCACAGCCGAAGGTGGGGCAATTTCAGGCATGGCGGCGGGTGCTGTTCTTGTCGACCACACCACGGCATCAGCCGAGGCGGCGCGGACGCTTGCCGCAGCCTGCTCTGAAGCGGGGCTCAGCTTCCTCGATGCGCCAGTATCTGGCGGTCAAGCGGGTGCTGAGAATGGTGTCTTAAGCATTATGATTGGTGGTGACGAGAGTGTTTATCAGCGTGTATCGCCTGTTATTGATGCCTACGCTAAATCGCATAGCCTGTTGGGCGCGGTCGGCAGTGGTCAGCTTGCCAAGATGATGAACCAGATCTGTATCGCAGGGCTAGTGCAGGGGCTGTCTGAAGCGATCCACTTCGGTCAGAAATCCGGCATGGATGTGGCTGCCGTGATCGATGTAATCCAACACGGTGCCGCTGGCTCATGGCAGATGGTTAACCGTCACAAGACTATGATTGACGATCACTACGACCATGGCTTTGCGGTCGACTGGATGCGCAAAGACTTGGGCATCGTGCTGGACGAGGCACGCTCAAACGGCGCACAGCTACCCGTGACTGCATTGGTTGATCAGTTCTACGCTGATGTGCAGGCCATAGGCGGTAACCGTTGGGATACAAGCTCGCTGCTTAAGCGTTTGCAACGCGACTAACAACTCAGTTGATAGTCCAGTTAGAAACTGAGTCAACAACTGCACTAATAACCGAAAACCACGGACGGAGCTGTTGCATAGAACTGGGGCTGTAAATAGAATGCGCGCCATCTTTTATCTGACCATCATGGAGTTATGAAAATGGCCAACATCGACAAGTACAGTCTTATCTCTTTCGCACCAAGCATCGCAATCATTGCAGCAATGCTGGTTATGACAGTTGTAGGCGTGCGTTTCCTGAAGAAATCTATGGCTGCAGACGCTGCTAAAGCGTCTCGTTAAGCTAGCCGCGCCACGCTGGGCGCACCAGCTCAAAGCAGAAGAAGAGGGCACTTAGCCCTCTTTTTTTGTGCTCAAAATGGCGGTTTAACTTGATTCGGTACGTTGTCGCGCAAGCAGAAAAAATCCGAACAGCAACAGAATGATTGCCAGCAGGTATAGGCTGCGCCATTCGGTGAGTCCTAGGATGAGCTCTGCCAGTAGATAGAGCATCGGTGCTTGGTAAGAGTAGGCCGAGAGCATGCTTGGAGCGAGTTTGAGGGCGCAAACCTGCAGAATCCAGAAGCTCAGGAGTGAGGTAAAAAGTGTCAGATAGGCGAGAGCCCAGAAATCCTGCCAGCTAAAGTTGGTGATAAAGGCCTCGAGATCTCCAGTCAGCAAATCAGGTACGGCTAGTAGTAATCCACCCGCAATTAGACTTAAACAGGTGGTGGCATAGGGGTCTGCCGCTATCCACCGCCGATCGGTGGTGTAGCGTGACAGCGTGTTATAGCCGGCCGCAAGCATACATCCACCTAAATAGAGCGTCTCACCGTAACCCCACTCGATTGAGCTGATAGACCCCAGATCGGCTCGGCTAAGAATGATCAGCGCGGCACTGGCGACTAAGGCTAGCAATCCAGCGCGCGGCCAACTAAATCGCTCCATCCCCAACAACATAGAGAGAAGGTAAGCGAAGAACGGAAGAGTGATGTAGATGGCAGCCAAATTGAGCGGTGCGCTGTACCTTAAAGCGACGAACATAATAATAAAATTTCCACCCAGCAGAAGTCCTAGCACCGCATAGCTCGACCATGCAGCTGCGGACTGGCGCAGGGGTATAGGGCGAATCAGCCACAAAAACAGGCCAGCTAGAATGAACCGGATTGCGACCAGTAGTGTGGCAGATAACTCCGGCGTAAAAGCGGCGGCGACGGGAAACGAGGAGGCGACCAATGCCGCCCACAGCAGCATCATTAGGTGTGGCAGCAGCTGTGGCATAAACACTCCCGGCTCCTTAGTTGCCATCTAGCCCCCAGAGGTCGTGTACCACATAGCCGCGGCTTAGCACCTGGCGAGAGTAGCCCTCGCCGATAACAACCCAGATCTGTACGGCAGAGTGGCGCTTTGCCAGCTCTCGCTCGAGTAAACTTCTATCCAGTGCGCGCCCTTTAATGCGTCCGGGAGGGTAGAGCCAGAAAGGTTTCTCTACAATTATAAAACGAGCGTTGGCAGGATGTGTTTTGAGCCAGACGTTCAGCTCGGCTTGGTGAACCCACCAACCCCGTGCGTGATGAGGACTTATTGGATCAGGATAGGTGTTACGTAGGTCATTGGGATGTTGAAACACCCAGCCTTTAATCAGGCAAGCTCTATTCAATTGCTCGATGCCACGAGCGTGAAGCAGGCCTTGTGCTGCGGGCTGACTGAATATTTTGGTTTGATGGGTCAGCATATGTTGCCATTTCAGATCGAACCGGTCCTTGCGATTGGGACCATAATATCCTTGCAGCCCCTCTGTATCGATCTCACGTAGATAGAATTTCAGAGCAAGTTCGAGGTGCCACCAAACACCGCCGTAACGCAGCAAAAGGTCAGCTTCACCAACGGTAAGCTTGCCATCCCTTATAGGTATATTTGAAGCTATATCAGTTACTTGTGCATTTATACTTAAGCCAATTCTGACTAGCTGCTCGAACTGCAGCCCAAGACGACGAGCACTGATGTCGGCTGTTGGTTCCTCTGTACCAGGGTAAGACAGCAAACCCTCTGGCACCTCAAGGGGCTCGCATCGGGTGAGATTCGACGATGTGGCGAGCCAGCGCAACTGCTCGGCGAGGCGGCGGTTAGTAATACCAATCTCCTATCGGATTAACGTTTAATTAGACGGGACTCTCTCTTGGGTTAATCCCGTTAAAACTCTACACTAGCAGATTCTGAATAAAGCGACCCCACAGATCCCTTACAGGAGAGCATTGATGCCCCCATTGACCAAGCGTCAAGTCCAGGAAGCCGAAGCCCAAGCGCGTCGCCAGCGAACGTCTCGCGATCCACGCATGTCCGATACTGACATTAACAATATCTTGATGAACGGCGCGCAGATCGCTTTGACTAAAATGAACCGCGCCGAGGGGTACGACGACCGTCTTTACCACTACGCTCAGATCAGCGCCTTTCTTGAGGTCTCACTATCACGGGGCGCAGGCATTACCGATGATACTCGCGATGATCTAAATCAGATTCATCAACAGGCGACCCACCTGTATATGCAAGCTAGTCGCGCTGAGTAAGGGACTGTAGCGTGTCCGAACTAGGCGACAACGGGTTTGACCCTAAAGCGTTTCTGGAAAACCTGACGCAACGTCCCGGCTGCTATCAGATGTACGATGCGGCGGGCGAACTGCTGTATGTTGGCAAGGCGCGCAACCTCAAGAACCGTGTTAGCTCCTACTTTCGCAATACCGGCTTGAGCATCAAAACTCAGGCGCTGGTCTCCAAAATTGCCAACGTAGAGGTCACCGTGACCGGCAGTGAGACCGAGGCACTGCTACTTGAACAGAACCTGATCAAGAGCTACCGCCCGCCATACAATATTTTGCTGCGGGACGACAAATCCTACCCTTACATTCTAATCACTGATGGCGAGGATCATCCGGCTGTTCGCTTTCAGCGTGGTAAATCCAAGCGCAAGGGCAAATTGTTTGGACCCTTTCCGAGTGGCTTAGCCGTGCGCGACAGCCTCAATCTGTTGCAGAAACTGTTTAAAGTGCGTCAGTGCGATGACACTCAGTTCCGCAATCGTTCGCGCCCCTGTTTGCAGTACCAGATAGAGCGCTGCTCCGGCCCCTGTGTAGGTTTAGTTTCACCCGAAGATTATGCGCGCGACGTGCGTCACACCAAGATGTTTTTGGAAGGCAAGAACCCCGCAGTTCTCTCAGAGTTGAGCCAGCAGATGGATGAGGCTGCAGCGGCGTTAGAGTTTGAGCGCGCCGCTGAGCTTCGCGATCAACTGCAGAAACTGCGGCACGTGCAGGAGCAGCAGTTTGTTTCAGGCCAAAAAGGCGACGCCGATGTCTTTGGTTGTGCGATTAAACCGGGCGGCGTATGTGTGCACGCGCTGTTTGTACGGCAAGGTCGGGTAATCGGCTCCCGGGTCTACCATCCGCGGGTATCCATAGAGGAGGGTGCCAGTGAGCTGCTAGCCGCCTTCGTTGCACAGTTCTATCTGGGTGGTGGGCGAGAGATACCGGCCAGCATCATCACCTCCGAGCCGGTTGAAGGCGAAGAGGCCCTTGCACAAGCGCTTTCAGAGCTTCGCGGCGCGAAGGTGCAGCTCACCTCTTCCGTTAGAGGTGAGCGTGCTGCTTGGCAGCGGTTGGCTGTTACTAACGCGGAGCAGAACCTCACAGCTCAGTTGGCTAACAAACAGAATATGTATAACCGCTTTCTAGCACTACAAGAGGCGCTGAAGCTTGAAGAGGTGCCAGCGCGCCTTGAGTGTTTTGATATTAGTCACTCGAGCGGTGAAGCAACGGTCGCGTCCTGTGTTGTTTTCGATCGTAATGGACCGCTCAAACGGGACTATCGCAAGTTCAACATTGACGGCATAACTGGCGGCGATGATTATGCCGCCATGCATCAAGCGCTCGAGCGACGCTACGGTCGACTACAGAAGGAGGAGGCGCTGCTTCCGGATATTCTGGTGATTGATGGTGGTAAAGGGCAGGTGACTCAGGCAATGGATGTTTTGGGCACCCTGGGTCTAAAAGAGGTTCGAGTTATCGGTATCGCTAAGGGGCCGACCCGCAAGGCCGGTTTTGAGGTTCTGATAGAGGGCGAGACCGGTAAGGAAAATATCCTGCAGTCAGACTCTTTAGCGCTGCATCTACTGCAGCACATCCGTGATGAGGCGCACCGTTTCGCTATCACCGGGCATCGGGCGCGACGTGCAAAAGCTCGCAAGCAGTCGCTGCTAGAGGGGATAGAGGGAGTCGGACCGAAACGCCGTCGGGCACTACTGAACC
The DNA here is from genome assembly GCA_038137135.1 of Oceanospirillaceae bacterium. Taxonomy (GTDB): domain Bacteria; phylum Pseudomonadota; class Gammaproteobacteria; order Pseudomonadales; family Balneatricaceae; genus Marinobacterium_E. Next base: position 3,052 of record JAYQBD010000063.1, on the reverse strand, counting down.
ACTTCGGCAGTGCCAAAGCCGTAGAGTCCGCCAGTGTTGAAGAGATTGCAAAAGTTGCTACGATAAGCAAAAGTCTCGCTGAGACGATCTATTTTGCCTTACATCCCGAGCCTAGGGATTAATGGAAACGCATGAAAATCCCAAATATCCTGACGCTGCTACGCATCATCCTGATCCCTGTTTTCGTACTGGTGTACTACTTACCGATTCAGGATGCTCGCATTTACGCTGCGCTCCTATTTGCGCTGGCAGCAGTGACCGATTGGCTGGATGGCTATCTGGCACGCAAGCTCGACCAGTCCAGCCCCTTCGGAGCCTTCCTCGATCCAGTAGCTGACAAATTGATGGTCGCTGCAGCACTGGTTGTGTTGGTGGATACCTACTCTCGAGAGTTACAGACCTGGCCAGTGTTAACGGCGATTCCTGCGATTGTCATCATCGGTCGAGAAATTGTTATCTCGGCGTTACGAGAGTGGATGGCCGAGATCGGCAAACGCACTCAGGTGGCTGTATCGATGGTCGGTAAGGTGAAGACAGCTCTGCAGATGCTGGCAATCCTTGTACTACTGGCGCTAGAGCCCGGTTCGAACGGTGCCTGGGCAGGCATTACAGCGCTCTATGCAGCAACGTTACTGACGCTCTGGTCGATGTTTGTCTATCTACGAGCCGCTTGGCCACATCTGAGCGAAGATATCTAGCCAAAGCTATCTAAGCATCTGAATTCTAAGTGGTTAATTTTTATACAGAAATATTTAGAAATAGAGCATTGACTCTAAGCGGTCAGCCTCTATAATACGCACCTCTTGACGAGATGCGGGATTAGCTCAGTTGGTAGAGCGATACCTTGCCAAGGTATAGGTCGTCGGTTCGAGCCCGATATCCCGCTCCATCTTTTTCAAGTAAGGCGAGTTGGCAGAGCGGTGATGCAACAGATTGCAAATCTGTATTAGGCCGGTTCGACTCCGGTGCTCGCCTCCATTTTCTTTCTAGTTTTTCCAGCCGATTAAGCTTGATACCCCGTAGCGATTCCGAGCGAGTCGCACCGCGGTTCTCTTGACTCGCGACGTCAATGAATTCTCGATATTTGTAATTATGAGGATTTTGACTAGACTGAATTTACAGACAGAGTTTTTTCATCACTCCGTGTTGTTGTGTGTTATTAGGCCAGCCGAGCGCTGGCCTTTTTGTATTCGAAAAATAATAAAGTAAAGCTTGGAGAGTTAAGGTAGGGATACGATGGGTCTTCGCGCAACGCTATTTAACCAGGAGATAGCACGCAGGTTCGGGGCCTAAATCGACCAACACATTTTTACCATTAAAAAGGGCGAGCGCTTAATGACTGAGCGCTCCTCCGATCTCTGACTTCGCAAGTACCACGCCAGAATCCGCCTCCATCAAAACAATCGGTATGCCGCTGGTTAACCGCAGATGGAGCAGGTTAGCAACCTGCTGCAGATACTCTTCGAACTCTAGCTGCCAGCTTTCATGGTGTTCGAAACCTACGCCAGTCAAATTATTGTAAAGCAACTCTAAGGCGACGCGATCACCCTGAATCTTGTGTTTTCCGTTGAACTTAAGCTGCAGCATCAGCTGGGTCTCTGTCTCGTTGTTGTCAGTGGTCGTGGACGAACTTTCTAATTGAGTTCGTTCCAACAATTGGCGTTATGCAAATTCAACGCCAAACAATTAGTGCTTGCTAATTTAAACTAAAGTACAAGGTTTTAGGCTGAGATGAAAGGGGTCAGCAGGAGATATCTTCCATGTAGGCATCGAGTAACGTTTGCGCACTGGGGTGACCAGATGCCGCAGCGCGTTTGAGCCAGTAGGGGCCAAGCATAGCGTCGCCCGGGTTTGGGCTTAACCCTTGCATGAGGGTAATCCCGAGCTCAACCTGCGCTTGCGTATCTCCGCCTGCGGCGGCACTCTCCAAGCTATTGAAGAAACAGTCTGGTACGGTGAACTGCAAACCCGATTGCTGATCACGCTCGAGCTCGGCAAGCCCGTAGTCACAATACGTAGTGGAGGCTTGCGCCTCTGAGGGTGAACAGGCTCTCGATGCCTGGATGGTTAATAGAGCTGCAATAACCAACGAACGACGCACAGCGCGCAATTGCGGCGTGTGTTTCAAAAGGGAGAGGCCGAGCTCGAGCCGAACCGACTGCGAGTCCTCTGTGATCAAAACACTGTGCTCTGTGTGCGGTCCAGCGATCCAACAACTGCCGGCGTTGAGAACCTTTAAGCGCGAATGCCCGCTGACAGAGCTCCACATTTTTAACTGGCCACGCACTAATAAACAGAGTTGAAACCCGGTGTGAGAGTGAGTCGGTATGATTGTTCCGGCGGGAAAGCGTAGGCGGGAAAGTCTAAACATTACGACTGCTCAATCTTAGCTTGCTGCCTCAGATTAGCGTTTTTCGAAAAGCCTCGTTGCGTAAAAGTCCTAACTTTGATTCAAGTCTTAGATTTCTTCTCTATAGCAGCTAACAAGTCGAGATATATAGAGAGTGCTGTGCTGTCCATATCTTTGGCTAAGCCTATGTTTTGCGTTGACATTTTCGCAAGCTAACAACACAATAGCCGCTCTTTCGCAGCCGCAACACTTAGCCTCGGTGGTGAAATTGGTAGACACAGGAGACTTAAAATCTCCCGCTGGTAACAGTGTACCGGTTCGAGTCCGGTCCGAGGCACCAACTTAACTCATATTATCCACTTGGTTTTCATGAAATTTCTTCTACGCTTTAGATTAGTGCAAGAGGGAATATGGTCATGAGTATCCGACAGAAAACGATGCTAATTGCGGTTTTTGCGGTAGCGTCCACGACTGCTGCGTCAATGCTGCTTCAGCCTGCCGTTGACTCGGTATTGACCTCGGGTAAGCTGCAGGTGTTAACGGATAAACAGGGCCGACTCTAAATGGATGATAGCAAGCGTACCGTCCTCTGTATCGATGATGACAGTTTCACTTTGGCACATCTGAAAGATAGCCTTAGCGATTACTATAATCTCATATTTGCTATCGATCCCGATGTCGGTTTTGAACTGGCGACAAAAA
>JAYQBD010000062.1:0-12709 GCA_038137135.1 Oceanospirillaceae bacterium | reverse complement strand
GCGGGAGACCGTATCTCGATAGAGGATGCCGGTGGCTACACCATGGTGAAGAAAAATTGGTTCAACGGCGTGAAGATGCCGTCGATTGCAGTAAAACAGTTGGACGGTAGTGTCGAGCTGGTACGTGAATTTGGTTACGACGATTTCGTTGGGAATTTGTCGTAGCACCCCCGTAGGAGCGCAGCTTGGCTGCGCGATTTTTCGGTTATCGCGCAGCTAAGCTGCGCTCCAACAGATTGAAGAGTGGATCGATCAATGCGAAAGAATGTACTAATTATTGGCGGCGGCGGTGTCGCCCAGGTGGTGGCGCATAAATGCGCCCAACACAATGATATTCTCGGTGATATCGTTATCGCTTCGCGCACCAAGTCGAAGTGTGATGCAATCATCGAGAGCGTCCATGAAAAGGGTGCCATGAAAGTAGAGGGCAAGCTGACTGCCTACGCTCTGGACGCTATGGATACCGCAGCAACCGCGGCTCTGATTCGTGAAACGAATTCCGAGATCGTGCTAAACGTTGGCTCTGCCTTCGTTAATATGTCTGTTCTAGAAGCTTGTATTGAAACCGGTGCGGCTTACCTGGATACAGCGATCCACGAAGATCCACTGAAGATCTGTGAAGAGCCGCCTTGGTATGGCAACTACGAATGGAAACGTCGTGAGCGCTGTAAAGAGACGGGTACGACAGCGATTCTGGGCTGTGGCTTCGACCCAGGCGTGGTAAATGCCTACGCCGCACTGGCTAAAAACGAGTACTTCGACACTCTCGAGTCGGTTGATATTATCGATATCAATGCCGGCGACCATGGCCACTGGTTTGCGACAAACTTCGACCCAGAGATCAACTTCCGCGAATTCACAGGCCGCGTCTACTCGTGGCAGAACAACCAGTGGCAGACCAACCAGATGTTTGAGATCAGCCGTACTGACGACCTGCCGGTTGTAGGTGAGCGCACTTCTTACATGACCGGTCACGATGAGATCCACTCGCTCTCGGCAAACCTGGGCTGTCCGAATGTACGCTTCTGGATGGGCTTTGGTGAGCGTTACATCACTGTCTTCACTGTGCTGAAGAACCTCGGCCTGCTCTCCGAGCAGCCTATCAAAACCGCTGAGGGTCAGGATGTTGTGCCACTTAAAGTGGTTAAAGCCTGTCTGCCAGATCCTGCTTCGCTGGCGCCTAACTACACCGGTAAAACCTGTATCGGTGATCAGGTTAAGGGCACCAAAGATGGTAAAGAGCGTGAGGTCTTTATCTACAACGTGGCAGATCATAAAGATGCTTACAACGAAGTGGGCAGTCAGGGTATCTCCTACACTGCCGGTGTTCCCCCTGTTGCTGCAGCGCTGCTGATCGCAACCGGTGAGTGGGACTGCAAGTCCATGGTGAATGTTGAGGAGTTGGATCCGCGTCCATTCCTGAACCACCTGAACCACATGGGTCTGCCTACTTGGATCCGTGATGAGAATGGCGAGCGTCCGCTGGATTTCTCTTAAACGCTAGATAGGGGTCGCCACCTTTTTGAGGGGGCTCTTACAGTAGGAGTGGGCGCCGCATGCGGCCCGCTCCTCTGCTGCAAAAATTCCCTTCACCAACAGATAATTTTTCTGGTTTTTTGTCTACTTTTTATCCATAGTTCGCGAAATGTGCAGTGGCGCATTTTTAACTCTCTGGAGACAGAAAAACTATGAAAAATCGGGTTTCAGGTGTAACTCTCCTGGCGGCTGCAGTGGCGGTTGCTGGAGCTTCTTATGTATCGGCTGAGCAGACTGTTAACGTCTACAACTGGTCTGATTACATTGCTGAAGAGACGATCGCTAAGTTTGAGGCCGAGACCGGCATCAACGTAGTGTATGACGTCTACGACTCCAATGAAATACTGGAAGCAAAGTTGCTAGCCGGTAAGAGCGGTTACGACGTCGCGTTCCCAACAGCGCGCCCCTTTGCCGACCGACACATCAAGGCGGGTCTCTACCAGTCGTATGATCTTGGCAAACTTAGCGGTTACACTAATCTCGATTCGAATATTCTGCGCACGCTATCTGACATCGATCCCAAGAACGATATGTTGATCCCCTATATGTGGGGTACCACCGGCATCGGTATCAATGTCGATAAGGTGAAGGACGTGTTGGGCGAAGATGCTCAGCTCGACAGCTGGAACCTGCTGTTTAATCCAGAAACTACGGCTAAGTTAGCAGCCTGTGGTGTATCTCTGATGGATGATCCAACAGAAGTGTTTGTGGCTGCGCGTGTCTACGCGGGTGCCGAGCCAAACGACTACTCAAAGAATGGTACCCAGGCGGCTGTTGATGTAGTAACGGCGGTGCGCCCGAATATTCGCTATTTCCACAGCTCGCAGTACATTAACGACCTGGCGAACGGTGATCTCTGCGTCGCTCACGGTTACAGCGGTGACATTCTGCAGGCGCGTGACCGTGCGGCAGAAGCCGATAACGGTGTGAACATCGCCTACGTCGTGCCTAGCGAAGGCGCGGTTGTCTGGACAGATGTTGCCGTGCTGTTGGCAGATGCGCCACACCCGGCCGAAGCCCATGCGTTTGTTAACTATCTGCTGCGCCCTGAGGTAATTGCCGAAATTACCAACTATGTGGCCTACGCCAATGCCAACGCTGCCGCTGAGTCATTGGTGGATGAGGAGATCCGTGCGGACGCGGGTATCTATCCACCGGCTGAAACGCGTGCGAAGTTCATTACGCTGCAGACACCGAGTGATCGAGAAACGCGTAATGTGACTCGTGCCTGGACACGCGTTAAAACCGGTCAGTAACACCGAACGGGGAGCCCATCGGGCTCCTCTATATCTTCACTAGTCGATCACATACATGACCTATACAGCTCCCAATTCATTTGTCGATGAAGAACCAATTGTCCGTATCGAGGGTGTGACTAAAACCTTTGGTAGCACCTATGCGGTTGATGATGTCAGTTTGCAGATTTTTCGCGGTGAGTTTTTTTCGCTGCTTGGCTCTTCTGGCTGTGGCAAAACAACGCTGCTGCGAATGCTGGCGGGTTTTGAGACACCGACAGCGGGGCGCATCTACATAGATGGCAAAGACATTACGGATGTACCGCCGTATCGTCGGCCGATCAATATGATGTTTCAGTCCTACGCGCTGTTTCCGCATATGAGTGTGGTCGACAACATCGCCTTCGGCCTCAAGCAGGAGGGGATGCCAAAAGAGTCGATTAAAGAGCGAGTCGAGGAGATGTTGGACCTGGTGCAGATCTCTGCCCTGGGTGCGCGTAAGCCGCATCAGCTCTCGGGAGGTCAACGTCAGCGTGTGGCCCTAGCTCGTTCGCTGGCAAAACACCCGCGTATCCTGCTGCTGGATGAACCTCTGGGTGCACTGGATAAGAAGCTGCGTGAACGTACGCAGTTTGAGTTGGTAAATATTCAGGAGCGTTTGGGTATCACCTTTATCGTGGTGACTCATGATCAGGAAGAGGCGATGACCATGTCCAGCCGTGTCGCCCTGATGCGTGAAGGACGTATTGAACAGATTGATACACCGCGGATGATCTATGAATTTCCGCGCTCGCGTTACGCGGCCTCATTCTTCGGCTCGATTAACCTCTTTGCCGGCGTCGTTGAGTCACAGGATGATGAGTGTATCAACATCCATAGTGACGAGGCCGGCGGGGTGCTGCGCGTCAACTATTCGCACCCAATAGCTATTGGCAGTGACGTAACGGTTGCTGTGCGTCCAGAGAAGTTGCGTCTGCTCCCTGAGCCGAGCGGGCAGCCGAACAGCGTGGAGGGGGTTATTGAGGAGATCGCCTACCTCGGTGATGTTTCCATTTATCACGTGGATCTGGGCTCGGGTAAGCGCATTCAATTTACTCAACCGAATACTCAAGCGCTGGCAGAACAGCCACTCGACTGGGGTCAAAGAGTAACGCTGAGTTGGCAGCCACAAGCGGCTGGAGTTCTTACCGAATGAGCGGGCTGAGTTCAAAAGTGAACTGGGGGCGCTTCGGTATAGCCGCGCTTCCCTGGTTTTGGCTCGGCCTCTTTTTTGTTTTGCCATTTCTGTTTGTATTGAAGATCAGCCTGGCAGAGCCGCAGTTGGCGCAGCCGCCCTATATGGATCTTATTCGCGAGTTCGAAGATGGCATCATGACGCTGGTTATTAATTTTGGTAACTACCAGCTTCTGCTTGAAGATTCCCTGTATATCAATGCGTTGCTTGGATCTATTAAAGTAGCGGCCATCTCTACACTGCTGGCTATTCTGGTGGGATACCCCATGGCCTACGGTATTGCGCGTGCACCGACGCACTGGCGTCTGCCGTTACTTATGCTGATCATCCTGCCTTTCTGGACCAGCTTCCTCATACGCGTTTACGCCTGGATCGGTATCCTCAAGAACAACGGTTTGCTGAATCAGTTTCTCATGTGGACGGGGCTGATTGATGCACCGATCGATATTCTCTACACGCAGACGGCGGTCTACATCGGTATTGTCTACTCCTACTTGCCGTTTATTGTGTTACCGCTCTATGCCACTCTCGTGCGACTGGATCAGTCGCTGTTGGAAGCGGCGGCTGACCTGGGTTGTCCGCCTATTAAGCAGTTTCTGCTGATCACGTTACCGCTGTCGCTACCCGGCCTTATTGCAGGGTCTATGCTGGTGTTTATCCCAGTGATGGGTGAATTTGTTATCCCAGACCTTCTGGGCGGGCCGAACACCTTGATGATTGGCAAGTTGATGTGGACGGAGTTCTTTGCCAATAAAGACTGGCCGCTGGCATCGGCTTTGGCAGCTGTGCTGCTGGTCGTTTTGATCATACCCTTTGTGTTGCTGCGCCACATGGAGCAACGCTCTGAGGAGGTGGAGTGATGTTTAAGCGCTCGCCCTTCCTCTTCAGTGCACTGGTGCTGGGGTACGCCTTCCTCTATGGCCCGATTCTCAGTCTAATCATCTACTCGTTTAACGAGAGCCGCCTGGTAACCGTCTGGGCGGGTTTCAGTACCAAGTGGTATGGCGAGTTGTTACAGAATGATCAAGTCCTTGAGGCGGCGTGGTTGAGCATCAAAATTGGTGCGATGAATGCCAGTATTGCAACGATGCTCGGAACCTTGACCGCGATAGTTTTGGTTCGATTTAGGCGCAGCAGAATGCGCTCGTCTTTGGATGCCCTGGTAGCAGCTCCTCTGGTTATGCCTGAGGTGATAATCGGTCTTTCTTTACTACTGCTGTTTATATCAATGGAGCAGTTAATCGGTTGGCCAAACGGCCGTGGCACGACTACTATCACGCTGGCGCACGCAACATTCTCCATGGCCTACGTAACGGTTGTCGTCCGCAGCCGTCTAGCACATATGGATCAGTCTCTCGAGGAGGCTGCGATGGACCTGGGGGCGCACCCGTTCAAGGTGTTTTTCCTTATCACCTTGCCAATCATATCGCCGGCGCTGCTGGCGGGTTGGCTTCTTGCTTTCACTCTATCTATGGATGATCTCATCGTCGCAAGCTTTGTGTCAGGACCCGGCTCAACGACCCTGCCTATGGTGGTCTACTCGAGTGTGCGTTTAGGGGTTAGTCCTGAGATCAACGCATTAGCGACCATAATGGTGGGTATCGTGAGTATCGCCGTGTTGGTTGCTGGCCGGATCATATATCTGCAGGAGAAACGCGGCTAATCTGTGCTGACGCCATAGCTTTGTAGTAAAACAGTTACCCTGCTTCAGGCGGGCGCTGCGGCGAAACTATCCTGTGTCATCAACGTAATGGCCGGCCAGGAGTGGGTGCCATCGGCGTAGACTGTGAATGAGAACATCTGTCTGTCGTTACCAGGATTTGGCAACTCAGTATCACGCAACTGATGAAGGTAGCCTGCGAGCATTTGCGGCAGCGCTGTTCGTACTTTGGCTGAGGCCGTCGGCCAGAGGGCGCGGCTTATCATCTGTTCATCAACCGTCTTGGATTCAAGACGAGCCCGATGCAAGTGGTGAGAGCAGATCTCTACTAGGTGAATAACCCGTGTACGCGTATCGATTATCTGACAACAGCCGTAATTGCCGACGGTGGAGGCCGGGTGGTTAAACGTACGCCAACGATTTACCGATAATTGAGACATCCCGTTCACCTCGAATAGAAGGGCTGTTTTCATGACATATGTTACTTCCATGTAACATAAACGGTAAGTTAGCCCTGAATGTCCCAACTGTCTATTCGAAATTATTCATACAGCCGCCGCGCTGTTTGTTGGTATGCATATTGCATATAGCACATAAGTGTTAATAGAACTCGCTGTTTGTTGATTAACAAACCCAAACACGACTCAAAAGAGATATGTTCGCCCCGTGAAATCTGCTCTCAAACACACTGCTCTTATTCTGCTAGCCAATCTTCTGTGCTGGCCCCTGTTGGCTAAGGCAGCCCAGAATGTACTGATCCTATCAAGTGTAAACAGACTTGTTCCCTGGCAGGGTAGTCTGGAGCGTGGCGTTCTCGAACGGGCTCAAGAGATAAGGTTTAACGCTCCCCGTACGGAGCACGCCGAGCTCTACTTTGCGTCCGTGGATTGGTTTCGCAAAGTGCCAGAGCGGAGTCTCGAGGAGATAGCCGAGGATGTAATCGATGACTTCGAAGGGCTCACCTTCGAGAAAGTGATTGTGATTGGTCAGCCGGCATCTCATGTTTTTGAACTTGCACAGCAAGAGTTGGGCAATCCTGCAGCAGAGTATGTGGATGCCCAATGGCCCTCCCGCTATGGTCTGGATAGTGAGGCGTTACGCCAGCCTGAACGTGTGTATCAGTCCTTGAGAGAGATTTATCCCTCGATGCAGCGGCTAATCTATTTGGGGAATAATACTCATAGTTATCAAGATGAGGTCATCTTTGATACAAGGGCAGACATTGAATTCTTGGCGCGCAGCGAGTTTGATAGCCACGATGAGTGGGAAACGCTGCTATCTGAGCTTGGAGCGGGTGACCTATTACTGGTTGACTCTAGCATGATGCGCATCGGTACTGATTTACACTTTCCTTACCAGATTGTGGCGGAGGTCGGCGCGACCACTGATGTGCCGATACTGGTAACCCAGTCGCCGATGCTGGAGTTAGATGGGGTTTTGGGTGGCGTGGTGCTCGACAGTTTTCAACTCGGCCGTGCGCTTGCTGATATTGCGGAGAGCCAGACGCCTGATCTGAGTCAGCTACGCCAACATGTTTATAACTATTCTGAGCTTGAGCGCTTTGGACTGAATGTTGCGGGGTTGACCGGCGATGCTGAAATACGCGGTGAGCCTGTTGTTGCGATTGCGACTGAGCAGCTCCAAGGTTATGTTGCGTTGGGTCTAATCCTTTTAGGCGCTTTTATACTTGCCTGGCTTTATCGCGAACGCTCTCGTAATCGCAAACTGTCAGAGGCTTACGCACAGAACAGAGAATTCTATGCTGAGTTAAAGCAACGTGAGCGCAATGCGGGCCTCGCCTTGGATGCAGCCCAGATAGCCTATTATGCCTACGATCACAGTACAGGCGTGTTTCAACCGGATCAGCGCTTTAAGCGGCTCTATGGTGCGGGTGAAGAGGCTGGCTTTGACTTTTCAGATTTGGAGCAGCAGATACATCCCGAAGATCGAGCAAGGGTGATTGCGTTTCGAGAGCAGGCCTATGAGCAGCTCAATTTAGACGAAGAGTTTAGCGTCAATTACCGTATCCGGCCGAACGGTGGTCAAGAATACGTCTGGCTAAAGGCCTTTGCTCGCCAGTATAAAATTGATGATCAGTATCGGACGCTCGGTTGTATCTTCAGTATCGATGCTGAGATGCGAGCGCAACTGGGATACGAGCAGGTCTATCAGCATCTAAAAGCCGCTTGCCAGATGGGCGGGCTCTATCTCCTTGAGACGAACCTAGATTCGGGTGAGGTTCGCCACATTATCAATCCGATCCAAGATCAGAAGCTTAATTTCACGAATCAATCGTTTATTCGTTGCGTCGATCCGTCGTATTGACACGCAGTAATAGAGGCTCAAAACAAACTCGGTGTTGCGGTGGAGTTTCCGCTGCTTTGTCCGGATTGGGACGCGCCTCGCTGGACACGAGACCAAGTTGTACAGCGCTGGATTGACGACAATGGACAGCAGCACATTATTATTTTAAGTCAGGATATCGATGAGTCTCACCGCGCCAAGCAAGCTGTGGCTGATGCGAGAAATGAAGCTCAACGTGCGCTGCTCGATCTGGAGAGAACCACTGCACAGGGGGGTATCGCACTGATGCGACACGACCTTGCCACTGACCTTCTGAGTGTCAATGACGTGTTCCGTCGTCTGTTTGATTTCCCTCAAGCTGAATACCCAAGCATTAGCTTTGCTGATTTTTGCAACCGTTTCCCGGCCAAGAGCCGGGAACAGCAGACTGCCAAGGCAGTTCAAGCGCGCTTTGACGGTGAATTAAATATTGCTGCTGCGTACTTTGAGCTTCGCGATGGCAGTAAAAGCTGGGTACGTGTGCAGCTCAAAACAGTCTTCACCGAAGGGGAGCCCACTCTTGTTGTCGGTAGCTTTGTGGATATCAGCGAGTTGCAAAAACTCTCTGGCAAGCTTAAGAAGATTGCAGGGCAGCGCCAAGCTGCTCTGGAGAGTCTGGAGCGCCGCCAGCAAGCGCAGCAGCAGATGTTTGCAGTTATCGGGCATGAGCTGCGCACACCAGCTGCTACGCTGAGTATGTTGCTGGACTCGCAGCGAGCTGAGCTAACTGACGAGGAGGTTAGGGCGCTGCCCTACGCCAAGGACATCGACGCCACGGCAAAGCATCTGATGGATGTGTTGGATGATTTACGAGCGGTTGTTGAGCCCCAGAGTATCAATTTCCGTACACGCAATAATGCCACTCCGCTGGATGTGGTTGAGGGGTGCCTAACGCCCCTTCGTGATCGACTGAAAACAGCTAATCTCCGGGTGCAGATTAATTCGGTTCAGGGAGCTGCTGAGCCGTTTTCATTTGATGCCAAAGGTATGCGACAGATCATCACCAACCTAGTTAAGAATGCTGCGATTCACTCCGGCGCATCAGAGTTGAAGCTGGGTCTGCTGCTCGAGCTTAATGATGAAGCCCAAAAGCAGTTGCGGGTTGAGCTGGAGGACAACGGTAAGGGTATTCCTCGGGAGCAGTGGGAATCGATCTTTGAGCCGTTTGCGCGGGGCGATACAGAGGCTGATGGCACTGGCTTGGGCCTACACATCTGCCGCGAGATAGCGCGCGCATCGGGCGGAGAGTTGATACTCGATGCCTCCGAGGATGGTGGCTGTCGGTTTACACTGCTAATGCCGCTGGAAGATATCGTTGAAGAGCCAGAGTCGAAGCCGATCTCGCTCGCTGTTGCTGATTCTCTAGACGGTAAATCGATTCTCTTTGCAGAGGATAACCTGACCTTGCGTATGCTGACCGAGCAGATTCTTAAAGGTCTGAAAGCTCAGTACAGACCCGCTATCAACGGTGCAGAGGCGCTAGCGATCGCGGCAGAACAGGATTTCGACCTCGTGCTAACCGATATCTTCATGCCTGAGGTCGACGGCTTTGAATTGGTTGAAACCCTGCGCAAGCGCGGCTTTAATAAACCAATCATAGGGATCACTGCCGCAATGGTCGGTGATGAAACTGAGCGGCTGCTCGCAGCAGGGGCTGATATTGTTGTACCTAAGCCCGTCACTCGTGACAAACTAGAGGCCGCATGGTCAGAGATACAGGAGGCTCGCCCGAGCGGGGCCTGAGTTTTTACTGCGGTTTTAGATACAGCCTAGCGAAATTTTCTTGCCCATGACTTACACTGCGCCACTGAATTAGAACGGAGAGTGGTGCTGTGGCAGAGTTGCTGTGGTGGGAGTATCTGGCCATTGGCCTGATTTTTATCTGGAGCGGTTTTGTTCGCACCGGTTTAGGATTTGGTGGCGCTGTCCTCGCGTTGCCCTTTTTACTGCTCGTTATTGATGACCCACTGATCTTTCTTCCCATTATCTCTGTGCATCTTTTGGTGTTCTCAAGCTGGATCGCCGTGCGTGGTCATCGTAAAAATGGCGGTCAGAGCACCGTAGATTGGGCTTATCTGCGCAAATCTCTCAAAGTGATGATCATTCCTAAGATCATTGGGGTTTTGGGTCTGCTCACACTCTCTAGTGAAGTGATGTCTGCGATCATTTTGCTGATCGTGAGCGTCTACTCTGTAGGATATATCCTCAACCGACCCTTCCGCAGTTCGCGGCCGTGGATGGATAACATCTTCCTGATGCTCGGCGGTTATGTCAGCGGTACTTCGCTGATTGCAGCGCCGTTGGTTATTTCAGTATTCAGCACCCATGTGGCGCGCGAGAAGCTGCGCGATACGCTGTTCGTACTCTGGTTTATTCTGGTGACCATTAAGATGGCCTCCTTTGTCATTGCAGGGGTCGACCTGCAACTTGAAGCGCAACTCTGGCTATTCCCTTGTGCGTTGATCGGCCATTTCCTCGGGCAGATGCTGCACAACTATTTGCAACAGACCGATCCGATTAAGTTTTACCGGATACTCGGGACGGTACTGCTACTGATTTCGGTTGTCGGTATCACCAGAACCTTTTTGGCTTAGTCGCTATAGACTTTGTGCACTCGGCGGGTAATGCCGGTGAAGAGTGTGTAAGGGATGGTGTTGGCCCAGGGTGCGAGTTCCCCGGCGAGCAGCTGGCGACCGAAGAGCTCTACCGGTGTGCCAATGTTCGCCGCTGGGATATCGGTAAGATCAACGGTAATCATATCCATTGAGACACGACCGACTAGTTTTGTTCGCATTCCGCCAACCACAACCGGCGCGCCTGAACGAATTTGGCGCGGGTAGCCGTCGGCATAACCGATTGCTACGGTACCGATGCGTGTGGGTCTGTCTGCTGTCCAGCTTGCCCCATATCCGACTGACTCCCCAGCAGATATCGTCCGCACGGCGATCACTTCCGATTTGAGCGTCATCGCGGGCAGTAGGCGATCTGCATCTTCCTGTGGAGCCTCATACGGCGAGGCTCCGTAGAGCATCAAGCCGGGGCGAATCCAGTCGCTGTTCACGGTTGGCCAGCCGAGTATGGCCGCCGAGTTTGATAGACTGGTGGCGAATTGAGTGTTGCCGGCCAAGCGTTCGAAGAGGCGGCGCTGCTCAATAGTGGTACCAGCGGCGAGGTCATCAGCACAGGAAAAGTGTCCCATCAGTGTAATATTGCGTACGCACTTCAGGGCGCCAAGACGGCTTAAAGCCGTTTTCGTCTGAGACGGGGACAAGCCCAGTCGGTGCATACCGATATCTATCTTTACCCAGATATCGAACGTGCCTACTCCGTTGTATGCGGCGAGTGCTTCGATTTGTGAGTGTGTGTGTACCACGCAGCTCAGCGCGTGCTCACTGATAAGTGGGAGTTCGTTTGCGTCGAAAAAACCTTCAAGCAGTAGAATAGGCTTGCGGATGCCCGCTTCTCTCAGTTCAATCGCCTCCTCAATAGCAGCAACTGCAAAGCCGTCGGCTTCGGCTTCAAGCCCTTGCGCAACTTTAACTGCACCATGACCATAGGCATCGGCTTTGATCACAGCGAGGGCTTGGCTGTTGGGCGCGAGACTCTTCGCTAACTGGTAATTCTGGCGAATGGCGCTCAGGTCGATCTGGGCTGTTGTGGGGCGGGCCATTGAGGTCTCCGAGGCGTTGCTGTTGACGGCAAGAATAACGGTTAAAACACTGTAGTGCGAGTGCAATAGGGCGATCTATTTGTGCTCTCGACTCTGTACGAACGGTGTAGCGCGCAGCGCTATTTCGCGATCGATCTATAGTCGAGCACTGGTCTTTGAGTACCGTGCTCGTCCAGATAAAGTGAGCCGCCACCCCCAGACTGAAGAACCGACCTATTCATTTAGCTCCTATCTGTTGAAAATACTCATTTTAAAAATCGCCTCTTAACAGAGAATTTTACGGAAATTCAGCAAATTAGCGCTCTGAGCACTCGCATTGGTTGAGAGCTTTCTATACTTTTGGACTCCTGATTTGCCTGAACTCTGTAAGGATTATTGATGTCGCACTGGTCACTTGATAGCTGGCGCAATCGCCCGGTTAAACAACTCCCAACTTACCCCGATTCTCAAGCCTTAGCTGACGTTGAGCGTCAGCTCAGCGCACTGCCGCCGTTAGTGTTCGCTGGCGAGATTCGTTCGCTTAAATCCGAGTTGGCTCGCGTTGCGCGGGGCGAAGCCTTTTTACTGCAGGGCGGAGATTGTGCCGAGAGTTTTGCCGAGTTCAGTGCAGATAAGATTCGTGACACCTTCAAGCTGCTGATGCAGATGGCTGTGGTGATGGCGTTCTCGGGTAGTTGCCCTGTTGTTAAAGTTGGGCGTATTGCAGGTCAGTTCGCAAAACCACGCTCGGCCGATACCGAGACGGTGGATGGTGTGGAGCTGCCCAGTTACCGTGGCGATAACATCAACTCGGTAGAGTTCACCGCCGAGGCGCGCGTGCCGGACCCACAGCGTATGTTGGCAGCTTATCACCAGTCATCGTCAACCCTAAACTTGCTGCGTGCCTTTTCGCGCGGGGGCTTTGCTGATCTGCATCGTGTACATCAGTGGAACCTGGGTTTTGTGTCGCAGTCGCCCGCTCATCAGAAGTATGAAGCGCTCGGTGAGCAGATTGATCAAGCGTTGGCGTTCATGGCGGCCTGTGGTTTGAC
>JAYQBD010000061.1:10736-12794 GCA_038137135.1 Oceanospirillaceae bacterium | reverse complement strand
CACGAGTCGACGGCCCTTTGATGATGTTTCCCATCAATGCCTCCCGGCTATGTTAGTTTTTTGTGTCCCGGCGCGAATGTTAGTGCTCTTGCATATAGCATTCAAGAATAAGCTAACCATATTACTAAATGATCTATACGAAGATCGCTTAGCTGAAAACGTGCTAACCACAAACGCATTTGGTCATAACACCATACTAAAGATGAGTGGAAATGGTACTGAAAAAAGTCTTAGGTCGACTAAAGCGCTAGGCGCGACGGCGACTGGCCTGACCAACCATCAAGGGGCATTAGCCAGCCGCTTTTAGGCGAGATTTTGCAAATCGATTTTATCAACCATCTGCACACCTGAAGCTTGTTGCGGCTCCTGCGCGTGTGAAGTGGTCAGGCGCAGCACAGTGTCTGGGTCGGCAATCCCGTGGGCATAGCCCTGCTGCAGGCCTTTGAAGTCAAACAGATTCTCGTCTGCCAGATGGGAGGGCACAACGTTGCACATCGCTTTGAACATCGTCTCGATACGGCCCGGGAAGCGCTTGTCCCAATCCTGCAGCATCTCTTTAATCGAGGCGCGCTGCAGATTCTCCTGCGAACCGCAGAGATTACACGGTATGATCGGGTAGCCCTTGAGTTGAGCGAACTCGGCGATATCTTTCTCACGCGCATAGGCCAGAGGTCGAATCACCATATTTTTTCCGTCATCTGAGACCAGCTTTGGCGGCATCGCTTTGAGCTTTCCTCCATGGAACATATTGAGGAACATCGTCTCAATGATGTCATCACGGTGGTGACCCAATGCAATCTTGTTACAGCCGATCTCATCAGCAAAGCCATAAAGCGTACCGCGGCGTAGACGTGAACAGAGGCCGCAGGTGGTCTTACCCTCTGGGATCACTGACTTCACAACCGAGTAGGTATCCTTCTCGATAATGTGGTACTCGATATCAAGCTGGTCGAGATAGGCAGGCAGAATATGCTCCGGGAAACCCGGCTGTTTCTGATCCATGTTGACGGCAACCAGATCAAATTTAACGGGTGCACTCTTCTGTAGGCTCATCAGTATATCGAGCATTGTAAAGGAGTCTTTCCCCCCGGAGAGGCAGACCATCACCCGGTCGCCCTCTTCGATCAGATTGAACGCCTCAATCGCCTGCCCAACTTCACGACGCAGACGCTTCTGCAGCTTATTGAAGCGCAGCTTCTGTTTGCGATCGAACTCTTCCTGATGTGCTTGGGCGGTCATAATTTCGGGCTACTCCTTTGAACGGCGCGGATTATAACTCAAGCTTTCGCCAGTGACACTGAGCACTTCTCATTTGGTTCCCAATCAACCAAACAGACCTAACGCCAAGAGCGCAACCACGAGAAAACGCAGCAGCTTACCGATCAGTATCGCCACAAACGAGTAAAACAGATTGAGGCGCAGCCAGCCGGCAATTAAACAGAGTGGATCGCCAATAACGGGCAACCAAGCGAGCAGTAGCACCCAGGGACCTCGCTGAGCTAACCAGCGTTTCGCTTGAAGGTGAGTGGGCTTATCGAGCGCTTTAAATGGATAGAAGTGAGCCAGTGCGGCCCCCATCCCAAAGGTTAAGTAGGAGCCGAGCGTATTTCCCAGAGTCGCCACAGCGATTAACAACAGGGGCGAGCTAGTCTGCTCGCTCACTTGATAGGCTAGTAACGCCTCTGCCCCACCGGGTAGCAAGGTTGATGAGATGAACGCGCTGATAAATAGGGTCCAGAGCGACTCTAGCATCGTCTAGGCCTCAGCCAGGTGGTCAGAGATCACTTTAAGAAATGCGGGACCGTAAGCCTCCAGCTTGCGATCGCCGATCCCGTTGATACGGCGCAGCTGAATCGCCGAGGTAGGTTTAAGCGACACCATCTCCAGCAGCGTTGAGTCATGGAAGATGACATAGGGCGGTACATCTTTTTCATCGGCGATATCACGTCGGCAATTTCGCAACGCTTCCCACAACCCTTGATCGGTATGGGTGAGATTAAACTCTGGCCGTTTACTGCTGCTGCTCTTGGTAAAGCGTTTAGCCGGGCGTACATCTCG
>JAYQBD010000061.1:6572-10636 GCA_038137135.1 Oceanospirillaceae bacterium | reverse complement strand
CTGGCCGTTTACTGCTGCTGCTCTTGGTAAAGCGTTTAGCCGGGCGTACATCTCGGCGCAGTTCGATGGTCTCTTCACCCTTCAACAAGGCTCTACAGCTCTCTGACAGATAGAGTGAGCCAAAGTTGTCCGGTGTTACGCGCAGCAGACCACGCGCCACCAACTGCCGAAAGACAGAGCGCCAGGTCGTTTTATCCAGCTCGCGCCCTATTCCCCAGGTTGAGAGCTGATCATGTCCGCGCTGACGACTACGGTCACTCTGCTCCCCGCGCAGGATTTCGATGACGGCATTAACACCGTACTGCTGGCCACTTCGGTACACAGCAGAGAGCGCCTTACGCGCAACCTCAGTTCCATCCCAGACTTCAGCCGGCTCTAAACAGTTATCGCAGTTACCGCAATCGGGATGCTCAGGCTCACCGAAGTAGCTCAGCAGTGCACGCCGACGACAGCTAGTGATTTCGCAGAGGCCCAACATCGCCTCAAGTTTCTGCCGCTCGATCTGCTTCTGCTCATCAGCAGCCTGCCCCGCTTCAAGCATCTGACGCTGGAAGATCACATCTTGCAGGCCGTATACCATCCAGGCATTCGCAGGCAGACCATCACGCCCGGCACGCCCTGTCTCTTGATAATAGGCCTCAATCGACTTAGGCAGATCCAGGTGCGCAACGAAACGTACATTGGGCTTATCGATCCCCATACCGAAGGCGATAGTCGCCACCATGATGACACCCTCTTCCGTCAGGAAACGGTGCTGATTATGGTTGCGCAGCTCAGGCGTCAGGCCCGCATGATATGGGAGGGCGTTAAAACCCTTCTCGGCCAACCAGGAGGCAGTATCCTCTACCCGCTTGCGGGACATACAGTAGACAACTCCGGCATCGCCAGAGTGTTCAGCCCGAATAAAGCTTAGGAGCTGCTCTTTTGCACGATCTTTCTGGGCAATGCGATAACGGATATTCGGACGATCAAAGCCCTTAATAAAGTGCTTGGCTTCCTCGAGATGGAGACGCTCAGACATCTCTTGGCGAGTGCGCGCATCAGCAGTTGCCGTCAGCGCAATACGCGGAACATTCGGGAAGCGTTGGGCCAACTCACCCAGCTGCAAATACTCTGGACGGAAGTCGTGTCCCCACTGTGATACACAGTGCGCCTCGTCGATTGCAAAGAGCGCCAGCTTCGCACGCGCCAGCAGACTCAGCGTGCGCGGCTGCAGCAGACGCTCTGGCGCTATGTAGAGCATATCCAGCTCGCCATTCACCAGCGCTGCCTCGGTGCGCTGCAGCTCGTCAAACTCGAGCGAGGAGTTCAAACAACCCGCCTTGATACCCAGCAGCGACAGTGCATTCACCTGATCCTGCATCAGCGCGATCAACGGCGAAACAATTATGCCGGCTCCTTCTCGCACAATAGAGGGCAGCTGATAGCAGAGAGATTTACCCCCACCGGTCGGCATCACAACCAACGCATCACCGTCTGCTAGTAAGGTCTCGATGACCTGCTGCTGAGGGTCGCGAAATTGGTCAAAGCCGAAAGTTTGGATGAGGGTTTGGCGGGCCTGTTCGATCATGGGCGCTATTATCCGCGAAGCAACGCTGCAAGTCACTGTAGATTCGCGCTACACTAGCGCCATATCAATTAGGACAGACTACGATGACAAATGATCTCGCCCTGATCACCGAAGATGAACTGGATGATCTAGAAGCTTTTCTTATCTCCGATGCGGTCCCAGAAACAGCGCTGGACCTGATTGGGGCTCACGGTCTTCTGTGTGCTTTAAATATTGCCCCTAAGCCGACACCGGCTTCAGAGTGGATGGCGATGGTATTTGATGGGCAGCCCAGTTGGGAGAGCGATGCTCAGCGCGCGAACATTGAAGAGCTACTCTCCAAACTGGATAAAACCATCAGCAACGATCTGTCGTCCGAAGAGGAGGTACCTCTACCTCTGGATCTAACACTCGAGACTGAGAGCGACGACGAGACCGCCGAGACGACCCTCTGGGCTGAAGGCTTTATGGAGGGTGTTTTCCTCAACGAAGCGCTCTGGTTCGAGCGTGACGAAGAGACTGTAGCCGGTCTGTTGCTGCCGATTATGGTTGCATCAGAACTGTTTGACGATCCGGAGATTCAGGATATCCGCAAAGACCGCTCACTGAGCCAAGAGATGTGTGATCAGATTCCTGAAGTATTGGTCGACCTCTATCTGCTTTACCACGCGCCAGAAAAGTAGGCTGCCATCCTCGCCTCAGAGCACGTTAATCCGCTGCTCTAACTCACAGTGCTGTACCCGCATGGACTGCAGCACTGGATTAGCTTTCACCGCCTCAATTAGTTTCTGCTCGTAGCCCGGTTTGGCGTGCATCAATTGCACTGTTAGAGGCCGCTCTAACTTACTGAGGTCGTGCGCCAAACTTGCCAGATCGTAGTGGCCCGAAACCTTCGCGATCTCCGCCTCCTCTGCTGGGTAAGAGAGCTCTATAAAGAGCTGTTCGATATCACCGCGCTCGTTGATACGCTGCCAGAGTTTATCAGTCGGTCCCGTATCACCACAAAAGCAGAAAGCCCTGCCAGCGCGCTCAACAAAATAGGCAAAGCTCGGAACGGTGTGACTAAGAGGTAGCGCCTCGATCTGCAGCTCACCCAGCTCGAATGGCTGACCAGGACTAATCGGGTGGTACTGCAGCACGGGGCTATCTTCGCTTGGAAGTACGGCGAAATCGGGCCAGATCTGCCAGTTGAAGATATGTGCCTTCAACACATCAAGTACTTCAGAAGGGGCGTAAATAGTGAGCGGAGTTGTGCGTCTATCGATCACTGACGCCAGCATAAGCGCAGCGCCAGCAATGTGATCAAGATGAGCGTGTGTCAGTAACAGCGTATCAATCAGCTCCATCTCGGATAGATCAAGTGAGCCAACGCCCGTACCACCATCCAGAAGAATTCGCTGGTCCAACAAAAACGCTGTTGTCTCGCCGGTTTTTGTAACGCCACCCGACGCGCCAAGTACTCTTAGTTCCAATTCTGCTCCAACTGTATTTTGCGTTACGTTTGATAGAGTTCGAGCGGTAAGTTATCGGGATCTTTGAAGAAGGTAAACCGTTTGCCGGTATAGGGATCGACTCGGACGGGCTCAACATCGATATCACTCGCCTCAAGATAGCTGATCCACCCCTCTAAATCATCGACACCGAAACAGAGGTGGCGCAGCCCCTGAGCCTCAGGCCCCGAGGGACGTTTTGGCGCTGCGGGAAAACTGAAGAGTTCGAGCTGTGTGCCATCTGGGGCTCGCAGGTCCAGCTTCCAGGAGTCACGCGCCTCACGATAGTTCTCATCAACCACCTCAAGCCCAAGCAGCTGTGCATAAAACTGTTTGGACTTGGTGTAATCACTACAGATCAGGGCAACATGGTGTACCCCGTTGAGATCCGGACGCTTAGTAGCTGACACGTACTGTGCCACCCTGGGTTGTTAGCACTCGAACACGGTCACCGGAGCGGAACATCATATTGTTCTGCACCTCTTGAACCACCGAGAAGAGACGACCCGAGTCGGTGCGAACGACAATCTCCTGCCCCTGAACAGTAGTAGCGTTCTCTTCGATCGCCTGACCGGCCATACCACCTGCGACGGCACCTAATACAGTCATGATGCTGCTACCTTTGCCGCCCCCCATGGTGGAGCCTGCAATACCGCCGATGATTGCTCCCGAACCCGCTCCGACAACACCATCGGTGCGACCTTGAATAATGACCGGCTGTACCGAATCCACCACGGCATACTCAATCTGCTGCGCCTGCTGTACCTGATTGCGGCTGTAAGCCGAGCCGGAGAGATTCTGCTGAACACAGCCGCCAAGTAGGGCTGTAGCAACCAAAATAGTGATGATCCGTTTCATCTTTAGCTCCTGGATAGATTTGTATTAAGGATAGCTAACATGAGGGGGTTTGTGTAATGGTGAGCATACGAACTTTGTTCGCCTACGACGCCGCGCTCGCACTTGAGATCAAACGAACTTTGTTCGCCTACGACGCCGCTCTCGGGCATCCTGCCCTTCGCGGCATA
>JAYQBD010000061.1:0-6472 GCA_038137135.1 Oceanospirillaceae bacterium | reverse complement strand
ACGAACTTTGTTCGCCTACGACGCCGCTCTCGGGCATCCTGCCCTTCGCGGCATAAGTGCGTCCATGCACAAAAAAACCCGCCAGGAGGCGGGTACAATTCGAGAGCGACCAATATGAATCAAACAAATAAGTTTGAATTCAAAGTCTGTAGCCTGATCAGTTCGGAGAACAACACGCGGGATTAGGGCGAGAGGTACCAACCAAGCTATAGGTCTAATCTACGCGCTATTCGGGTGGGGGTAATTGATATAAATCAACAAAGCTTCGGCAAGTTAAAAACGGCGGAGTGATCGGTCGCTATTCATAGGGCGATTCATATGCCCCTTTTTCTCGTGCAATTCTCTCTAACTCTTAATCAGCCGCCTTTAACATCGCGTGCAGCTCATCTTTAAGTTGCAGGCGACGCTTTTTGTACTCCTCTTCCACCTCAGTGGTAACCGGTTCAACCTCCGCTTCCATCTTGTACACTTCGCGGGTTACCTCATGGTACTGATCGAACAGTTTGGCAAAGTGGTTATTACTGGTTTTCAGCGTATGGATCTGGTCGCGAAATTGTGGAAATTCATTGGCTAGATCGTGATGCTCTTCGCTCATGGGAGCTCCTTGTTTGTCACATTAAATATGATGTTGTGTACTAAGTATTATCTAAGTTCCAGAATAAGCTATTGATGTCGGTCAATATCCCGTCAAACAGCAGTAAATATGGACTTAGAGGGCGTTTACCTGTAACTTCTGGCCCCTAATTTTTAGCTCTACAGATCCGGAAATCATGGAAACTTTGACGCTCCAGCCCCGCAATTTCGCCAACGGCGAAGTACAACTTCCTGGCTCCAAAAGCCTGTCGAACCGAATCCTGCTGTTGGCCGCTCTGGCTGAAGGTAAAACGACGGTAACCAATCTGCTCGACAGCGCCGATGTAACGCATATGCTGAACGCTCTGACCGAGCTTGGCGTTAGCTATGAGCTGGCAGCGGATCGTCGCAGTTGTGTGGTCGAGGGTGTTGGTGGTGCGTTCAAGTCCTCTGGTGCAGAGATGTTCCTGGGTAACGCCGGTACCGCTATGCGCCCACTGACTGCTGCGCTCTGCCTCGGACAGGGTGAGTTCACCTTGACGGGCGAACCGCGCATGTATGAGCGTCCAATTAAAGATCTCGTTGATGCCCTGCATCAGCTCGGAGCTGACGTGGAGTACCTTAAAGATGAGGGCTACCCGCCGCTGAAGATTAACGCCAACGGCCTAAAAGGCGGTCGCGTCAGCATTCGCGGGAATATCTCCAGCCAGTTTCTAACTGCCCTGCTGATGGCCGCGCCACTGGCTCAAGAGGACCTCGAGATTGTGATGGATGGCGAGCTAGTATCAGTGCCGTACATCGATATCACCCTGCATACGATGAAACTCTTCGGTGTTGAGGTTGAGAACAACAACTACGAGAGCTTTGTAGTCCGTGCCGGCCAGACCTACCGCTCGCCGGGCGAGGTGATGGTTGAAGGTGACGCATCCTCTGCCTCTTACTTCCTTGCAGCAGCCGCTGTCGCAGGCGGTACTATCCGTGTTTATGGCGTGGGTTCTGAGTCTGTACAGGGCGATAAAGCCTTCGCTGAGGTGCTCGAAAAGATGGGTGCTAAAGTGACTTACGGTCCAACTTGGATCGAAGTGACCAAAGGCGAGCTTAAAGGGGTCGATCTCGACCTGAACGCAATTCCCGATGCGGCGATGACAATCGCCACCGCCGCGCTCTTCGCTGAAGGCAAAACTGCGATTCGTAACGTCTACAACTGGCGTGTTAAAGAGACCGACCGTCTGAATGCTATGGCTACTGAACTGCGCAAGGTGGGTGCAGAAGTTGTCGAGGGTGAGGACTTCATAGAGGTGACTCCTCCGGCGAAAATCCAGTCAGCAGCAATCGATACCTACGATGACCACCGCATGGCGATGTGCTTCTCCATTGCCGCCTTTGGTGATGCCGCGATTACGATCAACGACCCGGGCTGCACCAGTAAAACCTTTCCTGAGTACTTTGACCTGTTCGAGCAGGTTACAAGCTAAAGCGCTTCGTTTATCTGTAGGTTGTGGGATTTCAGCAGAGATTCCACTTCAAATAGCAGCGCATCAGCCGCTACCGGTTTGATCAGCGCTGCGTGTATCTGCAAGTTGATCAGTTCATCCTCGGATACGTCCTGCGGGTAGCCACTAATCATCATCACTGGAACCGAGGTGTAGCGCCGAAGCTTACGAACGACACGCGGACCACTCTCTCCGGGCATGCGAACGTCAACGATAATTAGATCAGGTGGGGTTTGATCGATAATCTCTATAGCCTGTTCGCCGTTAAGCGCAAAGCGTACGTTGTACCTGTCACCCAGAACGTCACGATACTGTGACAGGGTCACTGGATCATCATCAATCGCTAGAACTACTTTTTGAACCATCCTTGGTGCCTTTATTAAAGCCTACGTTTGAGACTACTCTCTGAAAACAGCCTTTTCAAACGCGACTTTTGGTTAATTTTTGTACTGACTAGAGTTCTAGATTGAGTTGAGGATCCTGACCGATCTCGTCATCTTCTACTAAATTGGATAGCGATACACCGACTAAGCGTATACCCCGCTCAAGTGGCAGAAACTTCTGCATCTGAGCCAGTGCGGCCAGCTTGAGCGCCTCAGCCGAGTCGATCGGATCACTGAAACTGGCTTGTCGAGTGTGCAGTTCAAAGTCTTGATACTTTATCTTCAGTGTCGCTGTTTTGCCTCGCAGATGAATTCGATCTGACCTAGCGAACACCTCATCCGCAACGCGTTCAATTGCAGCCGTTAACAGCTCTTCCGTTCGAATATCCTCAAAAAAGGTGCGCTCAGCACCCACTGACTTACGTATTCGGTTAACTCGAACGGGCCGATTATCTATACCCCTGGCAGCGTTGTAGAAATAGCCCGATGATTTGCCAAAACGCGATCGAAGCTCGTCTAACGAGCGCTCGCGCAGGTCAGCACCGGTAAAGATACCCAGCTCATGCATTCGTTCAGCTGTACGGGGCCCAACACCATGAATCTTTGCGACATCACAGCCGGCGATATAGTCGGCTCCCTGCTCGGGTCGTATGACAAACAGACCGTTGGGCTTGTTCTCTTCGCAGGCGAGTTTGGCTAGCAGCTTGTTGTAGCTCACACCCGCACTAGCGGTTAGTCCTGTCTCGGCAAGAATCTCGGCTCTAATCTGCTCGGCAATCAGGGTTCCACTACCGATCCCTAGCTTGTCTTCGGTGACATCAAGATAAGCCTCATCGAGCGCCAAAGGCTCAATCAAGTCTGTGTGACGGCGAAAAATCGATCGGATGGCCTGCGAGATCTCGCGGTAGACCTCAAAGCGGGGTTTAACAAAGATAAGGTCGGGGCAGCGCTTCTGTGCACTGACGGAGGGCATGGCCGAACGCACACCATACTTGCGCGCCTCATAACTCGCCGCGGCAACAACACCGCGCTTAGAACCACCTCCCACGGCAACCGGCTTACCCCGCAAATCGAGATTATCGCGCTGCTCAACACTGGCGTAAAAGGCATCCATATCGACATGGATGACCTTACGCTGCCTACTCTGCTGAGCGCTCTCTTCGGACATGAGTCGGAAGGATTGAGGACTGATTAGTGCTTGGTCTGTTTCTGCTTATCATGTTTGGAACCACCCAAACATTTAGGGCTCAGCGGTACTTCACCGGCACGCTCTTCCCACTCATCGGCTGTGTAGAGGTGCATCGAGAGGGCGTGAATCGGGTTCTGCATCAGATCTCCGAGCAAGCCAAAGATCGCCTGATGACGCTGAATGAGTCGTTTCCCAGCGAAGTCATCGCTGACAGCGACCAGTTTGAAGTGAGTATCCATGCGTGTGCCAGAGTGCATATGACTCTCGTTGACGATATCCAACACCTGCAAGCTAAGGCCGGCGGTTAATTTCTCTTCAATCTGCTGTTCAACACTCATCACTGCTACTCCACAAAACACGTCTACTCTGCACACTAAGATGCGCCCCGCTCCTCTTTTGCCAGCTCATGAAAACGGCGATGAATACGGCGGGTCACATAAAAAACTGAGCCAAGAATAATCGGCACAGAGATGCCTGTCACTAGACTCTTATCAAACTGCACACCGGAACTGGCTGCGGCATCGGTCAGATACTTTACCAAACCGACCAGGTAGTAGCTGATTGCGGCGACCGAGAGCCCCTCCACTGTGTGCTGCATCATCAACTGTACCTTAGAGCGGCGATCCATTGAGCCAAGCAGCTCGCGGTTCTGATTCTGTATCGCCAACTCAACGCGAGTACGCATCATCACAGAGGTACGGTGAATTCGCGTAGAGAGGTCATCAAGCCGTTTCTGCATTGTTTCACTTGAGCGCACAGCAGGAGAGAGTCGACGAGTCAGGAACTCGCGCATCGTCAGATGGCCCGAGACCTCATCTTCTCGCAGCTCGTCGAGGCGGGTTAGCATGATGTCGTGATAGGCACGTGTCGCATTAACCCTAAAGCTTGTGCGTGCACGGTGCGCCTCAATCGACGCTGCCATATCGGTGAGTTCGCGCAGAATACCAGCATCGTCATCATCGTTGTTATCGGCGAGGCGATTGGTTAACGCCACCAGCTGGTTATCCATCTGCGCCAGCACCGGCGTCAGCGCCCGGGCATCAGGAAAGCCGAGCAGCGCCATCATGCGATAGGTCTCAACCTCAATCATGCGCTGTACCATCCGCCCCAGCTGTGTAACTGACAGGGATCGGTTGAGCACCAAAAAACGACCAAATCCACCCTCATGCAACCGGAAACTAGTCCATACCTGAGCCTGACCGCTTAGCGGCGAGCTCCCTACCAGCATCTGATCATTAAATAGAGGGCGCACCTCATCCGGTGTAGGCAGCGGATCGGTAGCATCGTCAACCCGCACATGGAAAGCGGCGACCACAGTGCCCGGCATCTGCTCCAGCCAACCCTGTGGCAGGCGCTCGAGCGCGGTCTTATCAAAAGGCTGCTCCAGCGTCTGCTGAGTGCCATCAGTAAATGTAAGACTCGTAAATTCGAGGTGGCGCTCCATGCGAACATCGAAACTACCGATGGAGAAGGAGTTCAGCGCGCCCGACGATACACTATGGTCGGCTCCCAACTCTTCAATCAGCGACTGCAGATGTTGCGCCTGTGCCTCTTTGATCGACTCATCGCTGAGCAGCGCCAGATGGGTAATTGACGTACCACTGTTAATAGCGCGAAAGGGCCGCGAATGCAGTTCATTGATCAACGCGCCGCGCTGCGGATGCCACTCTAGGGCTTGGTTATTACTCATCGCATTCGTACCCTTAACTTTTCAACGGCGCACGCATCAGAGCAGCGTCACTCAAATCGAAGCTCATCAACTGAATATCGAGTTCAAACCAGACCTCAAACATCTCAGGTGTTAAAGGTTCGGGCCAGTTGTCACCAAACTCATCCCAGGCTTCTAACTCATTCTCAAAGATGGTACGCCAGTGACGATCTATCGCTTTGGCGAAATCCTCCTCGGCCTCAACCTCATCAATTAGGTAGAGCATCGCCTCAGCCCGAAGCTCGTCCAGCGACGGCGCTTCAGCGTTGAAACCCTGCAACCAGTCCGCAAAGGGCTGGAGCGGTCGAATTGATAAACCGGAGCGGTTCAGTAGCTTCATCTGTTATCCTAGCCGTCGGTCCGCGATCAACAGCGGGCCCGTAAAAAAGTAGTTATAAACTTATTACAAAAACTACACTAAAGCGATGATGATTCCTATCCTGCCAGCGCTGGAAAACCGTAAACAGTGGATTGAGTTCTTTCAGCGAGAGCGTTCTTACGCCCAAGTGCGCACACCTAACTGCCGAATAGACCTGCAGACCACCTACCTGCAGCTGACTCGTTTCGACCAGCAGAAGGCGATTCGCTACACACTAGGCTCACGAACAACGCTGGAGCCCGTATGGGAGATTATCAGCCGCTGTAACTGGTCGTTAAAAGAGCTCGTCGCCGGCTTGGATAGCCTAGAGCCAGGCTCAACAGTGAGAGATAAAGGGTTTAGCGATTGGAGCCCTGATTTGACTGTACGCCGCTCGATTCCGAGGGAGCAGCAGCTCTACTCTGAGGCGGCTTTAGGAGCCTGGCCTGAGCCAACAGATATCATGGCTATCGACTCACTTGATGCGGTCTGCTCGCTAGTTGCTTGGCGCAAAATCGAAGAGTGGGAGTCAGTGTTGGCACCGCTACACTGGCTGCTGGAAGCTCAGGATATGCCTGAAGGCTGGGAAGTCCGGTATTCCCGAGATGGGACCGTTCGGGTGGAGCACCCAGAACGGCCCAGCGCGAGTTTTAAGGTACGGTTGTAGGAGGGATGTCCGCGAAGCGGATTTCCCGACCCGACGAGCTTGTCGCGAACATGCGGCTGCACCGCAGATCGCCCCTACAGCAACTCCTCTTCGAACTCTTC
>JAYQBD010000060.1:0-12992 GCA_038137135.1 Oceanospirillaceae bacterium | reverse complement strand
TCAGGTGCCAGCCTTTACCCACAAACAGTGAGAGTACTGGAACAATCACACTGAGCACGGCATCTGGCAAGAAATCCAGCGCACTTGAAAGTACCGCGCCATCAATTGCCGAGAAGATGTTCTCAAAGTATTTGATCGCCGCAGCACCGATTACTGGGCCTACCAGCGTACCCACACCGCCAAGGATGGTCATCAGAACCACCTCACCAGATGCTGTCCACTGCATGCGCTCTGCACCTGCCAACGGGTCCATAGCCGCCATCAACGAACCTGCAAGACCTGCATACATCCCCGAGATCACAAATGCGGCCAGTGCGTAAGGGCGCGCATTCAAGCCGGTGTAAGCCATACGTGTGTTGTTGGTTTTGATACCGCGAAGCATCGAGCCAAAGGGTGAACGAGTAATACGCAGCGCTACATAGAAGCCCAAGATCAAGAAGGCAGCACAGATGTAGAAGCCGGCGAGACCACCGAGGTCAGTCATCTCCAGACCGAACAGGTGCGTACGTGGCACCTCACCCGCCGCCAAAGGCGCTTCCCATGAGCGTGGGTCGGCCGCTTCAACCTGCAGACCTGTCTCACCCATGGTGATCGGTGTCAGTACAGAGTACGCCAGGTTGTAACTCATCTGAGCCAGCGCAAGCGTCAGGATCGAGAAGTAGATACCTGTACGACGCAGACAGATAAAGCCGATAACCAGCGCAAAAATACCCGAGAGTACAACACCGGCAATCATCGCTGGGATGATGTTCAGGGTGAACAGTTTGAAGATCCAAACCGTGGTGTAGGAACCCACACCGATAAACGCTGCATGACCGAATGACAGGTAACCCGTCTGGCCGAACAGAATGTTAAAGCCGATTGCGAACAGACCGAAGATCGCGAAACGCTGCATTAGGTCTGGGTAAGCTGCGCCCAACGGTTGCAGCCAGATTGGCATCAAGAGGATTACTGCTGAGAAGATCAGCACCATCATGATGTCAGATTTAGGGGTAAACTTTTCAATATGCATCTTAGTCCTCCATCACACCTTTGCGACCCATCAGACCGCGTGGACGGACAAGCAGTACGATCATGGCAACGAGGTAAATAATTACCTGGTCGATCCCTGGAATGATTTGCTTCACTTCGTTCATAGAGGCGAACGACTGCAGGATACCCAGCAGGAAGCCGGCTGCGACTGCACCTGGCAGCGAGCCCATACCACCTACAACCACCACCACGAATGAGAGCACAAGGAAGTCCATACCCATGTGGTAGTTCGGCGAGAGTATCGGGGTATACATCAAACCCGCCATCCCAGCCACAACTGCCGCAAGACCGAAGACGATACTGAAGCGCTTGGTAATATTGATACCGAGCAGCTGTACTGTCTGACGATCGGCCATACCCGCGCGTACCACCATACCGAAGGTAGTGAACTGCAGGAAGGCAAACACCGAACCGATGACACCGAGTGCGAAGAAGAGGTAAACAATACGCCATTTCGGGTAAACGATATTGTCGCCTAGGCCGAAAAGTGCGCCGATGTTTGCAGTACCCGAGAACATCTCAGGCGCAGGCTGTGGAATTGGGTTAGCGCCGTAGATCGCTTTAATGATCTCCTGCACAACGATCGCCAGACCGAAGGTAACAAGGATCTGATCAGCGTGTGCGCGACGGTAGAAGTGGCGAATAAGGCCACGCTCCATTACCAAGCCGATCAGCAGCATGACAGGCAGTGCGATCAATATAGAGATCGGTACCGACCAGTCGATGATCGCTTTACCTGTATCACCCAGCCAAAGCTCGAGGTAAGGGATCTCTTTGAAGGCTTCAAAGAAGGTCACCGACTCATCTTTGACCTTGGTAGAAATAGTAAGAACTTCGCGAACCGAAACCGCAACGAAGGCACCTAACATAAACAGTGCACCGTGTGCGAAGTTCACGACACCCAAAGTACCGAAAATCAACGTCAGACCTAGGGCAATCAGTGCATAAGCACCCCCCTTATCTAGACCGTTCAAAATCTGGAGGAGTATCGCATCCACAGCTATGAATCTCCGAAAAAAATTCTTTTAGATAAACGAAGGGGCCCCTTGGGCCCCTTCGCGTGCCAAGGTGTAACTGAAATTACACTTGGATTAAGACCACTGAGCACCGCCAGCGAATGGGCCTTCGTTTGGATCGTAAGTCAGACGCTCACGAGAAACGACCTCTTTCACTGACAGACGGTCAAAGTCTGAAGTTGGGTTGGTGTTACCCTCAACAACCAGGGCATTCTTCATTACCTGGTGGTCAGCTTTACGGTACAGAGATGCACCGTTACCCATGCCGTCAAACTCGTGGTCTTCCAGCGCAGCAATAACTGCAGCAGGTTCGAACGAGCCAGCACGCTCAACCGCGTCAGCGTAGAGCATAGTCTGCACGTAACAAGTATGAGCAGCCTGTGATGGTGGGAAGCCGTACTCCTGACCGAAGGATTTAACGAATGCTTTAGAACCTTCGTCAGTAAGTTTCCAGTTCCAGTTAGTAGAACCAAGAATACCCTTCATGTTGTCGCCCGCACCTTTCGCCATCAGGCGAGAGAATAGAGGAACGATGATCTGGAAGTCGCGACCGTTAACCTGCTTGTCTTTCAGACCGAACTGCATAGCCTGAGTCAGGGAGTTAACCATGTCACCGCCGTAGTGGTTCAGTACCAGAGTATCTGCACCAGAGTTCAGGATCGGTGTGATGTACTGCGAGAAGTCACCCGCGCCAACTGGAGTCTTCACATTGGCAACTGTCTGCCAGTTAGACTCAGCCATCATACCTTTCTCAATAGAGTCCTGCTGTGACCAACCCCAAGAGTAGTCAGCAGTTAGGTGGTACACCTGACGGTCTTTACCGTAAGCCTTGTCCAGCACAGGACGCAGCGCCAGTGCAGACTGGTGGCAGTTGAACATGTGGCGGAAACCGTGACGACGACGGTCTTTACCAGTAGTGTCGTTTGAATGAGTCAGACCCGCCATAAAGATGGTACCCATCTCTTCAGCCAGTGCCTGTACAGCGATTGCTACACCTGATGAAGAACCACCAGAGAACATGATTACGCCGTCTTTCTCGATCATACGCTTAGCCGATGCACGTGCAGCGTCAGACTTAGTCTGAGTATCACCGGTTACGTACTCAACTTTCATACCCAGGATGCCGTTACCTTTTAGGTTCATTGGCTTCATGGTGTTCATCATACCGCCGTCGCCTTCACCGTTGAGGTGTTTGACAGCCAGTTTGAATGCGCGAAGTTCGTCAGCACCTTCATCCGCGTATGCACCTGTCTGTGGGACGTTGAAGCCCAGTACACACTTGCCAGATGCAGCAGGGTCGTTACGGAACGCACCAGCAGCAGTAGCATTTGGGATGTAGAAACTTGGAACAGCGATAGCTGCAGCAGAAGCGGCAGTACCTTTGAGGACCGTACGACGTGAAACGCCGTTAGTTTTATCAGTCATTTGTAACTCCGTTGAAGATTATTGTTATAAAACAGCGGAATCGACAAAGTACTGGCTTCAATCAAGTGGAACAACCATACCTTTGGCTAAACTAGACCAATGGTGTAGAAGCAGGCGCACAAATAAAAAACCCGGCCAAGGCCGGGTTTCGTGTGACGCTAGAGAGGCTGATTACATCATGCCGCCCATGCCGCCCATACCGCCCATATCTGGCATAGCCGGCTTGTCTTCTGGAATATCCGCAACCATGGCTTCAGTGGTGATCATCAGACCAGCGATTGAAGCAGCTGCCTGCAGTGCAGAGCGAGTTACCTTAGCTGGATCGATGATACCCATCTCCATCATGTCGCCGTAAGTTTCGTTACCCGCGTTGTAACCGTAGTTATCAGCACCCTCACGAACCTTAGCTACAACCACTGACGGCTCGCCACCCGCGTTGGCAACGATCTGACGCAGCGGAGCCTCCATAGCGCGCAGTGCCAACTGAATACCGATAGTCTGATCGTGGTTATCACCTTCCAGACCCTCAACACCCTGTAGCGCGCGAATCAGTGCGACGCCACCACCAGGCACAACGCCCTCTTCTACCGCGGCACGCGTTGCGTGCAAAGCATCGTCTACACGCGCTTTCTTCTCTTTCATCTCAACTTCAGTCGCAGCACCGACTTTAATTACAGCTACACCGCCAGCAAGCTTAGCAACACGCTCCTGCATTTTCTCACGGTCGTAGTCTGAAGTTGTCTCTTCAGCCTGAACACGGATAGTCTGGACGCGTGCTTGGATATCTTCTTTAGCCCCGTAACCGTCAACAACTGTTGTGTTCTCTTTGCTGAT
Organism: Oceanospirillaceae bacterium; assembly: GCA_038137135.1. Lineage (GTDB taxonomy): Bacteria > Pseudomonadota > Gammaproteobacteria > Pseudomonadales > Balneatricaceae > Marinobacterium_E. The sequence continues at coordinate 8,685 of JAYQBD010000060.1, read as the reverse complement.
CTGAACGCGCTTAGCCTGACCAAGCTGCTCCAACTCGATAGTGTCGAGTGACAGACCAACCTCTTCAGAGATCACCTGGCCACCGGTCAGTACAGCGATATCCTGCAGCATCGCCTTACGACGGTCGCCGAAACCAGGTGCTTTAACTGCACAGACTTTAACGATACCGCGCATGTTGTTGACAACCAGAGTTGCCAGCGCCTCGCCCTCTACATCTTCAGCGATGATCAGCAGTGGGCGTGATGACTTAGCCACACCTTCCAGAGCTGGCAGCAGTTCACGGATATTCGAGATCTTTTTGTCTACGATCAGGATGAACGGATCTTCAAGTTCAGCTGTCATCGCATCCTGGTTAGTTACGAAGTACGGAGAGAGGTAACCGCGGTCGAACTGCATACCTTCTACGACGTCCAGCTCGTTCTGGAAGCCAGAGCCTTCCTCAACAGTGATTACACCTTCCTGAGTTACACGCTCCATCGCTTCCGCGATGATGTTTCCGACTTCAGCGTCAGAGTTGGCTGAGATCGTACCAACCTGCGCAATCGCTTTGTTATCAGCGCAAGGCACGGCCATCGCAGCCAGTTTTTCAACGACTGCCGCCGCAGCTTTGTCGATACCACGTTTCAGATCCATCGGGTTCATGCCTGCAGCGACAGACTTCAGCCCCTCGTTAACGATCGCCTGAGCCAGTACGGTTGCAGTCGTGGTACCGTCACCCGCTACATCGTTGGCTTTAGAGGCAACCTCTTTGACCATCTGCGCACCCATGTTCTCGAACTTATCTTTGAGCTCGATCTCTTTCGCAACTGACACGCCATCTTTAGTTACGGTTGGCGCACCGAAAGACTTATCCAGAACAACGTTACGACCTTTAGGGCCAAGCGTTGTTTTAACTGCATCTGCAAGAACGTTGACGCCTACCAGCATTTTAGAGCGAGCGTCGATACCAAAAAGTACATCTTTAGCTGACATTATGAGTAATCCTGTTTTCTATAAGTTAAAAATTCGTGAGTGCGAAGTCTAAATTAGGCCTCGAGCACACCGTAGATTTCGCTCTCCTGCATGATCAGCAGCTCTTCACCCTCAACTTTGATGGTGTTAGTACCTGCGTACTGACCGAAAAGAACTTCATCACCGACTTTGACTGCACACGCAATCAGCTCACCGTTGTTAGCAACGCGGCCTGGGCCTACAGCAACGACTTCACCGCGGTTTGGCTTCTCGGCTGCTGAGCCTGGGAGCACGATACCGCCTGCAGTTTTTGCTTCCTCTTCGCTGCGACGAATAACAACACGGTCTTGAAGTGGACGAATTTTCATCTGGTTATTCTCCTGAATCTAGGATCCATAGTGATGTTGGTTTGTTGTATGACGATCAGAGCACGGCTCTAACCCTCAATTTCTTTGTGTGAAAGCTTAATGGGGTGAGGAAAAACGCTTTTCAACAGTACGAAGGAAAATTTTTTTACTTCTCGACCAAAGTCGGTGAGAAGCGCCAGTTGAAACCTAGCGCTAAGGAAGAGTAAGTGGCCGGGTGTTAGCGAGGTGGTAGACGACCGTTATCGTTTTTTGGGCGACCTTGCTCATCAAGATCAACGAACTCACCATCAATCACATCATCTGAACCGCCTCTCTGCTGATGAGAACGTCCCTCGTTCTGCTCGAAGTGCGAGTAATGAAAGTTTGCCTTACCACCGCGCTGCATCCAGCTCATAAATGTTTTCCCCAGGCGCTTTATGAACAGGTGGCGCGTTAGTGGAATTAGACAGCAGAAACCCAAGAAGTCCGTGAAAAACCCCGGGGTGATCAGCAAGGCACCCCCGACTGCAATCAGGATACCGTCGCCCATCTCACCAATGGGCATCTCCCCCTGATCAAGCTTTGAGCGTGCGCGCGTCAGTGTCGCCAAGCCTTGGTAGCGCAGCATATTTACACCAATGAACGCCGATAACAGTACCAGCCCTACGGTGTACCAACCGCCAATGGCTTGCCCTACTTTGATCAACAGTAAGATTTCAATTAAAGGTATAACAACAAAAAGGATAAACAGTGGCATAGCGAACTCCGAATTGAGCGCTAACGGTACCACTGTGGCGGATCGGAACTCAAACCTTCTGTTCCTCGACACAACGAAGGTGAGGAGTGATCTCACTAAGAAAATTTCGCACGTGCACAGTCTGATTTGCTGCATCGCAAAAGCTTTTTCAGTTTTGTGCACCCCTCTTAGCCTAAGGTCTAGGTGTCCTGTTTAATCTTATTCTCTCTAGAAATATAAATTTAAAAACAAATACTTATAGACCATTTAACTTATAACTTTCGCTATGCCAGATATTTTATAACCACAAGTACTAACTTAGGGATAGATTTTTCGTTCATAGAGGCTTAGCGTTGTTGCAGTGCAATAGCTGCTATGCAGCAAACAATGCCGACAAATAACAACAAGAAAGTCCAAACAACAGCAAAAGGTAGTATGTAATGGATCTGAATAACAAAGTGATCGCCATCACAGGCGCAGGCCGTGGCCTGGGTCGCTCAATGGCTCTGACACTCGCAGCTAAAGGGGCGAAGCTCGCGCTTATAGACCTCAACCAAGAGGATCTAGACACCACCCTCGAGCAGGTACGCGAGGCAGGAAGCGACGGCAAAACGTACATCTGTAACGTCGCTCAGGAAACTGAGGTCGAAGCTGTATTTGCAGCAATACCCAGTGACCTAGGCGGTATAAATGGCTTGATCAACAACGCCGGCATCACCCGCGACGGCCTCTTTATCAAAGTTAAAGAGGGCGAAATCGTCTCCAAGATGACCATGGATCAGTGGAACTTGGTAATGGATGTAAACCTTACTGGCACCTTCCTCTGCGGCCGTGAGGCTGCTGTACAGATGATTGAGCACAAGCAGGAGGGTTGCATCATCAACATCTCCTCTATCTCGCGTCACGGTAACATGGGCCAGACAAACTACACTGCTACCAAAGCCGCTGTTGAAGCGATGGCAGTTACCTGGGCAAAAGAGCTGGCTCGCTACGGTATCCGTGCAGCCTCGATTGCACCGGGCTACATCGGTACCGAGATGGTCATGAGCATGAAACAGGAGGCACGTGACAAGATTGCTGCGGGTATTCCAGCGAAGCGGCTTGGTCGCCCCGACGAGATTGCTGCAACCGCGGTTTTCATTCTTGAGAATGACTATGCCTCGGGTCGCTGCTTCGAAGTAGACGGTGGTCTGCGCATCTAAGCACCTAATATCCTTAAAAAAACCGACCCTTGAGGTCGGTTTTTTTGTGCTTCCTCCATATAGATCCAGATGCTAAAGTCTAACCGGATCAAACTATAACAATATGGACTCCCGCACTTATGAAGAGCTCATTCGCAGAAACTCTGAGAACCTACAAAGATCGCCGCCTACTCTGGATATTCTTGATGGGTTGTAGCAGTGGCTTCCCCTGGGTATTGATCGGTTCAAACATGAGCGGCTGGCTGAAAGACGAAGGGCTTTCACGGTCTGCGATCGGATTCTTCGGCTCGATCTTTGCCGTTTACGCATTTAACTTTCTCTGGGCTCCGCTAGTCGACCGCGTACGGCTGCCTGTGCTGGGTGGCCTGGGACAGCGCCGTTCATGGATTTTCCTCTGTCAGGGTCTGATGCTACTGATGATTCTGGCGATCACTCAGGCCGATCCCGGTGGCGCCTATGCAGCCATGGGGGAACCGACCACGGAGTCAGGCAAAGTACCGGGCATGATGTACGTCTCCCTGATTGCTCTGCTGATCGCGATAGCCTCAGCAACCCAAGATATTGCCGTGGATGCATTCCGTATCGATCAGTTCAAACCGAGCGAGCATGACAAGATGCCACCCGCCTCGGCAATGGCTGTTGTGGGCTGGTGGACCGGTTACTCACTCCCTGGTTACCTCGCATTCGTCAATGCAGATTCTATGGGCTGGGCAGGTGTCTACGGTGTTATGGCCGTTATCATGGCGCTACTCATGGTATTCACCTTGCTCGTTAAAGAGCCCGAAGACCGACGCTCGAATCTGCAGCACTCGATGGAAGACGCCTATCAGAAACGCTATGGACTCGGCCGTTTTGCCTCATGGATAGCAGTCACTGTAATTGAGCCCTTTGCCGACTTTATCCGTCGCAACGGTCTTGGCATCGCAATCACGCTACTCGCCTTCATCTTCATGTTTAAGATTGGCGAGGCGTTCCTCGGTCGTATGTCTGTGGTGTTCTACAAAGAGGTAGGCTTCACCAACGAGCAGATCGGCGAATACACGAAGATGCTAGGCTGGATCGCAACCGTGGTCTTCACTCTTATCGGTAGTGCCATTAACGTGCGCTTTGGTGTACTGCGTGGCTTGATGGTCGGCGGTATTGCGATGGCGGGCTCAAACCTGATGTTTGCGCTGATTGCGGAACTCGGCCCTCTCGAGTGGCTGTTCGCGGCGACCATTATCGTTGATAATTTCACCACCGCTTTTTCAACGGTCGCCTTTGTCGCCTTCCTGACGGCACTCACTGGGCGAGCATTCAGTGCAACTCAATATGCACTCTTGGCCTCCTTAGGTAACCTTGGCCGCACAACCCTAGCAAGCTTCAGCGGCACTATGGTTGATGGCCTGGGAGGCAACTGGACGATGTTCTTTATCATCACCACGCTGATGGTTATCCCGTCGCTCGTGATGCTGTGGCTGCTGCGCGATAAGCTCGATGCAGCGCAGGAGCGTACCCAGGCACATAACGAGGCTAACGAGAAGTAATTTCCAACACGTGGAAAAAAAGAGGCGCCTTCCGGCGCCTCACTAGTTTTTGCGATTGAAGGGGAATTTTAATCGCGGAAGTTGTTGTACTGTAACGGGAGTTCTACGTCAGACTCACGTAAAAGCGCCATCACCTGTTGCAGGTCATCACGCTTCTTACCTGTGACACGCACCTTTTCGCCCTGCACCTGGGTCTGAACCTTTATCTTAGAATCCTTGATCAGTTTATTGATCTTTTTGCACAGCGCCTGATCGAGCCCTTGGCGTAAGATAACCTTCTGGCGTGCTTGCATCCCCAGCTTCTCAGCAGACTGCACATCCATCGCCTTTGGGTCGATCTTACGATTGACGAGCTTCGCACGAAGCATATCTACCATCTGTTGCAGCTGGAAAGTCTCTGGCGCGGCGAGATTAACAGCATCACCATCACGCTCAAAACTCGCGTCGACGCCTTTAAAATCAAAACGAGTCTGGATTTCACGGTTAGCCTGGTCAACGGCGTTGGTCAATTCGTGGGTATCGACTTCCGATACAATATCGAACGATGGCATCTGCCTCTCCTGTTCTATGAACTATCAAAGGCATATATGATACCCCTTTCTGGCATGAGATTGACTAGTGTGTGGCATATTCTCGGTGTAGGTGCGATTGGAATGCGCTGGGCGCGCAAGCTCAAGCTCGCAGGAGAATCTGTGACGTTGATTCTCCGTGACGAGCAGAAACTGCAAGACTTTGTCGCGGCAGGCTCAGGTATTCGCTATCTCAGCCACCTGGGTGAGGAGTTTGTTCCCTTCCCTGCTACTTCGTTGGACGATTCTACGCTCCAGATTGAAAATCTCCTGCTATGCACCAAGTCCTACTCGCTGATCGGGGCATATGAGGCCGTACGTGATCGTTTAGTCGACAGCGCTGATCTTGTGCTGCTTTGTAACGGCTATGGCGTTCAGCAGAAACTGTCAGACAGCGCTACTGCACACAGGGTGTGGGCCGCCTCCACAACCAGCGGTGCGAATAGCGCTACCCCCTTCCACTTAACTCTTGCCGGTGATGGAAGAACCGAACTGGGACCATTGAATCGCCTAGCTTCAGAGGCAGACTGCCCTCTTTTGAATCTTCCGCGCCACGCTCGAGCTAAGGATATAGAGACTACCTTGTGGCAGAAGGTTGCGGTCAATGCCTGTATCAATCCACTCACAGCGCTTTATCAGCTAACGAATGGAGAGCTACTAGAGAGTTCTACCGCCTTAATGCGTATGTCGCGAGTGGCTGATGAAATCGAGGAGCTATCCGAGATACTCAACAAACCGCTGTTTGACGATGCACTACTTAACGTTGCGACAGAGGTCTGTCGCACCACCGCCGCTAATCGCTCATCAATGCTGCAAGACCGGATCAACCAGCGCCCATCAGAGATTGAGTGGATTACTGGAGCAATTCTGAGTCTTGCTGATACAGCACAACTCGATCTGAACGAAAACCGTATACTTCTCGAGCAGATACGAGCACTCGAAGCGACACTTCTGCCGACCAACTGAATCTACCTCAGCTTTGCCTGAAGGGTATTCGTTTGCCAATCCAGTTTCCCTCTCTTAGACTGCGCCGCTTAAATCGAACAGGTGCCTGCCAGTGACGCTGACGGGATAATCGGGAAGTTCGGTGCGTTTGAAATATCTCAAACAATTCCGACGCTGCCCCCGCAACGGTAAGGGTGTTGACTGCACACATGCCACTGGCGCAAGCCGGGAAGGCGTGCAGCCGCAAAACCCAAGCCCGGAGACCGGCCTGAATCGCAACTCAATCCATACACTGCGCGGCGGGCGCATGAGAGACTTATGAAAAACCTACTTTGGGCGGGTGTAATAACATTCGTCACTTTACCTATGGCTACGGCCGAGATTGCAGACCCATTAGCCGTGTACGTAACAGCAACGCGCGCACCAGAGACTAGCGTAGATACAGCCTCTAGTATCCGCATCATATCCGAACAAGAGATCAAAGAGAGTGGTGCACAATCTGTTTCTGACCTGCTTCGCGGGCAGCATGGCATCCATGTTTACGATCTGTATGGCGATAGTACTCGGGCCACTATCGACATGCGCGGTTTCAGCACAACCGCGGTTTCGAATGTTCTAATCATGGTGGATGGGCGACGACTCAATTCCGCAACCGATGGCGCCACCATCTCGTTTAACGATATCCCAGCGGATCGCATCGAACGCATTGAGGTCGTTTACGGAAGTTCCGGTGTTCTGTTCGGAAATCAAGCAGTCGGTGGCGTGATAAACATCATAACGAAACTTGCAGATCCGAGTGATGTAGCGGAGATTCAGGTTGAGGCAGGCTCCTTCGAGCGACAAGTAAAAAGTTTACTGGTAACTAAATCAGTGTCTGATCACCTGTCTCTAACTATCACGGGTAAAGACAGCAAGAGCGATGGTTACCGCGATAATAACTCCTCGGACTCTCGCAGCCTCGCTTTCTCATCAACATATAAATCAGAGTCCCATGGATTAACACTAACTCATCAACGTTTCGACGAATTCGGAGAGAACCCGGGCGCTCTGTTTATCGATGAGTTAGCGGCAGATCGCAAGCAGAGCAACTCGGTCTATACAGATGATTTTACAGAGACTCGTACAAAAACCACCTCGTTCAATTACACCCAGAAACTTGCGGACAATTGGAGCCTGCAAACTGACGGATCGCATCGTCGTGATGATGTTAATTTCCGCTTGAGCAGCCGCTGGGGCACAAGAATGCGTGTCGATCGTCAACAGCGTGAGGCCTTGAATTTCAGTCCGAGGCTCCAGGGGGCGATACCAACTGAGATGGGCGTTTCCAAACTAACTTTTGGCATGGATCTAGATCACACAGATTACGGTATCTACGCTGTCGTCGACCAAGAAGCTGAGCAAGATGTACGGTCATTTTATGGCCAATTGATATACCCCGTTACCTACAGAACTGATGTCAGTGCGGGCCTAAGGTACGCAAATGTAAAAAATGATATTGCACATGCTATTAACGGTTTCGGCGAAACAGATTTGCAACTAAATGATGACATTACCGTCGGTTCGGTCGGCTTTACGTACCGCCCAAATAACCAGCTAAGACTATTCGCTCGGGCCGATCAAAACTATCGCTTCGCAAATTTGGAAGAGCATACCAATGATGAATATGCCAACGCGGGTAGTTACCAGCCTCGAGGATTGAAGAACCAAACCGGTGTTTCTCTAGAAACCGGCTTGGAGTATTCCACTAGTTCAACCTCCTTTTTTGCGCAGCTTTACCAACTAGACTTGAAAAACGAAATTTCCTACAGCTCCGTCGCAGCAAGCGGCAGCGGAGCCAACGTCAATTTAGACAGCACAACCAGACGCGGGATTAACTTGTCTATCAGCGAAAACTTAAGCGATAGCCTTCAACTGGGCATAGATTTTGACTTCACACAGGGCAAGATCACTGGAGGTGATCACAAAGGTAAATACATACCACTGGTGCCCAAACAGAAAGTACGAACGTTTGCCCGCTGGCAAGCATCTAACGGCTTAAGTTTCGTGGCAGACCTTTTGCACGTCTCAGACCAAGTGCTCGACTCCGACTACGACAACTCATTCTCGAAACTAAGCAACTACACTGTGGCTAATCTCGGAGCAAATTATCAGGTCGACGGATGGAACCTATCCGCCCGGATTAATAATCTCTTTGATCGGAAACTCAGCGAGTATGGTACATTGGGCAACACAGGTGCAGAAACAACACCAACTGGGCATGGCCAATGTCAAGCAGGTAGTTGGGGCACAGAAGACTGCCCGGCCTTTACACCAGCTCCTGAAAGAAATCTTTGGATTGGACTTAAGTACGTATTCAAATGACAGACCGTCTAGACAAAATCTACACCCGCAACGGTGACGCCGGCACTA
>JAYQBD010000059.1:0-13347 GCA_038137135.1 Oceanospirillaceae bacterium | reverse complement strand
GGAGGGATATCCGCGCAGCGGATGTCGCGACCCAATACACATGATCGCCTCCTCGGCTACGCCGAGAAGCCTCCTACGGGTTGAAGGGATCTGCGCAACGCGCATGTTCGCGACCTTTTTAGATAGAACCCGCCTCAACCATGTAATTGTTGGCACTGCACATCGCCGAGTCGTCGGACGCCAAGAACAGCACCATGCGCGCCAAATAGACGGGCTCAATGAGCTTGGGAAGGCACTGGCGCTGACGCTGCTTCTCCAAGGCCTCTGGCGTTGCCCAGAGCTCCTTCTGACGCTGGGTCATTACCCAGCCGGGCACCACCGTATTCACACGGATCATATGCTGGCCAAAGTCCCGTGCAAGCGTGCGGGTCATACCGTGGACTGCAGCCTTGGCGGTTGCGTAGACAGGGAATCCACCACCAGCTTCCCACCAGGAGTTAGAGCCCATATTGATGATGCTACCGCCCCCGTTCTTGATCATTCCCGGCGCGACCGCCTGACAGGCGAAGAACATATGCCGTAGGTTAGTATTGATGCGATCGTCGTAATATTCCGGCGTCACTTGCGACCAGTCGTGACGATCATCGCGTGCCGCGTTATTGACCAGCACATCAAACTCACCGCCCTGAGCAATTAGATCGATAACAGCCGCTTTAAGGGCATCGATATCGCGCAGATCAAGTTGACGGAACTGAAAGCTGTCTGCGCCCAGCTCTGCTTGGAGCGCTGCAGCTGCGTCTCCGTCCATGTCCAGCGTCGCCACCCGAGACCCCTGGGCCACAAAGGCCCTAACAATCTCTGCCCCGATCCCACTGGCTCCCCCGGTGATCAAGACATGCTTATCTTTGAGGCTTGGATAGATCGCAAAGTTATTGCTCACATTGAACTCCCATTCGAAATCACTCTTTTCCTGATTTACTCAGCTCTCTCATCTGTGCAGAGAGCTGTTCGACATCGTCAACAATACGGCGGTAGAGCAGCTGATAGACCCGCCCATCCCGTCTGTAGGGTTCGGAATAACCCAAGGTTGACCAATAGAGAAACTCCTTACCCGACACGTCATAGGTATGCACCAGCACCACCTGACCGGGATTATCACGCACAATTTTTTGACGTTCGTAATCCTCTGGTTGATAAATTTGGCGCTGAATCTTATCCACATCGAAGCTCGTCAACATGCGCAAATGCGGTGTGGAACCCCGAACAACCTCACCCATACCGGTATCCAGATCGATCTCTATGAGTGTCATTTGAGCCGTGTCGATAACGGTATCTACCACGCGTTCCTGCTCTTCCAAGCGGCGCAGTTGCTGATTAATCTGGTACTGGTTACGAACTGCATCACTGACATCGATGATGACACCGCAAGCCTGCCAGCCATCAGAGGAGTCAAGGAATTCAAATCTAAACTTAACCCATATGGATACCATCCCAACTGCGCACGTTCAACTCGAACGTCTGCGTACCCTGATTCTGCTGCTGATATGTGATCGACTCTCACAACTGCTGGGCCGAGAAGCCAATGGCATAACTCAATAGTTTGTCGGAATCGACCAATGGAAATTGCTGCGTGGGTAAAGCCATCAGCATCCGGGATGTATCATCTAAATCAAACAGATCCGTCGACACATCGTAGGTAAAAGTTCCTACATCTCCCATCCGGGTGGATCGCTGTAACCGCTCATAAGCAGCTTCAAGCGCCAGAGCCGCTTGCTTCTCTTGCGTGATGTTTTTCACCAGAAGTAAACGGCAATGATCACCCTGCTCGTTTCTAAAATGACGAATATTAGTCTGTCTGACCCAATCCAAATCTTCGCGTCCCGGGAGCATTGACCGAAACTCAACAGGTACGCCGGGCTGTTCGAGGGTTTCAGAGATAACCTGAGCCTGCTCACCTAAAGCATTCTCTCTTCGGCTACCCGCCAACTGGGGTTCCAAATCAGGATTTTTCGAGTAGTTGTAGAGATAGCGAGCCTCACCTGTGGTGAGATTCTCCTCAACGACGTTTTTCCGATCAGCGTCCAGCGCCTGTTTTAACATCAGCTCGAGTTGCTTAGATGCTTGAGTCCGCCGGGAGTAGTAAATTCGAATACATTCGCCGTCAGTATCCTTGCGCTCTTCTATCAGTCGCATCTCGAACCACTGGTAGTCGAACCAAGCGTCTTGTTTGAATGGAAACTCCACAACCGCACCAACCTGGCTCAATGCGGCCTTCACCGGCTCATGAAATGCAGTTGGAATATGACGAAGGCGCTCATCGCCAGTGACTGGCCGATCTCCGCCGCTTGAGTAGGGTTGGCGTGAGATAAAACCGGACTCGCCTGTCGCTGGTTTTTCCCACAAAATTTCTATATCGGCCGCTTTAATCACCTCTTTAAGGAGCGACTCTAAATCTATATCCACGCTATCATCCTGATATCTCTGCTAATCGCATGATGCGCGGTTTACGGCGTGTCGTAAAGCACTTCCTGAGTCTGTTTCTCCAGCCAGGCGGCCAGTTTTCGAATATCAATGGGTTTGGGAATAATCAGATCGGCACCTGCCTGCAGCATATTCTCTGTCTCATCACCAATCGTAGCTGCAGTAAGGCCCACCACCGGACCACCAAAACCTTGCGTGCGCAGTGCGCTAACAAACTCATAGCCGTTCATTTGAGGCATGAAAATATCGCTTAAAATCAGATCAAACTTGGACTCAGCACAGCGCTCTAACGCATCGCTACCGTGCTCTGCGACGGTTACCAGTGCGCCTTTGGACTCCAGCATCTTCTGTGTCAGCATCCGAATGGTGAGGTTATCTTCGGCGATCAATACGCGCTTGCCCTCGAAGGGGTTGACCGACGCCTGAGGAGATTCTACATGAGTCCCCCCGACCACGCGCAAGATCGGCATCTCAATATTAAACGAGCTGCCTCCACTGGGTGTCGTTTCGTGGAAAAGCTCACCGCCCAATCCACGAATCAGATCTCGGCAGATAGGCAAACCCAAACCTGTCCCGTCCGCTTCAGTATTGCCGCGCACAAACGGCGTGAAAAGTTGTTCAACCTTATCAGCAGGAATGCCTTTGCCATTATCAAGCACCCTAAGATGCAGCTTGTCCTGCGGATTATCGGTGGCGCTAATCTCTACGGCTATTCGGACCCGATCGCCACCCGAATGGATCAATGCGTTTTTCGTCAAGTTAGTCAGCACTTGGCGGACCGACGAGAGCTCGACTTCAGCGTACTGAAAATCGGCACGTTGAAGGTCGAAGGTCAGCGAAAACCCCTGCGACTCAGCCATTGGCCGTAAGCTGGTCACAATACCTTCGAGAAACTCGGATAGCTGAACCACTTTTCGTTCTCGAGTCCGCTGTTTATCTGGCTGAGCAACCTGACGAAGATCATCGAGCACAGTCACCAGATGCTCTGCTGTACTTTTCAGCATCTGCTGGGTCTGCTGCAGATCGCTGACAGTGCCGCCTTGCTCAGTGCACTGTTCGAGCTGTTCAGCTAACATTTTTAGCGTCGCTGCGGGTGTTCTCAGCTCGTGTCCAATGACCGCAAACATCTGTTCGCGGCGCTGTTGCTCCTCCTGCATCTGCAGTTCGCGCTCGACTCGTTCAGTGACATCGAGCATCACGCCCTCAAGACTAAGGTTGCCGCTCGGGTCAGTGTAACGCTCAATGTGGACCTCTAGGTAACGCAGTCAACCATCCTCTAAGCGCACCTCACGATCAACCTTGTGATGCCGTACGTCCTGGTTAATCCGCTCCAAAATTTTCGCGCGCGCTTCATCTCTGTTATCCAACTCAAACGCGCTTAGGTACAGATCCAAAGACAGCACAGGAAACTGCTCTACCGGCAGATTGACCAACTCACGCGCGATCGAATTAAGTTCTATTCGATCATCTTCAAATTTATAACTGAAGGTCCCAATGCGGGCGGTTGCCGTTGCACGCTCAATCTCGGCATTGCGCTGCTTAACCCGGTCATTCGCGCGCTGTACGTCAGATATATCCACCAACACCGCATCGCAACCTAGATAACGCTCTCCATCAAACTTGGGGAGGAAATTCATTTTGAGGTGTCGAACCTCACCATCTTGATGCACGATACGCCGCACTCGGGTTTTACCGTCAAAGCCATGAATTATCCTTGATCTACTTTGCAGAACATCCTCTCGCTCGGATGGGTGCACACGTGACAAGTAATCTTCCAACGTAGGTTGGGGGTATAGATCAGGAGGAAGGTCCAACAATTCGCGAGCCATTGCATCGAGCTCAAGTAGACCGGACTCATAGTTCGTTGACATAAGGCCAACTCGCGCTGTTGACGCCAGGTTGTATAGCTGATGATTCAGGTTATTAAGTTGATCTACTTTTCGCCTGAGTTCCAGCTCGCGCCGCTTCTCATCTTCGATGTTGAAACCCATCAACAAGCGCTCAGTCTCGCCATTATCGTTGATAGACTCCCCAAGATTAATCATGCGGTGCCATTCACGATGACCGGCGGGCATTAACCACTGGTACTCAGCACTGCCGCCTACTTGTGAGACGCCCTCTAGAAAAGCATCTCGCTCTTCAGGAAGCATTTTTTCAGTACGACGCTCTGCACATAGCGGGCGCTGTTCATGCGACGGTCGTGCATGACGCACCACATATCGACCTGTTTTAGTAGTTAGATTTTCGACTAAAAGATTTGCCTGAAAGTGATTAAGTCCACGATCGATCGCTTTTTCATTCAATGTTCGCGCGTCTTGCTCAGCCGTCAAGTTCCTCACAGTGATGAGTCTGAAATGCTCACCTTCGGTGTTTTGATAAAATTTGACAGTCTGAGCCTCTACCCACACCTCGCGTTGCTCGTCTGGTGACACGCATCGCGCTATCTGAGCTTGCCCAATTTCATCAAGAGCCTGATCTAAAAGTTCACGATACTTAAGATCAACAGCCGGTCGAAATCCTGTAACACCAATCAGAGGCTGCCGGATCTTCTCCATTTTTGAGGGACCCAGAACAAACCAGGAGTCACCGGTATCAAGATTCTCTTCAACGAGGGTGACCCCAACTGATGCTGCCTTCTGAATTTCTGGCGCTTGGATTTTCTTCCCTGCAAGTGCTCTGCTCTCAACTCCACCGGCAGACTTGCGTCTATTCCTTCCCATATCGTTCATGCGAATAACTCTGTTTGTTAGCTATTATCAATGACAGAGCAAAATTAATGCCAATTTTTAGACAAAAAAAACGCCCTCTTATGAAATTTCACAAGAGAGCGTTTTATCTGGTTTTTAGGAGCGAGCGCAGCACGTGACCAATGATTTATGGCCGCGGTGCTCCCGCTAGATCTCTTAGGCGCTTAGCTCAAGCAGCAGCTTGTTCATGCGACCAATATAAGCAGCTGGATCTTCCAGCTGACCACCGGCTGCCAGTTGTGCCTGATCGTGAAGAATCAGCGCAAGGTCGGCAAAGCGATCCTCGTCTGCTTCCTGATCGAGTTTGGTGATCAGCGGGTGCTCGGCATTGAACTCGAATACTGGCTTGGTATCCGGCACAGCCTGACCCGCCGCTTCCATAATACGGCGCATCTGCAGGCCCATATCGTAGTCACCCAGTACCAGACAGGCTGGTGAGTCAGTCAAACGCTGGCTGACACGCACAGACTCAACCTGAGACTCCAACACCTTACCGAGGCGCTCAATCAAGCTCTCGTAAGCTTTACTCTTCTCTTCGAGCTCGGCTTTCTGCTCTTCGCTCTCCTCTTTATCGAGTTTGAGCTCGCCCTTGGTCACATCCTGGAACGACTTACCGTCGAAGTCGAAGATGTGGCTCATCATCCACTCATCGATACGATCGGTCAGCAGCAACACTTCGATACCTTTCTTACGGAAGATCTCTAGGTGCGGGCTGTTCTTCGCGGCATTGTAGGAGTCGGCAACCAGGTAGTAGATCTTATCCTGGCCTTCTTGCATGCGGCCGAGGTAGTCCTCGAGCGATACCGTCTCGTCGCTATTACCTGTCTGGGTAGAGGCAAAACGCATCAGCTTGAGGATACGTTCACGGTTGGCGTTATCTTCTGCAGGGCCCTCTTTGAGCACCTGACCAAACTCTTTCCAGAACTCTTGGTACGCCTCTGGGTCTTTCTTACCAAACTTCTCGATCATATCGAGCGAGCGCTTGGTAAGTGCAGACTTAAGCTTATCGACGGTTGGATCTTTCTGCAGAATCTCACGTGATACGTTGAGTGATAGGTTGCGTGAATCTACAACGCCTTTAATAAAGCGCAGGTAGAGCGGCAGGAACTGGTCCGCCTGATCCATGATAAACACGCGCTGCACATAGAGCTTGAGCCCCTTAGGTGCTTCACGGTTCCACAGGTCGTACGGCGCTTTAGATGGCAGGTACAACAGCGAGGTGTACTCAAGGTTGCCCTCTACACGGTTATGCGCCCAGGTGATTGGCTCCTGGAAGTCGTGCGATACGTGCTGGTAGAAGCCTTTGTAATCCTCGTCGCTGAGCTCAGACTTGTTGCGGGTCCACAGGGCGGTTGCTGAGTTGACGTTCTCCAGTTCAGTTTCCGCCTTCTCTTCAGACTCATCCTCTGAGGGCATCGCATCTTTGAGCATCTGCACTGGCAGAGCGATATGGTCAGAGTACTTCTTGACCAGCGAGCGTAGACGCCAGCCGTTGGCGAACTCTAGCGCATCATCTTTCAGGCTCAGTACAATACGGGTACCGCGCTCTGGCTTATCGATCTGCGCCAAAGTGAACTCGCCCTCGCCTTCAGATGACCAGTGCACACCCTCTTCGCCAGGCAGACCCGCACGACGGGTGTAGACATCCACTTTGGAGGCCACGATAAAGGCTGAGTAGAAGCCAACACCAAACTGACCGATCAGCTGACTATCTTTCGCCGCATCGCCAGAGAGGTTAGATAGGAAATTAGCGGTACCAGACTTAGCGATGGTACCAAGGTGGGCAATCACATCATCACGCGACATGCCGATACCGTTGTCGTCGATGGTGATGGTTTTGGCTTCCTCATCAAAGCTTACTTGAATGCGCAGATCGCCATCGTTTTCGTAGAGATCGGCATTAGAGAGCGCTTCAAAGCGTAGCTTCTCTGCCGCGTCAGACGCGTTAGAGATCAGCTCGCGCAGAAAGATCTCTTTGTTTGAGTAGAGCGAGTGAATCATCAGCTGCAGCAGCTGTTTCACTTCTGTCTGGAAGCCTAGAGTTTCGGTGTTCTGGGTTTCTGTTGCACTGCTCATAATCTAAAACCTGAATATCCTTTCAATCAGTGAGTTTTAACCTCTCACAGATATGGGGGGCTCAGATTGAATTTCAAGCCTCGTGTGCAGATTCTCTGCTAGCGTTGAAAATCTTCGGTATGTCCAAGTGTCTTCAGCGTCGATGAAGTGAACTCACGCCGGTAGAGAATCCAGACAACGATCACGGCGATCGCCATAAACAGCGCGGAGTGTATTAACCACCCCAGCATCGCAATAGCGAAGTAGTAGGAGCGCAGGCCAATATTAAAGTTGTTCGCCGCCATGGAGGCCATCTTCGCTATGCGGTTGGCGTGTGACTCTATCTCTTTAGTGTCATCAGCAGTGAACTGAGGTGCGCCGCCGATCATCACAGAGACGAAGCCGTACTGGCGCAGACTCCAGGTGAATTTGAAGAAGGCGTACACAAACAGCACCATCATTGAGAGAATTCGAACATCCCACTGAATCGGTGAAAGCAGCTCAGCGCCCGGCACCGACGCAAGTAGCCCCATCGCCGTCTCGCCGCGGGTTATCAGTGTCATAAGACCTGCGAGAATAAGCATGGTGGTGCTGGCAAAGAAGGTAACGCCGCGCTCTAAGTTAGCTACTGTTGTGGTGTCCGGCACGCGCATGTCGCGCACCAGCATCTCGCGCATCCACTCCAGCCGGTAGAGATGCATCACACTCGCTAGGCAGGGCTCGTGATAGCTAGCTCGGCGGGCATAGGTTGCGTAACCTTTAAAGCAGATCAGAAACCATACAAGCGCCAGCAGGTCGAGACTGAGTAGTTCGAGATAGCCGCTAATCGTCATGCTTAGTTCCTGAAATTACAGAGGATTTCGCTCAGTATGGTCGCACAACCGCTCAAGTGCAACGCCCTTCTATAGGAGTGATATCCGTGCAACGGATGTCGCGCCCCTAGGCTTCACATCGCCTCCTTCGCTGCGCCAAGAAGCCTCCTACAGAGGCATCGACTGTGTTAGCATCGGCGCAGTTAAGGAGTCCAAGATGTATCTAGAACTGATCGACCTATTCTGGCTAATGCTCATCGCAGGCGCAGTACTCTTCTGGTATCGCGGTTTAGCCGTGCGCGAGCGCGCATTGGTGGCCGTACGTAAACACTGTGACGAGATGAATCTGCAGTTGCTCGATCAGACAGTCGCGCTGCGTTCACTCTGGATAGGACGCAACAGCCAAGGCCGACTAAGCCTTCGTCGCCGCTACGGTTTTGAGTTCACCAGCACCGGCGACGAGCGCTACCAAGGCCAGATTTCTTACTTAGGAAACAGAGTCGAGACCATCCAAACCGACGCCCACCGCCTGAATTCCTAGGGCACCTGCTGTATGAGTGCAGTTCATTGCGCGATTATGCTGCCTCTCAGCTGAATGCTTCACCGAGCCCATTGGAGCTTCTAAAGCCTCTTCAAATAGGCGGCAATCTTCCCAGCCTCTTCCGTTGGCATCTCTTTCCAAACCGGCATTTGCAAATTCTCTCGATGCTTCCCGCGAATAAAATCCACGATTTGACCGCTACTCAATTTGGTATTTTTATTCGCAGGAATACCGGCCAAAAAATTGCCGTTGCCCGCATTGTGATGACAGCCAGCGCAGTGAAATTCAAATAGCTCTTTACCGGTATTCAGCTCAGGGTGGTCATGTTGATCCACATCTTCGCTACACCCCTGGAGCAAGGTCAAAGGAGCTAAGAACAAGAATGTTTTGATAACGTTTTTACGCAAGATTCTGACCTCTACAAAGAGTATAGGTCAGTCTCCTGGAACTAGGCGCAGTTTAGACGGAAGCTTGAGCCGCCAGACAGATCGCGCTGAAATCAGCTGCCTTCAATGAAGCACCACCAACCAGACCACCATCAACATCAGCCATCGCAAAAAGCTCAGCCGCATTGCCCGCGTTGACTGAACCTCCGTAAAGAATCGTGGTCCGCGATGCAATCTCTGCATCCTGCTCTGCCAGCAGGTTACGGATAAAGGCGTGTACCTCTTGCGCCTGTTCAGGCGTAGCGGTCTCGCCTGTACCAATCGCCCAAACGGGCTCATAAGCGATAACAATTTGCGCAAAGGCTTGAATGTTCGCGCTATCTAAAACAGCACGCACCTGCGTCTCAATCACGGCCTGCATCTCGCCCGACTGGCGCTCCTCTAGGGTCTCACCCACACACAGGACAGGCACTAAACCCTTCTCCAGGGCTTTGTTTACCTTAGCGGCTACCAGCGCATCGGTTTCGCCATAAATTGCCCGGCGCTCAGAGTGGCCTACAAGTACAAAACCTATCTCTAAGTCGCGCAGCATATCGGCACTAACTTCACCGGTGAAAGCGCCCTTGTCCTGATCACTCATGTTCTGAGCGCCAACATGGATGCTGTTAGCAGAGCAGAGATCGGTCACCTGAGGCAGGTAGACAAATGATGGACAAACTGCGACGTCAATATCTTTGCAGTCGTCAGCTGTCGACTCCAGCGCTTCAATCAGCGCCTTATTCGCCAGTAGAGACCCATTCATTTTCCAGTTACCCATGACTAGGGGACGACGCATGCTTTACTCCAGTAGAGATAGTTTGAGTTTGTATAAGAGGCGCTAGCTTAGCCTGCTGCGCCCCCTTTTTTCAACGAACGAGTAAGAATCTAAAGACTATTCTTGAGCGTCATCGGCATCCAACAGTTCAGCCTGCTCTGCAACCTCTGCACGCACATCAAAATCGCGTGGCCAGTCATTTGCATCAAAGTGTTCAACGGTTTGGTTTTCCATCTCGCTCTCCATACTCTCTGTTTAAGACCTAATTTCGGTTAGAAACAGACTTTTTCGTTATTTTTTTACCGTTTATATCGCCTAACTGCGCATAACAAGCCTCATTTATAACGAAATATGTATTTCATTTACAGATAAATTGGAAAGTTTTATACCTTTCACCTGCATAATATCGATCCAATCGATTGAAACAATCCAAACCTATCGATTTAAATGAACGATGACTGACGTAAACTATCAGAACCGAAAATGGAGGATTCTATGGGACTGTTAGTCGACGGTAAGTGGCACGATAAGTGGTATGACACAGCAAAAACCAAGGGTAAGTTTGAGCGCTCGATAGCTCAGTTT
The DNA here is from genome assembly GCA_038137135.1 of Oceanospirillaceae bacterium. Lineage (GTDB taxonomy): Bacteria > Pseudomonadota > Gammaproteobacteria > Pseudomonadales > Balneatricaceae > Marinobacterium_E. The sequence continues at coordinate 2,986 of JAYQBD010000059.1, read as the reverse complement.
CGCAACTGGATAACGGCTGACGGCAGCGCAGGTCCATCGGGTGAAGCTGGCTTCAAAGCAGAGCCCGGGCGCTACCACCTCTACGTCTCCTACGCTTGTCCCTGGGCGCATCGCACGCTGATGATGCGCAAACTCAAAGGTCTCGAGAATATGATCTCCGTCAGCGTGGTCCATCCGCTGATGCTGAGCCACGGCTGGACATTCGCTACTGACTTCGACGGTGCTACCGGCGATCATCTATTTGATTACGACTACTACTACCAAATCTATACGCGTGCCGATTCTAACTACTCCGGGCGTGTTACCGTGCCTGTCGTTTGGGACAAGCAGCAGGACAAGCTGGTCTCTAACGAGTCCTCCGAGATTATCCGTATGTTCAACTCTGCCTTCGATGATTTGGGCGCAACGCCGGGTGACTACTACCCGCAAGAGCTCCGCGCTGAGATAGATCGAATCAATGACTGGCTTTACGAGTCAGTCAACAATGGCGTCTACAAATCCGGTTTTGCCACTTCGCAAGAGGCATACGACGAGGCGGTGGAGGCGCTGTTCGAGCGCCTAGAAGAGGTGGAAGCCCTGTTAAGCAAACAGCGCTATCTCTGTGGTGATCGTTTTACCGAGGCGGACATCCGGCTCTTCCCTACCCTGTTACGCTTCGATCCTGTCTATGTGCAGCACTTTAAGTGTGATCGCAAACGCATCGCTGACTATCCTGCGCTCTCAGGTTACCTGCGTGAGATCTATCAGATGCCGGGTATTCGCGAGACCAGCAATCTGCAACATAACCGCCACCACTACTACCGCAGCCACGCAACCATCAACCCGCACGGCATCATCTCTACCGGCCCACAATTCGACTTGGATGCCCCACACGGCAGAGACCACCTGTAGGAAGAATATCCGCAACGCGGATGTCGCGACCCTCGTAGCACAAGTCGCCTCCTCGGCTTTGCCAAGAAGCCTCCTACAGGACGATTACGACGGTGAGTTGGGTGGTAGCGCCGAGGACGCTGGGGACTAGGTTGCCGACTCCGAAGGCTTCGACACTGGCCGCATCCGCACCTGCATCCACTAACTGTTGGCGCAGCGTTTGCGCGTGGCGCTCGGACTCTCTCTGCGCTAGCGTTACGTCAGTGCCTGACTGATGTACCACCAAACGGACTCTTGACCCGCTCTGCTCCATCCAGTCAACCAGCTGTTTAACGGCTAACTCGGGTGACTGCGGCCAGTGTGGCAACACCATGTAGCCTTGAGCATCGAGCGGTGCATACCAAGCGGTTTCAACCGCCTCGTCACTGCTAATGAGATCTAGGTGTAGATAGACTCTCTGATTACCTCGACGCACCGCGTAGAGCGCAAAGTGCTGGCCATTGAGTTGCGCCGCCAAGTAGTGCTGCGAATCATCGCGCCCGTACAGCGTAGCGTAACGGAATAGGTCATTAGCCCAGATATTACTGGCGCCGCATTCACGCCCAGCACACTGGTAGAGTATTTTCGCGCCTGACTGCTGCAGTTGAGCGCGCATCGCTTCGAAGGGCTCAGCGGGCTGATGTGAGCGCGGGATCTCCCAGGTAAACTGCTGCAGCTCGCCGGCAAGGCGCAGGTCTTGATCGGCTCTAATTTGGCGATCTATTTTAACGACTGCACCCAAAATTAGGCGGTAGTCGGAGACGGAACGGCTGCGGTAACGATCCTCTTGTGCCAAGTCATAAGCCGTTAGGCCAGCAGGCAAGTTGGGCACCTCAGCAGCCGTGACTGAAACCGAAAGAAGAGTAGCAACAAGCGTAGCAAATACCCTAAGCATCAAAACTCCAAAACGGTAGATAGGTTAAGCGTCTATCCGCTCACTAACCCTTAGCATAGAATCTGTTGAGCGCCTCAGCTACCGCATCAACCTCGGGCTCTTCCATATGAAGATGATGGCCACCCGGCAGCTCAACTTGCTCAATATCTGGTACGACCCGCACTCGCTCTTGGGTCAGGGGGCGTTTAAGACCAGAAGCCCCGCTAATGAGCTGTACCGGCATACTCAACTGGCACAATGCGGCACGAACCTGCGACTCGGAAAGACGGATTATCGAGGGGAGTCGCAGGCGTGGATCACAGGCGTAACGGTAGAGCCCCTCCGGAGTTTCTCGCGTATTACGTTGCATCAGCAGGCGAGCTGCATTTTCGGGCACAGAAAAGACGGTATTTGAACGTGAGCGTACCCAAGCCTCAAACGCACGCGGGCGTATCTCTTTGGCTGGCTTTTGATGATCTTCAATCGCAGATCTGAGATTCTGGGAGAACCCCTCCTCAGAATCGGCCAGCGGACCCAAATTCTCGATTAGGCCCAGACGCGTGACCGTCTCAGGCCAGCTTGCGGCGAAGAGGCTAGCGATACCTGCCCCGAGTGAGTGCCCCAAGAGCGCGAATTGCTCTACTTCAAGCTGTAACCGAACTTGATAGAGATCCTCTACATAACTCCAGATCGGATACCCCGAATCCTGGCTACGCCAGTCCGAAAGACCATGACCCGCCATATCGAGAGCGATCACTCGATAGCCTTTGATTCGCGGCGCAAGCAGCGCAAAGCTTGCTGCGTTGTCCAGCCAACCGTGGAGCGCTAGCATCAGCGGTTGATTCTGATCGCCCCACTCAAGCGCGGCGAGAGTGCGGCCATTGACGGTAAAATTCAGTGCGCGCGGCTGCGTAATCACAGTTCGTATCCGGCTACCCGTTTTGCTAGACCCGCGGCAGGGACATCCATCTCTAATATCTCGACCTGCGCGGGGTAGAAGCTTGAGCCCAACGTCAGAGGGCCCTCTTGTAGATAGCCACTGAGCCACCCAACAAGTGGCATATGAGTCACCAAGAAGGCGGTGCTATCTAGAGGTAGCGTCTGCAACAACTCGCAAACCTGTTCAGGATCAGAGTCAGGCGTGAGGCTCTCAGATATTTGACAGCGGAGGCCCGTCTCCAATCGCTCAAAGGTTTGGCGGGT
>JAYQBD010000058.1:12295-13561 GCA_038137135.1 Oceanospirillaceae bacterium | reverse complement strand
AGCGGATGTCGCGACCGGCGCTACGCGCCGATCCCTCTCACAGCATCAGAGCTGCCCCAGTACCGGGGTATCCACCTTAACGTTGGCATTCTGCGCGCGGTGACGCAGCAGGTGGTCCACCAGCGTCAACGCCATCATCGCCTCAGCGATCGGGGTTGCACGAATACCAACACAGGGATCATGACGACCTTTGGTGACCACTTCGATCGGATTACCATGCACATCAATCGAACGCCCGGGCAGGCGCATGCTTGAAGTCGGCTTAAGTGCGATATGGGCGATAATATCCTGTCCGCTTGAGATCCCGCCCAGGACACCACCAGCGTGGTTAGAGAGGAAGCCTTCAGGCGTCATCTCATCGCGGTGCTCAGTGCCTTTCTGAGCAACACAAGCAAAGCCATCACCAATCTCAACACCTTTCACGGCATTGATGCTCATCAGTGAGTGCGCCAGATCAGCATCGAGGCGATCAAAGATTGGTTCACCGAGGCCTACGGGCACGCCTGAAGCGACCACAGAGATCTTCGCACCGACTGAATTACCCTCTTTACGTAGCGCATCCATGTATTCTGCCATCTCTTCTGCAGCCTGAGCATCCGGCGAAAAGAACGGATTCTGATCAACCTGACCCCATTCAAAACGACTCGGATCAATAACGATGGGACCCAACTGAGACAGGTAACCGCGAATCTGTATACCTTCAGCCGCGAGCACCTTCTTAGCGATAGCACCGGCTGCGACACGCATAGCAGTCTCGCGCGCGGACGAGCGGCCGCCTCCACGGTAGTCACGAATACCGTACTTGTGATGGTAGGTGTAATCAGCGTGAGCGGGACGGAAACTATCTTTAATGTTCGAGTAGTCTTTCGAGCGCTGATCGGTGTTCTCAATTAAAAGACCGATAGATGTGCCGGTGGTTTTGCCCTCAAACACACCACCAAGAATGCGTACCTCATCCGGCTCACGACGCTGAGTCGTATGGCGTGAGGTTCCCGGCTTGCGACGATCTAGGTCAACTTGAAGATCCGCTTCGGAAATCTCTATGCCCGGAGGACAACCATCAATAACACAGCCCAAAGCGGGGCCGTGGCTCTCGCCGAAAGTGCTGAGGGTGAACAGTTTGCCGTAGCTATTACCGGACATTAAAACGCTTTCCTTAACTAAAAGTTGTCGCCGCGATCTATCGCGATGCTTGCGGCGCAAATTGTACCTAATTTATGAGTCGCGACCTAGCTCCGCTAGATCCCTCCCACAGAACCGATCTTG
>JAYQBD010000058.1:0-12195 GCA_038137135.1 Oceanospirillaceae bacterium | reverse complement strand
TAATTTATGAGTCGCGACCTAGCTCCGCTAGATCCCTCCCACAGAACCGATCTTGAGGAGGGTTCTGAGCGCAGCGAACGACGCGACCCATAATCCCCAGTATGCGGATTGTGAGCAAAGCGAACGACGCGACTAAAACCTATCACAGATCAAAGATCATCCGCATGCGCACGCAGTGACGGCGCATCTATAACGAACACCCCATTACCACCCTCTTCCAGCTCTACCCAGATCAATGGCAGTTCAGGATAGGCCTGCATCAGATGAACTTCAGAATTACCCACCTCACACACCAACAGCCCCTGCTCACTGAGGTGGCGACCCGCCTCGCGCAGTATACGCCGAGTGATATCCAGACCATCCGGACCCGACCCCAGCGCTAGCTCAGGCTCGTGCTGATATTCCGCAGGCATCGAGTCTAAATCATCCTGGTCAACATAAGGTGGATTAGTGATGATCAGGTCATAGACCTCGCCTTCAAGATTATTGAACAGATCGCTCTGGACAGTCCTAACGCGATCACTCAGCTCATGTCGTTCGATATTGGTTTGAGAAACATCTAAGGCCTCAGTCGATAGATCCACCAGATCCACCTCGGCCTGATCAAATACCGCTGCACAGGCGATACCTATGCAGCCGCTGCCGGTGCAGAGATCCAGCACACGCTCTACATCCACATCACCGAGCCAAGGCTGGAATCCCGTCTCAATTAACTGCGCGGTCGGAGAACGCGGAATCAGAACACGCTCGTCCACATTGAAAGGTATTCCCATAAACCAGGCTTCGCCGGTGATGTAGGGCAGCGGTCGACGCTCTAGGCAGCGCTGATAAACAAAAGACTCGAGACGCACCTTCTCTTCATCTATTAAACGGCCATCCAGCAGCTCAAGCGAGCTATCCCAAGGTAGATCCACCGCGTTGAATACCAGTTGTAACGCCTCATTCCAGGCATCGACATGGCCATGGCCAAAGTAGACATGATGGCGCTGCATCTCGCTGAGTGTCCAGCGCAGATAGTCGCGCAACGTGTGGAGCTGATGCCCCAATTTAGGTTGATCTGTGTTCATCTATCGTCCGATAATTGACGGCTTACGTATCTGAAGCCTTAATGGCCGCTAAGTTTACCCAGTTTCCCTATGAGTGATAAGAGCAGAAGCGACTACATCTCTGAGCTACAAGCCTTCCGCGAAGCGCTGAGTGACGTCCAACCTTTAGAGCAGGAGCGTGCTCACACCGGACAGGCGCGTCGTAACGACGAGTCCGCCTCATACCGTCGCGAGAAAGCTCAGGAGCAGAACGAGCTGATCGTTGATGGTCTCAACTCCACACTGACACGTGAAATGAGTGCCGAAGAGCGCGTCCTCTTCGCCCTTCCCGGCGTGCAACAGAAGCTGCTAAAGCGCATGCAAGCCGGCCACCTAGGTTGGGATGCAGGGGTGGACCTACATGGCTACTCAGTAGATGCAGCCCGCGAAGAGCTTCACGGCTTTATTGGTGATGCAAAGCGTCGCGGGCTGCGGGGGCTTCTGGTGGTACACGGCAAAGCCTACACAGACCCGGGTAAACCGGCGCTGCTTAAATCCTTCGTAACTGACTGGCTACAACAGATAGACGGGGTACTCGCTTTCTGTTCCGCCCAACCCCAGGATGGCGGCAGCGGCGCGCTTTATGTGCTGCTAAAACGTCAGTCGGATCCGCGTTAATCTTTACCTAGCAGCCGCTTTGGCGTAAGGTGCGCGAAAATCACCTTGAGGAATCCAGCAGTGGAAAAAGCCTACGAAACCATCATCAGCGCCATCGGTGAAGATCTGCAACGCGACGGCCTCAGAGACACGCCCAAGCGCGCAGCCAAAGCGATGAAGTTTCTGACGAAAGGCTACGAGCAGACGCTCGAAGAGGTTGTTAATAACGCACTGTTCGATTCAGATAACTCTGAGATGGTTTTGGTCAAAAACATCGAGATCTACTCGATGTGCGAGCACCATATGCTGCCTTTCATCGGCAAGGCTCATGTCGCCTACATCCCGCAGGGTAAGGTTATTGGGTTATCAAAGATTGCACGCATCGTCGATATGTACGCGCGTCGCCTGCAAATTCAAGAGAACATGACTAAAGAGGTTGCTGAAGCGCTGCAGGAAGTAACCGGTGCGCTCGGCGTAGGGGTCGTCATTGAGGCTCAGCACATGTGTATGATGATGCGCGGTGTTGAGAAGCAGAACGCCATGATGAAGACCTCAATGATGCTAGGTACCTTCCGCTCAAATCCAGCCACACGCGCAGAGTTCCTTTCGCTGGTGAATTGATCCAGATCGCGATACAAAAGCCTGACACACAACGAAGCCCTAAGTCTCGCTTGGGGCTTTTTTACTGTTCGTACTAGGCAAAGCCTCCCACTCGAGCACCCAAAAGCCACAAATGTCACTAAAGAGTAACAGATATCTAAATTACTCTATGAGAAAAATTCAACTCATTGCAATTTGCATTTGAGAACATTGCTGACAGATGCGACACAAGTATTGTTTTGTGCATCTAATTACCTTTACCCCCTTATATTTCATTGACTTAGATCACTCTGCGCCAGACTTGTTCGCATTTTGCTTCGCATTATGCGAATACAAAATCCTTCTAACTTATTGATTTTTAGTATCCTTTCGACTTTAGCCTAGGTATTCCCTCTCTAAATACCCTGTGATAGCTTTAACTCCGTCAAACGATAAGCATATCGCCAGACAGCCTTAAACGGCTCGCAGATCTGAAGCACGGCAGCTGAGGGTTCAACAAAGATAAGAAAAGCACAGGGATGTAGAGAGGAAGTTATGACAGTTAAAGCAGTTCTTAAGTCGATTCTTTCAGCTAGCGTGTTGACGCTGGCCGCACTCAGCCTGCAGGCACAGGCAGATGAGCGCTCTGAATTCGCAATCCTAGCTGGCATGGTCTCGACTATCCATAACCACTGCACAGCTTCACAGACTGCTGCAAACAACGCGTCACTCGAGCGCGAACTTCATAATTTGGCCGCACGTAACGGGCTTACAGCTGAGTTTGAACAGGGCGTTGAGCTCGGCCTGCGTAAAGTCCAGAACGCTAGTTTTGTTGAAATCTGTTCAACAAACGCACAGCAGAATTACCTTACAGTGCTTGCATCGGTGGTTGCACCACTTCAGGGCACTGGTACACAGATGCTCGCGAGCAATTAATCGACAGGTTCTATTCACCGGAAGTGGCCGTTACGCCTTCTCTAGGCATTATGAAGGTCTAAGATTAGAGAGAGGAAAGGGAGCTCAACGTGCGAAATATTCTGCCAACGATCGCCGTACCGATGCTGGCTCTCTCTTTTACAACCGGCGCTCTTGCGACTAGCGCTCCAGTAGAGGCGGTGGCTGCCCCAAGCTCTATAGACGAGCTACTGCAGACGCATCGCAACAGTGATGAGCAGGCGCGTGTTGATGCAGTGAACTCGGTCCTCAATCTTCTCACTTACACCAATGACGATAAGAAATACGGTAAGGCCGATTACTGGGCGACCCCGAAAGAGTCTCTTTTGAACGATGGCGGAGACTGTGAAGATTTCGCCATTACCAAATATTTTGTTCTACGCAATCTTGGCGTCGACGAGTCAAAGCTGCAGATGATGTATACCAATGTGCCCTCTGCCGGCGAAGCCCATATGGTGCTGACCTACCAGCCTGAGAATAGCTCTTCCCCGCTGGTACTGGATAACATGAAGAATGAAGTGCTTCCGACAACGGAGCGTTTGGATCTAGTTCCAATCTACAGTTTTAACCGCGAGGGGATCTGGTCACAGAAAACCCAAGACCGCGGCCGCTACCTAGGTAGTAGCAAGCAGCATAAGACCTGGACCGAGTTTCTTAAGCGGATGGATCTGACCAACCGCTGATTTTCCCGCTGTCGATTGTAGGAGCGCTGTAAGCAAAGCTTATTGCGCGACCCATCGCGAAATAGCTCTATGAGCTAAATCGCTCGTACAGCTGTCGGGTTGAAGCCCAACTACCCTCTGTACGAGCGATGTGGCGCGTAGTGACAGTTCGCGACCGGCCGCGCAATTGGCTAGCGCCATCAGCACCCTAGATTAAGGCGCCCAAAAAATATCTACTGGCGTCTGCTCTTGGCGCAGCACCGTGCGCACCGGCATATCCTCAGCCGCACCCTCACCCATCGCCTCTTCCAACACTGGAGTCTTACCCTCACCGCACAGATGCAGGAAGATCTGTTTACTGGCGAGCAGGCGCGGCAGCGTCAAAGTCATACGAGGATGTGGCGCAACCGGCGGAGTTACAGCCAAACAGGCTTGAGACTGGTTAGGATCGATCGCAGCCGCAAGTTCAGGTGCATTAGGAAAGAAAGATGCGGTATGCCCATCTTCGCCCATACCTAAAATAACGGCGTCAATCTGCTCAGGCAGTTGCTTGAGTGTCTCTTCCAGCTCAGCCTGTCCCTCTTGCGGCGTCGCAGCAGCAGTAACATGTGGAATGAACTTAGCTTTGACTGCGTTGTACTGCAGCAGATGGGTCTCCACTGAGCGCGCGTTGGAGTCATCATGGTCAGCAGGCACCCAGCGCTCATCAGCAAGGGTCACAATCACCTTGCTCCAGTCCAAGTCCTGATGTGACAGGCGCTGAAACAAGCCAGCCGGTGTACGACCGCCTGAAACAACTAAACAACCGACACCACGCTCTTTAATACCCGCATCAAGCAACGCAACAATACGGTCCGTTAGTGCGCTTTCCAGCTCACTGCGCGTTTCAAAATTGAGTTTGTTGACCATCGTAGATTACTCCTCGTGCCAAGAGCGGCCATCGCGCTCTATCAACGCAATCGAACCGATTGGGCCCCAGGTACCGGCGTTGTAATGTTTCACCTCATCACCAGTCTCCTCCCAAGCGTCGATCAACTGATCACACCAAGTCCAAGAGGCTTCGATCTCGTCGCGACGAACGAACAGCGACTGATCACCGACCATCGACTCAAGCAACAGACGCTCATAAGCATCCGGCGTGCGGTGATTCGGATCATCGCTGGTGAAGTCCAGATTCAACGCACGGTTCTGCAGGTTAAGCCCCTCGGTCATACCCAACTGCTTCATAACCACATGCAGACGGATGCCCTCGTCGGGCTGCAGACGAATCACCAGACGGTTAGAGACCATACCCTGCTGTTTCTTATCAAAGATGTAGTGCGGGTTGTTCTTGTAGACAACCACAATCTCGGTCATCTTCTCAGGCATGCGCTTACCGGTACGTAGGTAGAAAGGCACACCCGCCCAACGCCAGTTATCGACGTTGACACGCAGCGACACGAAGGTTTCTGTATTGGACTGCGACTGACCGCCGCCATCCTCTTCGCTGTAACCCACCACGGCTTTGCCATCGATAGAACCCGCGGCGTACTGACCACGCACGGCGCGCTTATGTACGTTAGTGCTATCAATTGGGTGCAGCGCTTTAAGTACACGCACTTTCTCGTCGCGTACTGAGTCCGCATCCAGTTTGCTGGGCGGGTTCATCGCCACCATACAGAGCAGCTGCAGCAGGTGGTTCTGTACCATATCGCGCATCTGACCCACTTTGTCGTAGTAGCTGTAACGGCCCTCGAGGCCCACAGTTTCCGCAACCGTAATCTGTACATGATCAATGGCGTGGTTGTTCCACTGCGAGTTGAATAGGTTATTGGCAAAACGCAACGCTAGCAGGTTCTGCACCGTATCCTTACCGAGGTAGTGGTCGATACGGTAAATGCGGTTCTCGTTGAAGTAAGCCGCGACAGTGTCGTTGATCACTTTTGAGCTTTCGAGATCGTGGCCGATCGGCTTCTCAAGCACGATGCGCGTCTCGTCGTTGATCAGCTCGGCGTAGCTGAGGTTTTTACAGATATCGCCAAACACCGAGGGCGGCGTTGCGAGATAATTCACCATCACACGCTTAGACTGGTCAATCGCCTTGCCCAGCTTTTTAAAGTCATCCGGCGCAGTCATGTCGACTTTGACGTAGTCTAACCGCGCACTGAAACGCGTCCAGGCCTCTTCGGTCAACTCGCCCTCTTTCAAGAAGCGCTGCAGCGTCGCTTCAACCTGCGCGACAAACTCATCTTGTGACCAATCCGCACGGGCTACACCGACAATACGACTATCAGGATTAAGCAGCGCAGCGACATCAAGCTGGTACAATGCTGGAAACAGCTTACGCATCGCCAGATCGCCCTTCGCGCCGAACAGCACAAAATCACAGGCCTTGTGCATCTCGTGGGACATGGTCAAACTCCTATATTTGCTACCCAGTGCCAGACTCATGTCTCGAGGCAAACCAGGTACGTAAAAAACTTACTAAATTTTATAACACTCGGTAACTGAAGGCTAGTTCTAGACCGATATCGTAAACTGGATCTTTATTCGGATTAAAACGTTTTATATCAATCACTTATAAAATAACTTAATCGTTTTAGAAAAAAACAAACCATAAAGCACCCAAATCAATATAATGTAATTTTAATACTTATAGGGCCGAAACCATGAACAGCAGTGCAATATTAGACCGGTTAGCCAGCAGTCCACTCGAGACCGTAGAACTTGAATTCGGCCATTCTCGGGCACTGCTTACGCTGCAAGGGGCTCATCTGATTAGCTACAAGCAATCAGGCGAGGAACGTCTCTGGATGAGCCCGAAAACACTGTTTGAACCGAATCAACCCATTCGTGGCGGGGTTCCAATCTGCTGGCCATGGTTTGGCCCTCATGGCACTGACTCAATCCGTCCAGCGCACGGCTTCGCCCGTACTTCCAGTTGGCAACTGCTCGAGCAGAGTTCAACACCGGAGTCAGCAATGCTGCGCCTGGGATTCAGCAGCACCGACACTGACTACCCGCTCGAAGCCGAATATCAGATCGAGTTGACGAAGCACTCACTCGAGATGCGCCTTATCTCTCGTAATGTCGGCGAACAAGCAGTCGAACTGACCGAAGCCCTGCACACCTATCTCCCGGTCAGTGATTTGGAAAACGCGTCACTACATGGCCTAGCGGGTGTGAGGTATGCAGACAAGCTGCTGGACTACGAGCAGGCATTAGAGAGTCGCGAAGCCGTATACCTCACCAACCCAACAGATCGTGTCTATTACGACACCAGCGAACAGCTTGATCTAATCGATACCGGAACCGGCGCCACGACGGAGATCGCCAAGCAAGGTAGTGGCACCACAGTGGTATGGAATGCAGGTGAAGAGATCGCTGCGGGTATGGCGGATCTCGGCGCCGAAAACTATCGTGGTTACATCTGCGTTGAGGCGGCCAATGCCCTAGAGGCGAGCATCAACCTAGAATCCGGCCAAAGCCACACCCTAATGCAGCGCCTCACCACAAAATAAATCGTTGTTTTAGATCACTCTCAGCTACTGAACTCCGCTCGGGCGATAACCTCGCGCAACGTAAAGGCGGAGTGCATCCTATCGACATGCGGTAAGCTCGATAGCACGCGACGATGTATCCGCTCAAAGTCCTCTATGTTGCGGGCTACCACCCGCAGAAGATAATCCATCTCGCCGCTCATTAGGTAACAGGCATGCACTGATGGGATCTTCGCGACCGCAGCTTCGAATGCACTGAAGGCCTCATCTGACTGACTATCCAGCGAAATCTCCACCATCACTGTTAACTCATAGCCGACCTTCTGCTGATCTACCTCTGCCCGGTATCCCTTTACCACCCTCTCCTGCTCAAGCCGGGCAATACGACGGCTCACCGATGAGGGGCTCAGATGAATGCGTTCAGCGATATCCGCCGCGCTTGCACGGCCGTCACGCTGCAGTGCCCGCAGTATCTCCCAGTCCTTGGCGTCCATATCCATGCACATATTCCTCGTAAAATTACATTTATACGCATTATTCATGCAATGAGTATAGAGATAATACCTAATATAGCGCAGTTCATGCAGCAAGGTTATGGGACACTGAATTTAGTTTATTAACGCCTAAACAGGATTAATCAGCACGAAGTTTTACTGGAGAGCACCTATGAAAATTGCAGTCCCAACCGAAATTAAAGTCGCCGAGAAACGCGTCGGCCTCACGCCTGCGGCTGTCAGCACCCTAGTCAGCCAGGGCCATGAACTCTTTATCCAAGCCGGCGCTGGCGAGGCGATTGGCTACACCGATCAGGATTACTTAGCAGCAGGCGCATCACTAAAACCAACCGCCAAAGAGATCTTCGAAGCGGGCGAGATGATCGTGAAGGTTAAAGAGCCTCAGCCATCAGAAGTTGCGATGCTGAAGCCGCACCACACGCTATTCACCTATCTGCACCTTGCGGCAGATCGTGATTTAACAGACAGCCTCGTAGCGACTGGCTGTCGAGCGATCGCTTACGAAACAGTACGGAACAGTGCAGCTCAGCTTCCACTGCTAGCCCCCATGAGTCAGGTTGCCGGGCGTATGGCAAGCCAGGTCGCTGCGGAAAGCCTGATGCTACACCGCGGCGGCTGCGGAAAGTTGATGGGCGGTGTGCCAGGTGTTGCGCCAGCAAAAGTACTCGTATTAGGCGGCGGCGTTGTCGGTACCGAGGCTGCGCGCATTGCCGTTGGTCTGGGTGCTGATGTCACCATTGTTGATGCCAAGCTTGATCGATTGGCGCAGCTCGACCAGCTGTTTAACGGCCGAATCAAAACTCAAGCAGCAGTTTCGAGCCTCGTAGATCAGCTTGTGCTCGATTCCGATGTGGTAATTGGCGCAGTCCTGATCCCAGGGGCAAAGGCACCTAAATTGGTGCGGCGCGAACAGCTTAGTCAAATGCGTCCAGGCTCAGTATTGGTCGACGTGGCGATTGATCAGGGTGGCTGTTTCGAAACCAGCAAACCGACCACCCACACCGATCCAACCTATGTTGTTGATGGTGTCCTGCACTACTGTGTCGCCAATATGCCCGGCGCAGTAGCTCGCACATCAACTGAAGCACTAGTCGCCGCTACCCTCCCCTATGTGGAGCGTCTGGCGAAAGATCCTGTGACTGCCATGAAGGCTGACGCTGGACTGGCGCAGGGATTGAGTGTTGCAGACTACAAACTGGTCTGCCCTGAAGTCCGGGCGGCGTTTGGACTGGGACTAGAAGAGGCTCGCCTTTCAGCTTAAGAACTAGCTGGAACCAGTGTATGAGCGCAGTAAGCGAAGCTTATTGCGCGACCGGTCGCGAAATAGCGCTTTGCGCTAGGTCGCTTTTACCTCGATTTTCGGTATTCTACGACGCCGCTCTCGCCTACCTGCAAGCTGTGCGAAGCCTACGAACCCCGGCAGTGTGCTCCTGCGGTTAGGTTGAGACCTGCCGTTTACTGTCTTTCCTACGTCGCCGCTCCCGGGCTTCCTGCCCTTCGCGGCATAAGGCCATCCATGGCCAAAAAAAAACCGCCCGTTTTACGGGGCGGCTGAAAATGAGCGGTTGCCCGCTCGTGTTTCCACGACCATTGGAAACGAGAACTGATTTGGCGACGCTGCTCTCGGTTAGAGTGCGTTCGCCTTGGCTACGGCGTCTTTTGCTAAAGCGGTGATGCCAGCCCAATCTTTTGCATCGATCAGATCTTTAGGTACGACCCAAGAGCCACCCACTACGCTTACGTTAGGTAGCTTGAGGTAGTCGGTGAAGTTATTCGCACCGATACCACCTGTGGGGCAGAAGCGTACATTCGGGAACGGACCTGCGAACGCTTTAAGCGTTGGTGCGCCGCCGTTAGCTTCGGCTGGGAAGAACTTAAAGCACTCGAAACCAAACTCCATGCCGCGCATCATCTCGGCAACCGTGCTAACGGCTGGCAGGTACGGCATGTTTGACTCAAGACCAGCCTGGAACAGCGCATCAGTAGCGCCCGGGCTGATAGCGAACTGACCGCCCGCCTCTTCAACCAACTGAAACTCTTCAGGTTTAGTCACAGTGCCAGCACCCACGATGACATCGTCAACATTGGCCGCGATCTCACGGATCACATCCAACGCAGACTCAGTACGTAGAGTCACTTCCAGCACTTTAAGACCACCGGCCTTCAGCGCCTCAGCAATTGGCACAGCGTCTTCAACGCGCTCAATAACCAGGACCGGCATAACCGGTGAAGTGGTTAACAAAACTTCAGCTTGAGTACTCATATCAACTCCTGGTGTTAGCCCTGTGGGCCGGCTTCGTAGCCAAATAGGAAACTGGCGCCCTGCTCTGCACCGCCCGCCATCTGACGTGCTGCGCCAAACATTTCGCGCCCCATACCCCAATGGTAGGGTTTAAGATCAGCGGTAGCAGCTTCGCGCGCAGTTAGCTCCTCATCGCTCACCTTCAAGATCAATTCGCCGGTATTCACATCCAAACGGATGATGTCACCCTCTTGCACCTTAGCGATCATACCGCCATTAAGTGCCTCTGGTGTCAGGTGAATCGCGGCAGGCACCTTGCCCGAAGCGCCCGACATACGACCATCAGTAACCAGACCGACTTTGAAACCTTTGTCCAACAGCGAACCCAGTAGCGGTGTCAGCTTATGCAACTCTGGCATACCCATAGCGGCTGGACCCTGGAAGCGCACAACCACAACACAGTCGCGATGCAGGTCACCCGCATCAAAGCGCTTCTGAATATCGTTCTGGTCGTGTACAACAACGGCAGGACCTTCGATAACACGATTATCTTCCCTAACGGCCGAAACTTTGATCACTGAGCGACCGAGGTTACCCTTGAGAAGACGCAGACCACCGTTGTTAGAGAACGGCTGAGCGACAGTCGCTACCACTTCAGGATCCAGAGACGCCTCTGGGCCCTCACGCCACACCAACTTACCAGCCTCAAGGAATGGCTCGGTCGTATAATCGGCTAGCCCTTCACCTTTGATAGTCAACACGTCCTCGTGAATCAGACCCGCAGATAAAAGCTCACGGAACAGCAGAGACATGCCGCCTGCTGCCTGGAAGTGATTTATGTCAGCACTGCCGTTCGGGTAGATACGTGTTAGCAGGGGTACGATGTCTGACAGTTCAGAGAAGTCATCCCAGTTCACAATCACACCGGCAGCGCGTGCCATCGCAACCAAATGCATGGTGTGGTTAGTTGAACCGCCTGTTGCAAGCAGTGCAACGATACCGTTAACAATCGCTTTCTCGTCAATCACTTTGTAGAGCGGGCGGTAGTTAGAGCCGAGATCAGTAATACGACACACCTGCTCAGCAGCAGCTTTAGTTAGCTCGTCACGTAGCGGTGTATTCGGATTGATAAACGAAGAACCTGGCAGATGTAGACCCATCGCCTC
Organism: Oceanospirillaceae bacterium; assembly: GCA_038137135.1. Classification (GTDB taxonomy): domain Bacteria; phylum Pseudomonadota; class Gammaproteobacteria; order Pseudomonadales; family Balneatricaceae; genus Marinobacterium_E. The sequence goes on along the minus strand of JAYQBD010000058.1, from coordinate 916 downwards.
CATCAGCAGCTGATTCGAGTTTGCGGTGCCGTAGAAGGTACAAGTGCCTGCGCCGTGGTAAGAGTCCATCTCACACTGTAGCAGTGCATCGCGGCCAACCTTACCTTCGGCATACTCCTGACGGATACGCGCCTTCTCTTTGTTTGGCAGACCACTCGGCATAGGGCCAGCTGGAACAAAGACCCAAGGCAGATGACCGAAGCTCAGTGCACCCATCAACAGACCCGGAACAATCTTGTCACAGACACCCAGCGCCAGCGCACCGTCGAACATGTTGTGCGACATGCCAACCGCAGTCGCCATCGCGATGGTGTCACGGCTGAACAGACTCAGATCCATACCCGGCTGCCCTTGAGTCACACCGTCACACATTGCCGGCACACCGCCAGCAAACTGCGCAGTAGAGCCCATACCTTTGACGGCCTCTTTGATCAGAGCAGGAAAGCTTTCGAAAGGCTGGTGCGCCGAGAGCATGTCGTTGTAAGAGCTGATGATGGCGATGTTGGCGGCGTCCATCATCTTCAGAGAGTTCTTCTCTTCAGCGCCGCAAGCAGCGAAGCCGTGAGCCAAGTTGCCACAAGATAGTACTGAGCGCTGAACCTTCGAGTTACGTGCAGCTTCCATACGCGCAACGTAGTCAGCGCGAGTATCGCGGCTACGCTCCTGAATACGGGCGGTAATCTCAGCTATTCTGGCGTTAATCACTCTAAATTCCTCTGACTCACGACAAGCGTGTTTAAATATTCCGTAATTTAGTTACATATTAACGATCATTACCGAATCGAACAACAGGAATTTATAGATAATTACGTATTTTTAGAAACATCGCGTTTCAGTATTGAATCACCCTCCTTCTTGAATGGGTAAAAAAATGGGTGCCAAAGCACCCACTTGATAATGACATTTTGACGTCTTT
>JAYQBD010000057.1:0-13863 GCA_038137135.1 Oceanospirillaceae bacterium | reverse complement strand
AACTACGACAAGTCTGAGGATGTGCGCAACCTTGCTGACCAGCTCTACAACGAACTGAAATCTCGTGGCGTTGATGTACTGTTGGATGATCGCAAAGAGCGCCCCGGCGTGAAGTTTGCCGATATGGAGTTGACGGGTATTCCACACCGCTTGGTTATATCGGATCGCGGTATCGCTGCGGGTCAGTTGGAGTACAAGGGCCGTCGTGACGCCGACTCCTCAGATATCGAGCTTGCCGATGCGGCGAATCAACTGATCGCCAAACTAGGTCAGTAATTAGGATTGAGGTCAGGCCTAGCGCCTGACCTCAAAACTCTCAAACGGTTGAAACGGGACTTCGGCTGATACGACTTCCGCCACCTGTGCCAGCTCTGGCCCCTCACTCAGCCAAGCCTCTACCTGACGCACCGCAGCCGCCTCCCCACTCAAGACAGCCTCGACCCTACCATTGGGCAGATTGCGAACGTACCCAGTTACGCCATAAGCCTCAGCTTGTTGGCGGGTGAATTGACGAAACCAAACACCCTGCACCCGACCACTGATCAATAGGTGAAGGGTTAGCCGTTGTTCCATACTTTAGAGCTCCTTTATTTTTCGCTTTGGATCTGACTCTGCTGACTCAGCGAAAAACAGCTCAGCCAAACTCAGTTCAAACTGAGCATCCCGCCCCTCCTGCAGCGCCTGCAACCGAAGTGATAGATTACGCTCCCAAGCTTCAGCTGAATCTGCAACTTGCAACGCAGTTTCGTTAAACATCTGATCGACCTGCTGTAGCTTGATCTGATGCAGTTCGCGTTTAATCAGCCAACTGCCATCCTCATCCCGCGCCAGCAACTCCAACGGCTCCAATTTCAACCAGATACGCTCCAGTGAAGCCGCTGTCATACCTTCAACCTGCTTCAACAGATGCGCCGGTTTGACACTTTCGCCCACCAATTGCGCATGCGCCAGACGCTGCAGCAGGCGCAACGTAAGGTAGAGCTCCGATGTTGGGCTCTTGGTCGCCCCAACCGGTGTACTCAACAGCCGCGACAGAGTGCCGCCTGCAATAAATATCGACCAGCAGATAAAGATCCAAACAAGGAAGATTGGTACTGCGGCAAAGGCCCCATAGATCAGTTTGTAGGTCGGAAACTGGGTAATGAAGAAGCTAAATCCGCGCTTGGATAGCTCGAAAGCAAGTGCAGCAACAATGCCTGAGATAAGCGCCGCTCTCCAGGGCACAGGCGCATGGGGCACCACAGCGTAGATCAGAGTGAAGGCCGCAGCCGTCATCAGCCAGGGCAGCACCACGAGCAGATCGGCGGCACCGGTCAGCTGATCCAACCGCGCGAGCCCATATAGATAAGAACTCAACGCTAACCCAACACCAATAAGCAGCGGCCCCAGCGTCACCACAGCCCAGTAGATCAGTAAGCTGGCGAGGAATTTACGTCCCGAGCGCACCTGCCAGATACGATTCAACGCAGCCTCGATACTGCGCATCATCAACAGTGCCGTGATGAACAGGAAGATCACGCCGACCAGCGTCAGCGAGCGCGCCTGCTCCGCGAACTGAGCCAAAGAGGATTGGATCGCCGTACCTGTATCCGGTAGAAAGTTGGAGAAGATCATATCTTCAAGCTGCGTGCTGAGCCCTTGGAAGGACGGCACCAACGCCAGCATCGCATAGCTGAGCGTCATCAGCGGCACTAGCGAGAAGAGCGTGGTGTAGGTCAGAGCAGCGGAGTGGAGTATCCCCTGTTCAGCTATGAAGTGCCCCGGAAGCCGCGCTAGGTTGCGCGGCAGTTGTTGCAGAATCGAGCGCATTTCAGACAATTTAAACTCCAACTGGTTCATCCAACTCACTACTTATACAATAGAGCGCTCTTGGCAATGTCACAAAGCTATCGAGAAACTTATGTCTATCACGATCTTGCACAATCCTCGCTGTTCTAAATCCCGTCAAACGCTCGCTCTCATGCAGGAGCAAGGCATAGAGCCTGACGTGCGCGAGTACCTCAAAGAGCCGCTAAGCGCTGCTGAACTTAGCAACCTGGTTGAGTTGCTGGGCGTCGAGGCTAAAGCCCTGGTACGCAGTAAGGAAGATGAATTCAAAGCCACAGGTCTTGATCTCAATAGTGCCGGTGCCGATGAGTTAATCGCAGCAATGGTCGCAACGCCGAAACTTATGGAGCGTCCTGTTGTGATCAGTGACAAAGGCGCCCGTATCGGGCGCCCACCCGAGCAGGTGTTGGAGATTCTCTAATGTCCGACTACGTACTGGTGCTCTACACTAGCCGCCACGGCGATACCGCCAAACTGGCAGCGCACATTGCTCGCGGTGTTGAGGAGTCCGGTATGGAGGCGCGCCTGCGCACCTTGCCGCACAATCCCGGCGATACTGGTGAGCAAGCCGAGGACGGCACCCTCTATTGCACGTTGGACGATCTGAAAGGCTGCGCCGGCCTCGCTCTCGGTAGCCCCACTCGCTTTGGTCATATGACCAGTGCGATGCACCTGTTCCTAGAAAAGACCTCAAACCTGTGGATCAGCGGCGCACTCATCGATAAGCCGGCAACGGTCTTCACCTCTAGCAGCACGCTGCATGGTGGCCAGGAGAGCACACTACTCAGTATGATGCTGCCGTTGATTCACCACGGCATGTTAATTCACGGCATTCCATTCAGTGCTGAGCCACTGCATAGCGGCAGCGGCGGTGGATCACCTTATGGCGCGGGACATGTGGCCGGTGACAATGGTGAAAACCCCATCAATCAAGATGAACGCCAGTTGGCGCGCCTGCAGGGTAAGCGCCTCGGTAAACTAGCGCAGCAGTTGGCTGCCGACTAAGGAGTCAGAGTGACACTCGAAGCTAAAGCCCGTATCTCGGGGCAGATCACCCGCATCAGTTTTGTGCTACTGCTAATCTTCTACACCGCTCGTTTTTTGTGGCTGGCACCTGCAAGTACCGGTAATTTTTGGGTGATCTGGCTGGTCTATCTGCTACCGTTGATCGGATTCACGCCTTCGGTTTTGTCTGGCAAGCCTCGCCCTCACGCCTGGCTGTGCTTTGTACTGCTAATCTACTTCCTGGGTGCCGTGGTCACGGCAACTCAGCCACATCTGGCCCTTTATGGTTGGATCGAGGTGCTGCTGCTAGTGACTCTGTTTAACGGTGCAATGCTCTTCGCTCGCTGGCAGAGCCAGTGGAATCGAGCCCAAGCTGAGACCGCGAGTCAATGACCGAGCAGGAGCTCAAACGCCTGCGCACCGAGTTCCCAATACTCTCCACCCGTGTGGGGCGAGAACATCTGGCCTACTTCGATAACGCGGCGACCACTCAAAAGCCGCGCGTTGTTATCGATGCGCTGACAAACTACTACCGTAAGCACAACGCCAATGTACATCGCGCCGCTCACTATCTCGCGGCAGAGGCGACTCAGGCTTATGAAGCAGCGCGCAGGCGTGTGGCCGATTGGTTGAATGTCGAGGCGCGCGAAATCGTCTGGACCCGCGGTACCACGGAAGCGATTAATCTGGTCGCCCAAACGTTTCTTGCACCCAAACTATGCGCTGGTGACCGCATCCTGCTGCTTGTCTCCAACCACCACGCAAACATTCTACCCTGGCAGCAGATCGCAAAAACTAAGGGCGCCCAGCTCGATGTAGTTGGGCTGACAGAGACCGGCGATCTTGACCTGCACCAGTACACCGAACAACTGAAGCAGCGGCCTAAAATGGTGGCATTGACGCATGTCTCAAACGCACTGGGAACCATCTACCCTATTGCAGAGATGGTGACTCAAGCCAAAGAGGCTGGTGCTTACGTGCTGGTCGACGGTGCTCAGGCCGTTGCGCATTTTGATGTAGACGTCAAAGCGATGAATGCAGACTTCTACACCTTCTCTGGCCACAAAACCTTTGGCCCCACCGGCATCGGCGTGCTCTTCGGTCGCTACGAACTGCTTGAAGCTATGCCGCCCTGGCAGACAGGCGGTGAGATGATTGAGCACGTCAGCTTTGCCGAAGCGGTGTATGCCGCCCCGCCTCTGCGGTTCGAAGCCGGGACCCCCAATATCAGTGGTGCTATTGCACTAGATGCAGCACTGCAGTACCTACAGCAGCGTGATCGCACAGCGCTCGAAGCCCATGAGCAGCGGCTCATACGCCGGGCAGAGGCAGCACTTCAAGAGTTGCCCGGCCTACACCTGCTGCCTGCTGGTAGCCAACGCGTCGCGCTGCTTAGCTGCACGTTCGAGCAGTTCCAGGTGGCTGATGTTGCTGCCTATTTGGACAGCCGTGGTGTCGCTGTTAGAGCGGGCCACCACTGCGCACAGCCGCTATTACAAGCACTGAATATCGATGCGAGTCTGCGTATCTCGTTCGCGTTCTACAACACTGAACAGGAGGTCGATAGCCTTGTTAGCGCGGTGAAAGAGCTACTTCTACAGCCGTACCGCAGCAGTCAGGATGATCTCGAGACCCTAGTTACACAAGTCTACGAAGCAGAAGATTGGCCGAGTCGCTTTAGTTCACTGATGCGCCTTGCTGCAGGGCTACCGCCGGTGGCGACAGACCTGAGAGCACCTGAGTGGGAAGTTTTCGGCTGCGCCACCCGCACTTGGATGCGAATAGAGAGAGATACCAGCGAAAAAATCCACCTGCAGACCGATGCACAATCAAGGTTGATGCAGGGGCTGCTCTACCTGATCGCCCATGAAGTTAACGGAAAACAGGTTGAGCAGATCAATGTCGAGCAGGTTGAAGACCGTTTGATTGAACTAGGTTTTGCATCTCAGCTAAGCCAGACGCGGGGCAACGCCATCCGTCACCTACTGTCGCACTTAAGGTCGCTGATTGCCGGTTGATAGCAACCCGAGTAGTTTTTGCTATCAACAGGCACTGGTCGCTTCTGGGTCAGTGGACCGATTCCGGTGTTTGGCGCCAGACAGCACCCTCACTTTTTTTATCCAACAAGTCGAGAAATTGCTCGTGAGCGCTCAACTCCTCATCGTCGGCCATTACAACAGGTAGGCCTTGCGCCAGTTCAGCGGCAACTCGGCGAATCGCCTCACCGCCATCAGCATCCTCTTGCTCACCCGAGGAGAGCATCAGGGATGTCTGCCCTCCGGTAATCGCCAGATAGACATCCGCAAGGATCTCTGAGTCCAACAGTGCGCCGTGAAGTTCACGGTGCGAGTTATCAATATCGTAACGCCGACAGAGTGCATCGAGGCTGTTCTTCTGTCCCGGATGTTTTTTGCGCGCAAGCAGCAGGCTATCTGTTACCGTGCAGATATCCTCAATACGCTCTTTGACGCCGTTACGGGCCAACTCAACATTAAGAAAGCCGACATCAAACGCCGCGTTGTGGATGATCAGCTCAGCCCCTCGAACGAACTCGACGAAATCTGCCATCACCTCTTTGAACTTCGGTTTGTCGTCGAGGAACTCATGGGTAATGCCGTGAACTTCCATCGCCTCAGCGTCGATCTCGTGATCGGGTTTTACATACTGGTGATAGGTGCGGCCAGTAAGCTTGCGCGCCTCCATCTCGACACAACCGATCTCGATAATGTTATGCCCTGCGTCAGGTTCCAGACCGGTGGTCTCTGTATCCATTACAATCTGACGTGCCATGCTCTATGCACCTCTATTACGCATTCTTAAGGTTCTCTTCAACTCCGCGATTGGCCAACTCATCAGCCTTCTCGTTACCGGGATCGCCACTATGCCCTTTGACCCAACGCCACTCTATTTGATGGTCCGCGCGCGCCGCATCAAGGCGCTTCCACAGGTCAGAGTTCTTCACAGGGCTACCTGAAGCGGTCTTCCAACCCTTTTTACGCCAGTTAGCCAACCACTCAGTGATGCCTTTGCGCAGATATTGAGAGTCTGTGTACAGGTGTACCGTTGAAGGGCGGTTGAGCAGCTCCAGCGCAGAGATCGCTGCAAGCAGCTCCATGCGGTTATTGGTGGTCTCGCGCTCTCCTCCCCAGATCTCTTTTGCGGCACTGCCATAGCTGAGCAGCGCTCCCCACCCCCCTGGACCGGGGTTTCCTTTGCAGGCACCATCGGTGTAGATGGTGACCACCTTTTCTGAATGTGACGTCAAGTTTGGTTTCGCCTGATTCCGGAAGTTCTCGCGTTGGATTCTATCACTTGCAGGCCGCCAAGTAGACGTCTGTTCCACTCAGGTCGCAGCGGCGTCATACCTGCCACATCTTTTCGCGCCGTCATCAGCAGTAAATTCCCACTATGCCCGGGCAGCAATCGCACCAGCGATCCGAGCCAACGCATACGCCTGCGCCACTTCTCCTTTTCAAATGGGTAGTCATAGCCTTTGGAGCGGGTTTTCAAAGAAGTTAGCTGCAGCAAGCGAAACCAGTCATGCAGGCGGCCCGAAGCCAGCATCTGACTACTGAACGGCGCCACTTCGCGCCCTTTGAAAAGCGAATGTAGCCCCATCAAACTATTCGGGTTGAACGTCAACAAGATCAGCGTTCCGCCGGGCCTCAGCACGCGTGCTGCCTCTCGCAGCACCTGATGGGGGTCATCAGAGAACTCCAACGCATGGTGCAGCACCAGGATATCGATCACTGCAGACTGCACCGGTAACTCCTCGGGTGTCGCTATCAGCGTATTGGACTCCATTCCCAGCTCAACCTGGGGTGCCAACAGCACGCCATGCTTAGCCCGGGCATGCTCACAAAACCAGCGACGCCCATCCAAGCTCACCTGCAACAGCCGATTGCCCTGTACCTCTGCCAGCGCCCGGTCAATCATCTGGCGCTCTTGCTCCAGCATCTGCTGACCCAAAGCTGTATCGTACCAGTGCTTCAGCTGAGATATTTGATTGCGAATATCCATCGTTAACGCGCCCCTTTTGCGTATACTGAACAGAAGTATTTATTATAGCTCTGTGCAGATCAACTCACGGGAGAGACCTATGCTACACGCCCACCCTATACCTGCCTTCGACGACAACTACATCTGGGCGCTGCGTGGCCATGCCCAGGACCAGGTCGCCGTGGTAGATCCGGGTGATGCAGAAGCGGTGTTTCACTACCTGCGTCAAACCAATGCCCAGCTCGCAGCTATCTTGATTACGCACCACCACTGGGATCACACTGGAGGCGTTGCAAAGTTAGCCGCGCATTTCAAAGTGCCAGTCTACGGCCCGGCAGATACGCCGTTCAGTGGCATCACGGAGCCGCTGGTCGACGGAGCGGAGATTGAGTTGTTAGATAATCGCCTTCAAGTGCGAGCTGTACCGGCACACACGCTGGATCATATCGCCTACTTCCAGCCCGATGACCGGCCTCAGCTCTTCTGTGGCGACACGCTCTTCTTAGCCGGTTGCGGCCGGCTGTTTGAGGGTACGCCGAAGCAGATGCAAGCGGCGATGGACTACTTCGCCGCCTTGCCGGGCGAGACTGAGGTCTACTGTACCCACGAGTATTCGCTTACCAACCTGCACTTTGCAATTAAGGTTGAACCAAAGAACCGCGATATTCTTGCCGAGATGGAGCGCTGCACCGAACAGCGTCAGGCTAATCAACCTACTCTGCCAAGCAGCATCGCCACAGAGCGTAAGATAAACCCCTATATGCGTACCCGCGAAGCCAGTGTTCGAGAGGCTGCAGAGCAGTTTTCAGGGCAGGCTCTACATAATGAAATTGAGGTGCTTGCAGCCGTGCGCGAATGGAAGAATAGCGCCTGAAAACTTTCCTTAATGCAAAATTAACAAATTTGACGTTGAGCGATCTGACACGTAAAATCCGGCGTACTTTTTCGGGTCACATTTGTCAGGTTTTACTTAATGGTTCGTCACGCCAAAATAGCAGTAGCATCACTCATAGTGCTGTTTATAGCCGGCTGTCAGACCGTCGCGCCGCAGAAGGATGCTGCGGTCTCTTCGCAGGAAGCGCCGGTCCGATACGTCAAACGCCAGAGCGCAACAGCGCCGGATCAGAAGGTTAAATCCGTTCTTCTTTCGCTAGAAGAGAAGCAGCAGAACAAAGATCTATGGCAGCTGACGCGTGAAAACATGGCACTGCCACGTTCACTTGATAACGAGAAAGTTCAAGCACGTATTAAGTGGTACGCGAAGCACGACCGTTATCTCGACAAAGTAGTGGTTCGTGCATCACGTTACTACCACTACATCCTGCATGAAGTTCTTAAGCGGGACATGCCTGCTGAACTCGCCCTCCTACCGGTTATCGAGAGCAGTTACGACCCGATGGTCAAGTCACCTGCTCGCGCTGCCGGTCTCTGGCAGTTCATCCCAAGCACAGGCGACCACTTCGGTTTGAAGCGCAACTGGTGGTATGACGGTCGCAGGGATGTTGTCGCATCAACCGACGCAGCGTTAGATTACCTTGAGTACCTACACGGCTATTTTGATAACGACTGGTTATTGGCACTGGCTGCCTACAATGCTGGCGAGGGTAACGTTCGCAAAGCGATTAAAAAGAATCTAAAGCGTGGCAAGGCGACCGACTTTTGGAGTCTCGACCTGCCAAAAGAGACACGCGCCTATGTACCCAAGCTGTTGGCCGTCTCGGAGATCTTCCGCAACCCCGAAGCTCAGGGTCTAAGCCTCGCACCACTGGCAGATGAACCCCAATTTCAGATTGTTGAGACCGGTGGTCAGATCGACCTGGCACGTGCAGCCGAATTTGCTGGCGTTGAGATCGAACAGATCTACCAACTCAATCCAGGTTTTAGCCGTTGGGCAACCGATCCCGAAGGTCCGCACCACCTCCTTATACCTACAGATAAAGCACCGCTCTTTGCCGATCGTCTGGCACAGATCGACGGCTCCGAACGAATGAGCTGGGCACGATACGAAGTTAAGCCAGGTGACACCTTGGGCGGTATCGCACAACGATTCAACACGAGCGTCGCCTCGGTACAGAGCACCAACAAGATCAAGGGTCACCTGATCCGTGTAGGCCAGTCTCTTCTGATCCCTGCTGCACTGGTTGACGCATCGGCTTATGCTTTAAGCGCTGATCAACGAGCTGAAAAGCGTCTGGCGCGCAAGGCTCCTAGCGGCAAAGCAAAACAGATTCACACCGTCGCATCGGGCGAGTCTCTCTGGAGCATCTCTAAGCTCTACAATACAACGCCGAAACAGATAGCACGTTGGAATGAGATGGGCGTCAAACAGACTCTCGGAATTAACCAGCAGCTTGTTGTCTATATTGATGCGCCACGCATCAGTGATGCTCTGGCTAAGGCTTACACGGTACAATCGGGGGATAACCTGGGTGCCATTGCTGCGAAATACTCGGTCAGCGTAGCGCAATTGCTGGAGTGGAACGATCTTCGCATTGACTCCCTCCTGCGTCCGGGCCAAAAGCTGGTTGTATCCGCTTTACCTGAGCAGAGCTAATGGACTGGCTTGCGATCACAATAATTGTGATCTCAGTACTGCTCGCTTTTCTTTTTAAGTTCGTATTTATCAAACGAGTGCGTCAGTGGGTCGATAGAGACCTGCTGAAAACCCTGTCGTCCGGGGATGCGGCCAAGCTTCAACAGCTGACACAACTCGACAACGAACTCAAACATCAGGGTGTCTCTCGAACAGAGCGCCACCTCCAGCTTGAGCAACTTGCGAACCAGCTGAAACAATAACTGCTGACAGAGTCGACAGATCCGGATTTTTAACGTTTACTTATAAAATAATAAGTTGCGACAGATAAGGAGTCTTAGATGAAGTTTCGCTGGCGTCAGAGTCTCGCGTCACTCGTGTTAATCAGCTCTAGCTTGGTGCAGGCAGCCGCTCCTGAATCACACGGCTTGGCGATGCACGGGGATCTGAAGTATCCCGCTGATTTCACCCACTTTTCCTATGCCAACCCAGATGCGCCCAAGGGCGGTAGTTTCCGTCAGGCCGCTATAGGCACCTTCGATAGCTTCAACCCCTTTATCGTCAAAGGCACCTCAGCCAGCGGCATCGGTCTGCTGTTCGACAGCTTGATGGGGCGTTCACTCGATGAACCCTTTACCCAGTACGGACTTCTCGCCGAGACCATCCGTATGCCGGAAGACCGCAAATGGGTCGAGTTTGATCTGCGCGAGGCGGCTCAGTTCAGTGACGGCTCGCCAGTGCGTGCCGATGATGTAATCGAGACCTTCCGCCTACTGCGCGAAGAGGGTAGTCCTTTCTACAAGGCCTACTACAAAAACATCAGCAACATCTCCTCGCTAAACGACGGTTTGACCGTGCGCTTCGATTTCGGTGAGGAGGAGAACCTTGAATTGCCGTTGATTGTTGGCGAAGTGCCGATCATGAGTGCCGAATATTGGGCTTCGCGTGATTTCGCTGCTCCTTCACTGGACCCTATTCTTGGATCTGGCCCCTATCTCGTAGGTGACATTGATCCCGGACGTAGTATCACGTACCAGCGCAACGCCGACTACTGGGGTGCTGACCTCGCAGTCAATAAAGGGCGCTACAACTTCGATCAGATGATCTACGACTACTACCGCGACAGCACGGTAGCCCTTGAGGCGTTCAAAGCGGGGCAGTATGACTTCCGTGAAGAGAACTCATCGAAGAACTGGGCGACCGGCTACACAGGCCCTGCGTTTGAGGATGGTCGCGCTAAACGTGAACTGGTAGATGACGCTAACCCGGCGGGGATGCAGGCGTTTATAATGAATACCCGTCGTAATCTATTTGAAGATAAACGTGTACGTCAGGCGATTACACTCGGCTTCGACTTTGAGTGGACCAACGCCAACCTCTTCTATGATGCCTACACCCGCAGTCACAGCTTCTTCTCTAACTCAGAGATGGCAGCAACTGAGCTGCCGACAGCTGCTGAATTAGAGATCTTGGAGCCACTTCGCGGCCAGATTCCAGATGAGGTATTTACTGAGGTCTATCGTGCCCCGACCACGAACGGTGATGGCCGTAACCGCACGCAACTGCGTGAAGCTCTGAAGCTACTGCGCGCAGCGGGCTGGAATCTCGATGCGGGCACACTGAAAAACAGCCAGGGTGATGAGTTCAAGTTTGAAATTCTTCTCGTACAGAAAGATTTTGAGCGTGTAGTAGCGCCGTTCATCCAGAATCTTGAAAAGCTCGGAATGGAGGTGAGTATCCGCATCGTTGATGTCTCCCAGTACATCAACCGCCTGCGTGAAACTGACTTCGATATGATCGTCGGTAGCTTTGGTCAGTCGAGCTCACCGGGTAACGAGCAGCGTGAGTTCTGGGGATCTGAAGCGGCTGATCAACCGGGTAGCCGCAACCTTATCGGCATCAAGGATCCTGCTATCGACCGACTGGTAGAGCTGTTAATTCAGGCGCCAAATCGCGAACAACTGGTGCTGCGTGCGCGCGCACTCGACCGTGTTCTGCAGTGGAACCACTTCGTTGTGCCGCAGTTCCATATCTCGTCGCACCGAATCGCCTACTGGGATAAATTTGGCTTCCCAGCAACCCGCCCAACCTATGCGCTGGGCCTGGATACCTGGTGGTCTAAAGAGGCCAACTAAGGAGACAAAATGGCCGCCTACATTGTTCGGCGTCTGTTACTGATCATACCGACCCTGTTCGGCATACTGCTGCTGAACTTTATGATTATCCAACTGGCCCCGGGCGGGCCGGTGGAGCAGGCGCTCGCGCATATGCAGGGTATCGCGGTCGATGCCACAAGCCGGATAGGCTCTGGCGAAAAGTCGGACATCAGCGCGGATGCTTCCTCGGGCAGCGATAGTAAGTATCGCGGAGCCCAGGGGATGGATCCTGAACTGGTTGCCGAGATTGAGAAGCTCTATGGCTTTGATAAGCCCGCACATGAGCGCTTCTTCAAAATGGTTGGCGACTATTTAACGTTTGATTTTGGCCGCAGCTTCTTTAGTGACAAACCGGTTGTTGACCTGATTATTGAGAAGATGCCGGTCTCAATCTCTCTAGGGCTCTGGACGACATTGATCACCTATCTAGTCTCTATCCCGCTCGGTATCAGAAAAGCCGTTAAAGATGGCACGCCCTTCGATGTATGGACCTCCTCATTCATCATCGTAGGTTACGCTATACCCAATTTCCTTTTCGCTATTCTATTGATAGTTATCTTCGCGGGCGGCACCTATCTCGACTGGTTCCCATTGCGCGGACTCACCTCTCCCGGATGGGAGGAGATGAGCCTGATCGAGAAAATTGGCGACTATTTTTGGCATCTGGCACTACCTATTCTGGCGTCTGTCATATCGAGCTTCGCGACTCTGACGATGCTGACCAAAAACGCCTTTCTCGATGAGATACACAAGCAGTACGTGCTCACAGCGCGTGCCAAAGGGTTGAAGATGAAGGAGGTGCTTTACGGCCACGTCTTTCGTAATGCGATGCTGCTGATCATTGCCGGCATGCCAGCAGCCTTGATTGGGATCTTCTTCACCGGCTCTATGCTGATAGAGGTTATCTTCTCGCTTGATGGACTCGGACTGCTCGGTTATGAAGCGGTCATCAACCGTGACTATCCGGTGATTTTCGGCACGCTCTATATATTTACGCTGGTCGGGCTGCTGCTGAAGCTGGTCTCTGATATCACTTATACCCTAGTCGATCCACGGATCGACTTTGAGAGCAGGGATATGTGAGTATGGAATTAACACCGTTACAGCGAAGACGCTGGCTAAACTTCCGCTCTAACAAACGAGCCTGGTGGTCACTGTGGATCTTCGGAGCTCTTTTCATACTGTCACTCTTTGCCGAGTTGCTTGCCAATGACAAGCCGCTGGTCATTAAAACGCCTGAAGCCAACTTCTATCCGCTCTTCAGTGAGTACACTGAGCTCGATTTCGGCGGTGATTTCGATGCCCGAGTCGACTATCGCGACCCCTATATTATCGAGCTTATCGAGGAGCAGCAGGGGCAGATAGTATGGCCGCTGATCAGGTTTAGTTACGATACGATCAACTTCGATCTCGACCAGCCAGCACCCTCCCCGCCTACCGCTGTTAACTGGCTCGGTACTGACGATCAGGGGCGCGATGTGGTCGCGCGGCTGATCTACGGCTTTCGCATCTCAGTGCTCTTCGCGCTGGTGCTTACACTAGCCAGTTCGGTGATCGGAATCGTCGCCGGGGCCATGCAGGGCTACTACGGAGGCCGTCTGGACCTACTGATGCAGCGCTTTATTGAGATCTGGTCGGGACTGCCGGTACTCTTCCTGCTGATCATCCTCGCCAGCCTAGTGGAACCGAACTTCTGGTGGTTGTTAGGCATCATGCTTCTGTTCTCTTGGATGAACCTTGTTGACGTGGTGCGAGCCGAGTTTCTGCGAGCCCGTAACCTGGAGTATGTGCGTGCCGCCCGCGCACTCGGTCAGCCCAATCGCGTCATCATGTTTCGCCACGTATTGCCTAACGCGATGGTCGCCACGCTTACGTTTATGCCGTTTATATTCAATGGATCGCTGGTCACGCTAACGGCACTGGACTTCCTCGGTTTTGGCCTTCCGCCAGGCTCACCCTCGCTAGGTGAACTTGTGGCTCAAGGTAAAGAGAACCTACACGCGCCCTGGTTGGGTATCAGCGCCTTCCTTTCGCTCTCAGTGATGCTGACATTGCTGATCTTTATTGGGGAAGGGGTTCGTGACGCCTTTGACCCGAGGAAATCTATATGAGTCAGGATGCTCTGCTAAAGGTCGACAACCTGCATATCCGCTTTGCCGGACAAGCTGAACCGGTTGTAAAAGGGGTTAGTTTTGAGATCAAACCTGCTGAAACGCTTGCGCTGGTTGGTGAATCAGGGTCGGGCAAATCGGTCACTGCACTCTCGTTGCTAAAACTACTCCCCGAAAGCACCGAGTACCCTGAAGGCGAGGTGCGCTATCACGAGCAAGCACTGGTGCACGC
>JAYQBD010000056.1:0-13994 GCA_038137135.1 Oceanospirillaceae bacterium | reverse complement strand
TAATCGATAATCTTTCTTGAAGAAGCCCGCCTTGTGCGGGCTTTTTTGTGCTCAAAATTTGAGTTGGCTATTTTTTATACAAAACCTTGGGTTTGGGGGTGTGAAAAGGTTTGACTCTGTTGAGTTAGTCCGCGTACAATTTGCGTCCCCTTATTCCGAGGGGAGGTCGGCTATTGCCGTAAATTAACTATTAGGAAATGCGTGATCAAAATGCAGAACCAAAAAATCAGAATTCGTCTGAAAGCTTTTGACCATCGACTGATCGATTCATCGGCTCAGGAGATTGTTGAAACAGCTAAGCGAACTGGTGCTCAGGTGCGTGGTCCGATCCCACTTCCTACTCGCAAAGAGCGTTACACCGTTCTGATCTCTCCGCACGTCAACAAAGACGCGCGTGATCAGTACGAAATTCGTACGCACAAGCGTGTTCTAGACATCGTTGAGCCAACTGAAAAAACAGTTGACGCACTGATGAAGCTGGATCTCGCAGCGGGTGTAGAAGTGCAGATCAGCCTAGGCTAATAAGCACGCGCAGATTTATTAATTAATGAAGCGCTATTTGTGGAATACCCCTGCAAAGGGTAGCCGTAGTGGGTAACAGCCCCGTACACAACTGGCAAGAGGTATAGAAAATGTCATTAGGACTTATCGGACGTAAAGCGGGTATGACCCGTGTCTTCACTGAAGACGGCGTGTCCGTGCCAGTCACCGTCATCGAGGTAGAACCGAACCGCGTGACTTGCGTGAAAACTGTCGATACCGATGGTTACGCAGCTATTCAGGTGACTACTGGTGCAAAGAAGGCTAACCGCCTTTCAAAACCAGAAGCTGGTCACTTCGCAAAAGCTGGCGTTGAAGCAGGCGCAGGTTTGTGGGAGTTCCGCGCGAAGGGTGATGAGGAAATCAACGTAGGTGATGCACTTACAGTTGAGCGCTTCGAAGCAGGTCAGAAAGTAGATGTTACTGGTCAGTCAAAGGGTAAAGGATTCCAGGGTGGCGTTAAGCGTCATAACTTCCGTACTCAGGACATGACTCACGGTAACTCACTGTCTCACCGTGCTCCGGGTTCAATCGGCCAGTGTCAAACACCAGGTCGCGTTTTCAAAGGTAAGCGCATGGCGGGTCACATGGGCGCAGAGCGTTCTACAGTACAGAGCCTTGAGGTTGTACGTGTAGATGCAGAGCGTAACCTGATCCTCGTCAAGGGTGCCGTTCCAGGTGCTCCAGGCGGTGATGTCATCGTTAAACCAGCTGTTAAAGCGCGCGGCTAAGGGAGATTGACATGAATTTGAATCTAACTGGTGCCAACGGTTCAGTAGAAGTAGCTGAATCAGCGTTTGGTAAAGAGTTTAATGAAGCACTGGTACACCAGGTTGTAACTGCTTACATGGCAGGTGCGCGTCAGGGTACTAAAGCTCAGAAAACCCGTTCAGAAGTTGCTGGTGGTGGTGCTAAGCCATTCCGTCAGAAAGGTACAGGTCGTGCTCGTCAGGGTACTACTCGTTCTCCTATCTGGCGTACAGGTGGCGTAACGTTCGCTGCTAAGCCACGTAGCTACGACCAGAAAGTAAACAAGAAGATGTACCGCGCTGCGATGCGTTCTATCTTGTCTGAACTGGTTCGTCAGGAGCGTCTGGTTGTTGTTGAGAACTTCTCTGTAGAAGCTCCAAAAACCAAGCAGTTCTTGGCAAAAATGAAAGAGTTCGACCTGAGCAATGCTCTGGTTGTAACTGAAGAAGTTGATCAGAACCTCTACCTCTCTTCACGTAACGTGCCACACGTTGATGTGATTGATGCAGCAGGTATCGATCCAGTATCACTGATCGGTTTCGACAAAGTCGTTATGACTGTTCCTGCTCTGAAGAAGATCGAGGAGGTGTTTGCATGAACCCGGAACGCATCTACAAAGTGCTGCTCGGACCGCACATCTCTGAGAAGGCTACCATCGTAGCTGAAGGAAGTGAGCAGGTTGTTTTCCGTGTAGCTAAAGACGCAACTAAGCCTGAAATCAAGGCTGCAGTTGAGCAGCTGTTCAACGTCACTGTTGAAAGCGTTAACGTACTGAACCAGAAAGGCAAAACCAAGCGCACTATGCGTGGTATGGGTAAGCGTTCTGATGTTCGTAAAGCGTACGTACGTCTGGCTGACGGTTCAGAAATCGATTTTCTGGCTGCTGGCGAATAAGAGGGGTTGAGACATGGCAACTGTTAAAGCAAAACCAACCTCAGCAGGACGTCGTCACGTCGTTACTGTGAAAGGTCAGGAACTGCACAAAGGTAAGCCTTTTGCAGCTCTGGTTGAGAAGAAGTCTAAGTCTGGCGGTCGTAACAATAACGGTCGTATCACTACCCGTCATATCGGTGGTGGTCACAAGCAGGCTTACCGCGTGGTTGATTTCCGTCGCAACAAAGACAACATCCCAGGTGTTGTTGAGCGTCTGGAATACGATCCAAACCGTTCTGCGAACATCGCACTGGTGAAATACGCAGACGGTGAGCGTCGCTACATCATCGCCCCTAAAGGCGTTGAAGCTGGCGCGCAGCTGATGTCCGGCGAAATGGTCGATATCAAGCCAGGTAACTGCATGCCTCTACGCAACATCCCAGTGGGTTCTACTATCCACTGTATCGAACTGAAGCCTGGTAAAGGCGCTCAGCTGGCTCGTTCAGCTGGTGCATCAGTTCAGCTGGTTGCGCGTGAAGGTACTTACGCAACTATCCGTCTGCGTTCAGGCGAGATGCGTAAAGTCCTGGTTGAGTGTCGTGCGACTCTCGGTGAAGTTGGTAACGGCGAGCATAGCCTTCGTCGTCTGGGTAAAGCTGGTGCTACGCGCTGGCGTGGTGTTCGTCCTACGGTCCGCGGTGTGGCGATGAACCCAGTAGATCACCCACACGGTGGTGGTGAAGGTCGTACCTCTGGTGGTCGTCACCCAGTTACACCTTGGGGTGTTCCGACTAAGGGTCACAAGACTCGTAAGAACAAGCGTACCGATAAGCTTATCGTACGTGACCGTCGCAAGTAAGGGGAATCAGCCGTGCCACGTTCATTGAAGAAAGGTCCTTTTATCGACCTTCACTTGTTGAAAAAGGTAGAAGCTGCAATCGAAGCGAATGATCGCAAGCCAATTAAGACTTGGTCACGTCGCTCTACAATCTTTCCGAACTTTGTCGGACTGACGATTGCTGTACACAACGGCCGCCAGCACGTCCCAGTTTATGTAACTGAAGACATGGTAGGTCACAAACTAGGCGAATTCTCTGCTACTCGTACCTTTAAAGGTCACGTAGCAGACAAGAAGGCTAAGAAGTAATAGGAGTCGATGATGGAAGTTGTTGCTAAGCATAACGGCGCCCGCATCTCCGCTCAGAAAGCTCGACTGGTTGCAGACCAGATTCGTGGCAAGTCTGTTGGCGAAGCTCTGAATATTCTGGCGTTCAGCACCAAGAAAGGTGCACACCTGGTTAAGAAAGTGCTTGAGTCTGCTATTGCAAACGCTGAGCACAATAACGGTGCTGACATCGACGAACTGCGTGTATCTACCGTATTCGTTGATGAAGGTATGACTATGAAGCGTATCCGTCCACGTGCTAAGGGTCGAGCTGATCGTATTTTGAAACGCTCTTGCCATATCACGGTCAAGGTCGCGGACTAATAGCTGAGTACTAGGAGATTTAATCATGGGTCAGAAAGTTCACCCAACCGGTATTCGGCTTGGCGTTGTTAAAGACCACACTTCTGTGTGGTACGCGGACAAAGCCGATTACGCGAAAAAATTGCTGAATGATCTCGAGGTACGTAAGTACCTGGAGAAGCAGCTTGAAAAAGCATCTGTAAGCCGCATCGAAATCGAGCGTCCTGCACAGAATGCAAAAATCACTATCTATACTGCCCGTCCCGGTATCGTGATTGGTAAGAAAGGTGAAGACGTAGAAGTTCTGCGTTCAACTGTATCTGCGATGATGGGTGTGCCTGTGCACATCAACATCGAAGAAGTTCGCAAGCCAGATCTGGATGCGAAACTGGTTGCACAGAACGTTGCGGGTCAGCTGGAGCGTCGTGTGATGTTCCGTCGCGCTATGAAGCGTGCGGTACAGAACGCTATGCGTGCTGGCGCGAAAGGTATCAAGATCTCTCTGGCTGGCCGTCTTGGCGGTGCTGAGATCGCGCGTACTGAATGGTACCGCGAAGGTCGTGTGCCTCTTCACACTCTGCGTGCCGATATCGATTACGCGACTTATGAAGCGCACACCACTTACGGTGTAATCGGCGTTAAAGTATGGATCTTCAAAGGTGAAATCCTTGGCGGTATCGAACAGGTACGTGCTGAGAAAAATGCACCTGCGAAGAAAGGCAAGTGAGGTAGAGATCAATGCTACAACCTAAACGCCTAAAATTCCGCAAGGTACAGACTGGTCGTAACCGTGGTCTGGCGCAGCGCGGCAGCAAAGTAAGCTTCGGTGAAATTGCACTGAAAGCAACAGGTCGCGGCCGTATCACTGCACGTCAGATCGAGGCAGCTCGTCGTACCATGACTCGTCACGTAAAGCGTGGTGGTAAAATCTGGATCCGTGTGTTCCCAGACAAGCCAATCACTGGCAAGCCACTTGAAGTACGTATGGGTAAAGGTAAGGGTAACGTTGAGTACTGGGTCGCTCAGATCCAGCCTGGTAAGGTTCTGTTCGAAATGGCAGGCGTACCAGAAGATCTCGCTACCGAAGCCTTCGCGCTGGCTGCTGCTAAGCTGCCGGTTCCAACAAACGTTGTTAAGCGGACGGTGATGTAATGAACGCAACTGAACTACGTGAACAGTCCGTTGATCAGCTTCAGCAGTCTCTGCTGGGTTTGCTCAAGGACCAGTTTAACCTGCGTATGCAGAAAGCTACTGGCCAGCTGGCACAGACTCACCTGCTTGGTCAGGTTCGTCGTGACATCGCTCGCGTAAAGACAGTACTGAACGAAAAGCAGGTGAATAAATGAGCGCTGAAAAACGTACCCGTACTGTGACCGGTAAGGTCATCAGTGACAAGATGGATAAAACCATCACTGTGCTGGTTGAGCGCAAGGTAAAACACCCGATCTACGGCAAATTCGTTAAGCGTTCAACTAAGTTGCACGCACATGACGAAAAAAATGAGTGCCAGATGGGTGACCTCGTGACCATCGCGGAAAGTCGCCCATTGTCAAAGACTAAGACTTGGTCTTTGATTCGCATTGAAGAACGTGGAGCAAAGGTGTAATATACCGCACCTTTGCTTCACTAGCCGCTTCGCTCACTGCGATTTTGTTGTGGGCGAAGACATAGAGATTGTGGAGTAAACCATGATTCAGACAGAAACTATGCTTGATGTCGCTGACAACAGCGGTGCCAAGCGAGTTATGTGTATTAAGGTCCTGGGTGGTTCTCACCGCCGCTACGCCAGTGTTGGCGATGTCATCAAGGTGACAGTCAAGGAAGCAATTCCGCGTGGCAAGGTTAAGAAAGGTCAGGTTCTTAAAGCAGTCGTAGTACGTACCCGTAAAGGTGTTCGTCGTCCTGATGGCTCACTGATCCGCTTTGATACTAACTCAGCGGTTCTGTTGAACAACAACGATGCACCAATCGGTACTCGTATCTTCGGCCCAGTAACGCGTGAGCTTCGTAACGAGAAGTTCATGAAGATCATTTCCCTGGCGCCTGAAGTGCTGTAAGACCCCGAAATTTTTTCGGAGTTTTGACGAAAACGCCAAGCTCGAGAGAGTTTGGCGTTTTTGAGCATGAGGAAGGTAGTAGGAAACGAAGGTAATTTAAAATGCGCAAGATTAAACGTGACGACGAAGTCATCGTAATCGCAGGCAAAGACAAGGGTAAGCGTGGCAAAGTGATGCGCGTACTCGAAAACGATCGTTTGATCGTGTCTGGCATCAACATGGTTAAGAAGCACCAGAAACCAAACCCCATGCTTCAGCAGCCTGGTGGCATCGTTGAGAAAGAGGCAGCTATCGCTACTTCTAACGTTGCGATCTTCAACGCTGAAACTGGTAAGGGCGACCGTGTCGGCTTCAAGACTCTTGAAGATGGCAAGAAAGTTCGCTTCTACAAATCAACCGGCGCTGTAGTAGCTGGCGATCAGTAATAGGAGTTGAACAGATGTCTAGATTGAAAGCGCTTTACGACTCAGAAGCAAAATTGAGTCTGAAAGAAGAACTGAATTCGCCAAACGTAATGGCCGTTCCACGCGTCACTAAAATCACCCTTAACATGGGTGTGGGTGAAGCGCTGGCTGACAAGAAACTGCTGGAAAATGCAGTTAACGATCTAACTCAGATCGCTGGTCAGAAGCCGGTTATCACTAAGGCACGTAAATCTGTCGCGGGCTTCAAGGTTCGTGAAGGTTGGCCAATCGGTTGTAAGGTTACCCTGCGCGGTGAGCGTATGTGGGAATTCCTGGACCGTCTGGTAGACGTAGCAATTCCACGTATCCGTGACTTCCGCGGTCTGAACCCTAAGTCTTTTGACGGTCGTGGTAACTACAGCATGGGCGTTAAAGAGCAGATCATCTTCCCAGAGATCGACTACGACAAAGTAGACACTCTGCGTGGTCTTGATATCACTATCACGACTACTGCGAAGACGAACGACGAAGGTCGTGCTCTGTTGAGCGCGCTGCAGTTCCCATTCAAGCAATAAGGGTAGGACTATGGCTAAGGTATCAATGTGGAATCGCGAGTCTAAGCGCGAAAAGTTGGCGGCTAAGTTCGCTGAAAAACGCGCTGCTCTTAAAGCGGTTATCGCTTCACCAGCTTCTTCTGAAGATGAAGTTTGGGAAGCTCAGGTTGCGTTGCAGAAAATGCCACGTGACGCTAGCCCAGTACGTAAACAGCGCCGCTGTCAGGTTACAGGTCGTCCACACGCGGTTTACCGCAAGTTTGGTCTGTGCCGTAACCAGCTGCGCGAAGCTGCAATGCGCGGCGACGTTCCGGGTCTTAAGAAAGCTAGCTGGTAATAATCCACTACTAGCTGGTTAACGGTAAGCGCGGTGGACTGGGCCTAATGAATAGGTTGTTAGGCTACCGCATCGCGCTGCACATTAGAGGAAGTAAAGCATGAGCATGCAAGACACGCTCGCGGATATGTTCACACGCATCCGTAACGGTCACATGGCTGAAAAAGCTGCTGTGGCTATGCCTTCTTCGAAGCAGAAAATCGCTATTGCGAAAGTACTGAAGGAAGAGGGTTACATCGCTGACTACGCCGTAGAAGGTGATGTGAAACCTGTGCTGTCGATCGAACTGAAATACTTCGAAGGCAAGCCAGTTATCGCTGAGATCAAGCGCGTAAGCAAACCATCTCTGCGTATCTATAAAGGTGTTGGTGATCTGCCTAAGGTCTCTGACGGTCTGGGTGTCGCTATCATTTCTACTAGCAAAGGTGTAATGACCGATCGCGCTGCGCGCGCTGCTGGTATTGGTGGCGAAGTTATTGCAACTGTATTCTAAGGGAGTATTAGGATGTCTCGTATCGCTAAGAAACCTGTTGCACTCCCATCAGGCGTCACTGTGACAGTTGCAGGTCAGTCCGTTACCGTTAAAGGTTCAAACGGTCAGCTGACTCACGACATTCACCCATCTGTTGCTATGGAACAGGGTGATGCACAGCTGACTTTCGCTCCACGCGATGGTTCTAAAGGTGCTATGGCACTGGCCGGCACCACTCGCGCTATCGTTGGTAACATGGTTACTGGTGTGAGCGAAGGGTTCAAAAAAGAGCTGCAACTTATCGGTGTAGGTTACCGTGCTGCGCTTCAGGGTAAGTCTCTGAACCTGTCACTCGGTTTCTCACATCCAATCGAATACGCACTGCCAGAAGGCATCACTGCTGAAGTTCCTGCTGCAACTCAGGTTGTAATCAAAGGCGCTGACAAGCAGGTTGTTGGTCAGGTAGCTGCAGAAATTCGTGGTTTCCGTCCGCCAGAGCCTTACAAAGGTAAAGGTGTTCGCTACGTCGACGAATATGTTCGCCGTAAAGAAGCTAAGAAGAAGTAAGGCAGGGTTATGAACGTTAAAAAAGAAGCTCGTATTCGTCGTGCTCGCCGCTCACGCTCTCAGATGCGTGAACAGGGTGTAGTGCGTCTGTGTGTTAACCGCACACCGCGTCATATCTATGCGCAAGTTATCTCTGCCGACGGCAGCGCTGTACTAGCATCTGCTTCTACAGTTGAAAAAGAACTGCGTGAAGGCGCAACTGGTAACATCGATGCTGCTAAAAAAGTCGGTGCGCTTATCGCAAGCCGTGCTAAAGAAGCAGGTGTTAGCCAGGTAGCGTTTGACCGCTCTGGTTTTAAATACCACGGTCGTGTAGCTGCTCTCGCAGACGCTGCACGTGAAGGCGGTCTGGAATTCTAAAGGTCTCATTATGGCAAATCACGAACAGAAAGACGGTGAACTGCAAGAGAAGCTTGTTCAGGTTAACCGCGTAGCCAAAGTAGTTAAGGGTGGTCGTATCTTCGGCTTCACTGCTCTGACTGTAGTTGGCGATGGTAAAGGTCGTGTAGGTTTTGGTCGCGGTAAAGCGCGCGAAGTGCCTGTTGCGATTCAGAAGGCTATGGAGCAGGCTCGCCGTAACATGGTAAGCGTACAGCTCAATGGCCACACTCTGCAGTACCCAATTAAAGCCCGTCACGGTGCTTCAAAGGTATACATGCAGCCAGCATCTGAAGGTACCGGCGTAATCGCGGGTGGCGCAATGCGTGCTGTACTGGAACTTGCAGGTGTAGAAAACGTACTGGCTAAGTGCTACGGCTCAACTAACCCAGTGAACGTTGTTCGCGCGACTGTTAAAGGTCTTGCTGCGATGACTTCACCAGAAGATGTTGCTGCTAAGCGTGGCAAGTCTGTAGACGAAATTCTGGGGAGCTAAGCAATGGCTAACACTGTAAAAGTAACCCTAGTACGTAGCCCAATCGGCACTCTGCCGAAGCACAAGGCGACCCTTACTGGTCTGGGCCTGCGTCGCATGAACCACACTGTTGAGTTGGAAGATACTCCTGCAGTCCGTGGCATGATTAACAAAGTCAGCTACATGCTTCGTGTAGAAGGCGAGTAAGAGGATCACCCAATGCGTTTGAACACTCTACGCCCGGGTGCCGGCTCTAAGCAGGCGCCAAAGCGCGTCGGCCGCGGTATCGGCTCTGGTCTGGGTAAAACTTGTGGCCGTGGTCACAAGGGTTTGAAAAGCCGCTCTGGCGGTTCTGTAAAACCGGGATTTGAAGGCGGTCAGATGCCGCTGCAGCGTCGTCTGCCTAAGTTCGGCTTCAACTCTCGTATGGCGCGTTACGTAGCTGAGATTCGTCTGAACGAGCTCGTTGCTGCGGGTGTTGACACTGTCGACCTAGCTGCGCTGAAACAGGCTGACATCATCCGTGAAGAGATCACCTCTGCACGTGTGATTCTGTCTGGTGAAATTACCAAGGCAGTTACCGTCAAAGGTCTTAAAGTGACCAAAGGCGCTAAAGCTGCTATTGAAGCTGCCGGTGGTAAGGTAGAAGAGTAATGGCAATCAAAGGACAAGCAACAGCGGGAATGCAGAGCGGTTTGGGTGAGCTATGGGCTCGTCTACGCTTCGTCGCGATCGCAATCATTGTGTATCGAATCGGCGCGCATATTCCGGTACCGGGTATTAACCCAGATCGTCTCGCTGCGCTCTTTGATCAGAACGAGGGTACTATCCTGAGCCTGTTTAACATGTTCTCAGGTGGTGCGCTCGAGCGTATGTCGATTCTTGCGTTGGGCATCATGCCGTACATCTCTGCATCTATCATTATGCAGTTGATGACCGCTGTGAGCCCGCAGCTCGAAGCTCTCAAGAAAGAGGGTGAAGCGGGCCGCCGTAAGATCAACCAGTACACCCGTTACGGTACCGTTGTTTTGGCAACTGTACAGGCGCTGGGTATGGCGGTTGGTCTGGCTAATCAGGGCGTAGCCTTCACTACTGCGTTCAACTTCTACTTTGTAGCGGTTGTAACTCTAGTAGCGGGCGCCGTATTCCTGATGTGGCTTGGTGAGCAGGTGACAGAGCGTGGTATCGGCAACGGTATCTCTATTCTGATCTTTGCTGGTATCGTGGCGGGTCTGCCGGGTGCGATCGGTCAGTCCTTTGAATCGGCTCGTCAGGGTGACTTGAACATCCTAGCGCTGTTGGCAATCGGTGTGTTGGCGATTGCGACTGTTGGTTTCGTGGTATTCATGGAACGTGGACAACGTCGCATAACGATCAACTATGCCAAGCGCCAGCAGGGCCGTCGCGTTTACGCGGCGCAGACTAGCCACTTGCCGCTGAAGGTCAACATGGCGGGTGTAATCCCGGCGATCTTCGCGTCTTCTATCCTGCTGTTCCCTGCATCCCTTGGCCAATGGTTTGGTCAGTCGGAAGGCATGGATTGGCTGCAGGACATTGCATTGGCACTTGGCCCAGGCCAGCCGCTGTATATCCTGTTGTTTGCCGCAGCAATTATCTTCTTCTGTTACTTCTACACGGCGATTATGTTTAATCCTCGTGAAGTGGCAGATAACCTGAAGAAATCGGGTGCCTTCATTCCGGGTATTCGCCCAGGTGAACAGTCTGCCCGTTACATCGACACGGTATTGAGCCGCCTGACACTGTTTGGTGCTCTTTACATTACTGGGGTATCGCTGATGCCGCAGGCTCTGGTTGTCGCATGGAACGTGCCTTTCTACTTCGGTGGTACATCGCTACTGATCGTTGTAGTTGTGGTGATGGACTTCATGGCGCAGGTGCAGTCGCACTTGATGTCACACCAGTACGAATCCTTGATGAAGAAATCGAATCTTAAGGGCGGCGCAGGCTTCCTGCGTTAAGCCGAAAGAGGTGGACCATGAAAGTACGTGCATCTGTTAAAAAGATTTGCCGTAACTGCAAGATTGTACGTCGTAACGGTAGCGTTCGCGTAATCTGCAAAGTGGAGCCCCGTCATAAACAGCGTCAGGGTTAATCCTGACGTTTGATGGGGGGAAGGCCGCAACCGTTGATTTATTTTTAATCAACGTGTAGTATTGCGCGCCTTCCACGAACTGAATGAATTTCGTTCCGGTTCATGCCGGGAGAGAATTAATAGAATTGGAGTACATTGAATGGCCCGTATAGCTGGCGTCAATATTCCTGACAATAAGCATGCGGTAATTTCGCTGACCTACATTTACGGGATCGGCCGCACAACTGCTCAGCAGATTTGTGCCGCAGTAGGCATTGAGCCATCTACTAAGATTGGTGAACTGTCTGAAGAAGTTCTCGATATTGTTCGTGGTGAAGTTACCAAGTTGACTGTCGAAGGTGACCTTCGTCGTGAAGTCAACATGAATATTAAGCGTCTTATGGACCTCGGTTGTTTCCGCGGTATCCGCCACCGTCGTAACCTGCCGGTTCGCGGTCAGCGCAGCAAGACTAACGCACGTACCCGTAAGGGCCCGCGTAAGCCGATCCGTAAGTAAGCGATAGGAATTACCATTATGGCAAAGCCAAACAATCGCACACGTAAAAAGGTTAAAAAGCAGGTAGCCGATGGCCTCGCGCACATCCACGCCTCTTTTAACAACACCATTATTACCATTACCGATCGTCAGGGTAATGCTCTGTCATGGGCAACTTCAGGTGGCTCCGGCTTCCGTGGTTCTCGTAAGAGCACGCCGTTCGCTGCACAGGTTGCTGCTGAACGTGCTGGTCAGGCTGCACTTGAGTACGGTCTGAAAAACCTAGACGTTTTTGTTAAGGGTCCTGGTCCAGGTCGTGAGTCTGCAGTACGCGCACTCAACGCTTGTGGCTACAAGATCGCTAACATCACTGACGTGACGCCAATTCCGCACAACGGATGTCGTCCACCGAAGAAACGTCGCGTTTAATCTGGAGACGGTAAGTAATTATGGCTCGTTATATTGGACCTAAGTGCAAGCTGTCACGCCGCGAAGGCACCGACCTCTTCCTGAAGAGCGGTGTTCGCGCATTAGACAGCAAGTGCAAGGCTGAAACTGTACCAGGCGTACACGGCGCTCGTCGTGGCCGTCTGTCTGACTACGGTCTTCAGCTTCGTGAAAAACAGAAAGTTCGTCGTATGTACGGTGTGCTCGAGAAGCAGTTCCGTGGATACTACAAAGAAGCGGCTCGTCGTAAGGGCGCAACAGGTGAAAACTTGATGCAGCTCCTCGAAAGCCGTCTAGACAACGTTGTATACCGCATGGGTTACGGTTCTACACGTGCTGAAGCACGTCAGATCGTTTCTCACCGTCAGATCACTGTTAATGGCGCTGTTGTAAACATCGCTTCTTACCAGGTTCAGGCTGGTGACGTTGTTGCTGTACGTGAAAAGTCAAAAAACCAGCTCCGTATTAAAGCGGCTCTGGAACTGGCTGCACAGCGTGCACCAGTTGAGTGGATCGAAGTAGACAGCGCTAAAATGGAAGGTACTTTCAAGTCCGCTCCAGAGCGTTCAGATCTCTCTGCTGACATCAACGAACTGTTGATCGTAGAGCTCTACTCTAAGTAATTTAACTTTGACTGGTGGAACACACATGCAGCGTTCAGTAAATGAGTTTCTAAGCCCACGTCACATCGACGTACAGGAGATTAGCCAGACACGTGCGAAGGTGGTTCTTGAGCCGCTGGAGCGTGGTTTCGGTCACACTCTGGGTAACGCGCTGCGCCGTATTCTTCTCTCTTCAATGCCAGGTTGTGCTGTTACTGAAGTTGAGATCGACGGTGTTCTGCATGAGTACAGCACCATTGAAGGTGTGCAGGAGGATGTCATTGAGATCCTCCTCAATCTTAAAGGTGTAGCTATTACTCTGCATAACGCTGACGAAGCGGTGCTGACAATCAACAAATCTGGCCCTGGTGCTGTTACCGCAGGTGACATCCAGGTTAATCAGGATGTTGAGATTGCAAACCCAGAACACGTAATCGCAAACCTGACTTCAGGTTCGCTCAATATGCGTCTGACAGTTACTCGTGGTCGCGGTTACGTGCCTGCTGATGCTCGCATCAGCGACGAAGACGAAACTCGTGCGATTGGCCGACTGCAGTTGGATGCTAGTTACAGCCCAGTTCTGCGCGTCTCTTACGCTGTTGAGAGTGCGCGTGTTGAACAGCGTACTGACCTCGACAAGCTGGTTATCGATATCGAATCTAACGGTACGATCGATCCAGAAGAGTGCATCCGTCGTGCGGCAACAATCCTGCAGCAGCAGCTTGCAGTATTTGTTGACCTCGAAGATGCAGGCGAGCAGGCGAAGGCTGAGCCAGCAGAACCAGAAATCGATCCAGTGCTTCTGCGCCCGGTTGATGACCTGGAACTGACTGTACGTTCTGCTAACTGTCTCAAGGCTGAGCAGATCTACTACATCGGTGACCTGATCCAGCGCACCGAAGTTGAACTGCTGAAAACTCCGAACTTGGGTAAAAAGTCACTCACGGAGATCAAGGATGTCTTGGCATCTAAAGGTCTGTCCCTGGGTATGCGTCTTGAGAACTGGCCACCGGCTAGCCTCAAAGGCGACGAGAAAGCGGCTTCCTGAGTTGGCTTAAGCTAAGTTTTAAAGGATACATAAGATGCGTCATCGTAAATCTGGTCGTCACCTAAATCGTACCAGTGCGCACCGCAAAGCGATGTTCAAGAATATGGCTGTGTCTCTGATCGAACACGAAGTGATCAAGACTACACTGCCAAAAGCTAAAGAACTCCGTCGCGTTGCAGAGCCACTGATTACTCTGGCGAAAAATGATTCAGTCGCTAACCGTCGTCTGGCTTTCAGCCGTACACGTAGCGATTCTGCTGTCGGTAAACTGTTTAACGAACTGGGCCCTCGCTACGCGAACCGTCCAGGCGGTTACATCCGCATCCTGAAGTGTGGCTTCCGCGCTGGCGACGCTGCACCAATGGCATACGTTGAACTGGTTGATCGTCCAGTAGCTGCTGAAGAGTCTTCTGAAGACTAAGTTTTAGCAGACC
>JAYQBD010000055.1:10414-14000 GCA_038137135.1 Oceanospirillaceae bacterium | reverse complement strand
TCCTACGGAGTCGCTCTTCGCTGGGTGTACTTGGAGATCGACCACTCCAGGGCTACGCCGACTACCAGTGCCGTCATCAAGCCGCCCCAGAGAGCAACTACCGTCATAGCCGCAATAATCAGCTGGCAGGAGGGTCTTACCTTGAGAATCTTGGCGGGCTCCGCGAGGTGCCAACTGGCAAATAGCACCAGCACAGCTACAACTTCCATGGGTACAGCAGTCAGTAGGTGCGTGACCTGCGCGCCAAACAGTGCAGCCAGCACGAGGCAAGTTATGCCGAAGATAGCGATGGACGATCCCGAGCGTGATCCCATCGCATGATGCGCCGCCAGTCCACCTGCGCCGTGACACATGGGTATTGCCCCCAGGGGTGCGAGTAAGAAGTTAGCCAGCCCCGAACTCAGAGCCAGGCGCTTTTCGGTTGCCGGCTGCTTATCATCGGGAAAATAGTCCTGCGCAATTACCGCCGTAAGTATGAGCGCGTTGGTAAGCGTCAGTGCCAGCTGTGGCAGATAAGCGAGTTCCAGAGCCGAGGTGAAGGCTGCTGCTTGAGGGAACTGTATTTCGGGCAGGCTAATTGCGCCTAAGGCTGCTGCCGGTATCTCAGAATCGCCCAGAACCATCCACCCTAACGCCAAAATCAAGAGTCCGCTAAACGCACGCAGTGCAGTGAACTGCAGGCCGACCAGCAGAAGCAACAGCGTGCCGGTCCAATACAGGGATATGAAACCAAGACCGTAAGCGTTGGTGATCAGTGTAAGCGCCAGAGCCGCACGCATGCCGTGCAGTATGGTTGGTGGGATCAGGCGTTTAAGTTTTAGCGTCAGTTCAGTCTGGCTCAGCAGTATCAGCGTTAGGCCAAGCAGCATACCTGTAGCAATCAGCACCTCGGTACCAATCATCCCAGCAACGGCCATAGCGGCTGTCGCTTTCATCGGCTGAACGGGTATAGGTCGTCTGTAGAAGAGGGCGGTACCCAGGGCGAAAAGGCCGAAGCCGTAGAGCAGACCAATAGGGTCAACGCCGGCAAGCACAATGAGGCCAACGACCAGAGGTAGAAAAGTACCTAGGTCGGCAAAGGCGGCGGATGACTCAGTCAGTGCTCGGGTTGCCTTCATATAGGGCTCTTATTTTTCTTGTCTCTACATCTTAGTGATTTTTCTTCGGCTTGCAATTGATCCGTTTACGGTAAAGAATGCGAAAAAATTACATATTCTGAAAAAAATGCACAAATATGCTTATTGATGCGTTCTCTGAGGCCGTTATCCTGATCGGTTCGGCGGACCCTGATCTCTTTGAAATCATGCTGCTATCCATCGAGGTCAGCCTGACAGCCCTACTTATCTCTGTGCTCTTGGCGTTGCCTTTGGGTACCCTGTTGGCTATTAGTCAGTTCCCGGGTAAACGCATTGTAATTACCTGCCTCAACTCTTTGATGGCGATGCCGCCGGTCGTCATTGGGCTGCTGGTCTATCTGATGCTGTCGCGCTCGGGCCCACTCGGTGTACTCGGGCTACTTTACACTCCTACTGCCATGGTCATTGCGCAGGTCCTGCTTATTACGCCAATCATCGCCTCTTTGGCTCACCAGACAATGGAGGATCTGCACCTCGAGTACTCCGAGCTGTTTCAGAGTCTTCGTGTGGCGAAAATGAGAGCCATTCCTGTCTATCTTTGGGATGCGCGTTACTCGCTTGTAACCGCCGTGCTCGCGGGCTTCGGACGGGCCGTTTCTGAGGTGGGTGCCGTGATCATAGTGGGCGGCAATATCGATCACTTAACACGTGTCATGACGACGGCCATCGCGCTGGAGACAGCCAAAGGCGAACTCGCGTTGGCGTTGGCGCTGGGGATTATTTTGGTGACGATGGCGCTGTTAGTGAATGCCGCAGTGATGCTAGTTCGGACTTTCGCCCAGAGGAACGCCTATGTTTAATCCTCAGCCACTCGCCTCTAACCTAAATGAACCTGTGCTTTCGGTACGTTCACTGCGTCTTACATTGAGCGGACAGGAGTTGCTGCGAGGGCTGGACCTTAATTGCTATGAGCCTGGCGTTACCTTGATGATGGGTGCCAATGGTGCGGGCAAAAGCCTCTTCTTGCGCTCCCTACATGGTCTTTTACCGGCTGAAGGTGTGATTGAGTTTACCGGTCGTTCGCTGCGAGAAGCTCAGGGCGAGCAGGCGATGGTGTTCCAGAAGCCTACACTGTTGCGTCGTACCGTTGAGCAAAACATGCAGTTCGCCGCTCCTGAGGGCACGTCAACTGCCCAGATCAATGCGCTACTGCGCGAGGTGCACTTGAGTGAGAAGGCAAAGCAGCCAGCACGCCGGCTCTCGGGTGGCGAGCAGCAGCGTCTGGCGCTGGCGCGTGCTCTGCTGACACAGCCGAGGATACTGTTGTTAGATGAGCCGACTGCGAGTTTGGATCCTGGCTCCGTTTTGATTATTGAGCGTCTGATTCAGCAGGCATCTGCGGCGGGCGTCAAAGTTATCTTCGTCTCTCATGATATCGGCCAGGCGAAACGTTTAGCGTCCGATGTGGTGTTTCTGCATCAAGGAAAAATTACAGAACATAGCCCTGCTGAAACTTTCTTCAAGCAGCCTATCTCGAAGGAGGCTCAAGCCTACCTCGCGGGTGAACTGCTTGTTTAACACCCTGAAACTAACCAGAAGGAACACCTTCGATGACAAACCTTAAAGCGCTACCCCTCGCGACAGCGCTCTTAGTAGCGTCACTATTCAGTGGCTCAGTCTTGGCCGACTCGATTATTGTGCAGTCGACCACCTCAACGAAAAACTCGGGTTTATATGACTATTTGCTGCCGATGGTTGAGGCTGATACCGGTGTCAAAGTTAACGTTGTCGCCGTCGGCACGGGTCAGGCGATTAAGAATGCTGAACGCTGTGATGGCGATGTGCTTCTGGTGCATGCCAAGGCATCGGAAGATAAGTTTGTTGCAGCCGGTTACGGTGTTAGTCGCTCTGATCTGATGTACAACGATTTTGTTGTGGTCGGCCCCAAGGCAGACCCCGCAGGTGTGCACGGTTCTAATTCAGTGTCGCAATCCCTAGAGAAGATCGCCGCTGCTAAGGCGCTTTTTGCCTCACGTGGTGACGACTCCGGTACGCATAAGGCTGAACTGCGTCTGTGGAAAGCAACCAGTGTAAATCCTGAAGCGAGCTCTGGTACTTGGTACCGTGAGACGGGCTCGGGTATGGGCGCTACCCTTAATATCGCAGTGGGCATGGGAGCGTACGCGATGACAGACCGCGCCACCTGGACCAAGTTTGGTAACAAAGATGACTTCCAGATTCACGTAGAGGGTGATACGCGACTGTTTAATCAATACGGTGTAATTCTGGTGAACCCTCAGAAGTGCCCCAATGTTAATGTTGAAGGCGGACAGCAATTTATCGATTGGTTGGTTTCGGACAAGGGGCAGAGTGCGATTGCCAGCTACAAAGTGGCAGGGAATCAGCTATTTTTCCCAAACGCGAACTGAGCTCTAACGGGTTCCGTTAAAGAGCACTTTACCGGTCTGGGTTACGTCGTAGCCGACGTAGCGGTTGGCCTCTGCAGCGAA
>JAYQBD010000055.1:0-10314 GCA_038137135.1 Oceanospirillaceae bacterium | reverse complement strand
ACGATCAAGCCGCGCTCGCGCCGAGCCCAGTGCACTAACACACTCTGACTGTTTGCGAGCTCTTGATTGACTATCTCAGAGTTCCAGTCGGACTGATCAGCGTTCTCAATATGAATTGCGCAGATAATACCTTCTCGGTTTTTGAAACGCTGCAGGCCATCGTAGCTGCCGCTGAATAGCGTAGGAATGCCTGAGCCAGATGCACCGAGTGCCCACTCAAACACTGGATCATGTGATCCCAGAACGACTGCCGCAGGTGCAGCCGTTGTGTCGGAATTGATTCCTTTTTCCTGCATCCAAGCCTTAATTTCGGCTTTTGGAAACAGCAGTTTGCCGGTGGCTTTGGCGCAGGGGATAGCATTGCGAGCCGCGAGATCATACACCTTGCGCTCCTTGATGCGCAGTAGATCGGCCACCTCTTTAGTCGTTAAAAACTCTGACATGGTTTACTCTCTGAAGCAGAGCGTTAAGGATACAACAGTCGAGCGACTCAGCGTACCGCAGTTTAGATCTTTTGGCTGATCAGAGAGGCTGGTCTGCACGTATTGAAAGAGATATGCAGCCTCGCCCGCGATTAATTAGCCCCTTAGCTGGCAATAATAATATGAACCAGAAAAATCCTGTCCCAAATCCAAGTGATCCGCGTCTCTCTCGAGAGGTCGAAGGTGTTGATGAACTTGGACAACCTAAATCAATCAAGGTTATTGAAGAACGCCCGCTGACAATCTATCTCAACTCACAAGAGATCGTTACCGCGATGACGATTGGTGATTACCCTGAATACCTTGCGCTTGGTTTTCTGCTAAATCAGGGGATGCTCAAGCCGACTGATGAGATAACGGCCATCGACTATGACGAAGAGCTAGAGGTTGCCGTGGTGCGTACGGCGGCGCCGACCAATGTTGAGGCGAAACTCGAGAAGAAAACCCGCACCTCGGGGTGTGCAGTAGGTACAGTGTTTGGCGACATGATGGCCGGACTAGAGGGTTTGGAGCTCGAGGATACGCCCGTAAACACTAGTAGCTTCTATGCACTCTCTTATAAGGTGAACCATACTCCGAGCCTCTATATGGAGACCGGAGCTATTCACGGTACAGCGCTTTGTCAGGGTGAGGAAGTACTTGCTTACATGGAAGATGTAGGACGCCACAACGCGGTTGATAAAATTGCAGGTTGGATGCATGTGAACGGCATCAGTGCCGCTGATAAAGTCCTCTACACTACGGGCCGACTCACCTCAGAGATGGTCATCAAAACGGCGTTGATGGGTATTCCAACGCTGATTAGCCGTTCTGGATTTACCGCCTGGGGTGTTGATATAGCCCGCCAGGTTGGTCTGACGCTGATTGGCCGAATGCGCGGGAAAAAGTTTACCTGCCTCAGCGGTCAGCACCGCTTGATCTACGATCAAGATCTTAATTTGGTGGTCGACGAGAGCGACAAAATGCAACGCAAAGGAGCGCGACTTGGCTGAGTGTGCGGTTATATTGGCGGGCGGGCAAGCGACCCGTATGGGCGGTATCGATAAAGGCCGTCTTGAGCTGCGCGGGCAAACTCTGATTGAACGTGTTATCGCACGAATTTCGCCGCAGGTCGATGCGGTTGTGATCAATGCTAATGGGGAGTTGGAGCGTTTCGCTGATCTAGGTTTGCCGGTTGTTGCTGACTCTATATCAGACTACCCGGGCCCCCTTGCGGGGGTTTTGGCGGGTATGGATTGGGCTGCAGAGCAGGGCTATGAATGGATTGTTAGCGTTGCAGCGGATACCCCGGATTTTCCTGCAGACCTCGTTCAACGTTTTCGCACCGAGACAACCCCCGTTGTGCTAGCGGCAACACCTGATCCGCAGCGTGGGCGCCTGCCTCAACCGACTTTTGGGCGCTGGAAAGTGAGCTGCAGGGACGATCTGCGCCAAGCGTTGCAGGAAGGGGTAAGAAAGATTCGCCAGTGGACGCAAGCTCAGGGTGAATCTCTGGTACTCTTCAACGAGAACGACTTCTTTAATATCAATACGCCAGAGGATCTGGCCTGGGCGGAGCAGCACCTTAAGTGAAGATTATCGGGATAGTCGGTTGGAAGAACTGTGGCAAAACAACCCTAGCCACTGCTGTTATCAATGAGTTGAGTTCTCGCGGTTTCAACGTGAGCTCTGTCAAACATGCCCACCACTTTGTTGATGTAGACCAGAAAGGTACTGACAGCTATCGGCATAGAGAAGCTGGCGCAAATGAGGTGATCCTGGCTAGTGGTCAGCGTTACGCAATCATGCGTGAGCTGCGTGGTGCGCCCGAGCCAGATCTTGACGAGCTACTCACTCGGCTGAGTCCTTGCGACTGGGTCGTTGTCGAGGGAATGAAAGGCCACCGGCATCCGAAAATTGAAGTACACCTACAAACCTGCGATCAGACTCCGCTGTTTCATCAGGATCCCGATATAATCGCGGTGGCGACCGACCATAAGCTGGACTTTGACGGCCCAGAGTTCGATATTAATGACGTCAAATCTATGGTTGACTTTATTCTGGTGCAGGAGGCACATGAAGCCCTTACGTAATGACTGTTTTGCGCTGCCGCCTGGTGTTAACTGGACACCGGTTGAGGAGGCGTTGGCGCGCTTAAAAGAGCGACTCCATCCCGTTGTTGAAATTCAAGCTGGGGTGCCGCTGGCCGAAGCCAATGGCCGTATCCTTGCACAGGATGTTGTGGCTCCACGCGCTCATCCGCCGAGTACCAACTCAGCGGTTGATGGTTACGCCCTTGCCGGTCCACTCACGGATGTGCCCGCGCAGATGCCACTGGTCGATGGCCGCAGTGCGGCAGGGGTCCCCTATCAAGGGGAGGTCCCTGATGGCTATGCAATTCGCATTCTCACCGGTGCAGTCGTACCGGCGGGTACCGACACTGTCGTATTGGATGAGGATTGTGAGGTTATTGACGGCGTATTGCACCTCAATGGCACGTTGAAACAGGGCGCTAACACACGCCTGGCGGGTGAAGATATTCACTCCGGTGATGCCATTATCACCGCCGGCACTCGTCTCGCACCGACCCATATTTCGGTACTCGCCAGTGTCGGTGTAACCCATGTAGATGCCTTCAAGCCGCTTCGAGTTGGGGTGCTCTCTACCGGGGATGAGGTGAAACCGGTCGGATCTGAAGTGACGGACTGGCAAATCTACGATGCGAACCGGCCGATGTTGATCTCCTTGGTTGCTCAATTGGGTTACCAAGTGGTCGATTTGGGCCATGCACTTGATCGCGCTGAAGAGGTTGTGGCGGCGTTGGACAGGGGCGCTCAGCAGTGTGACATTGTTCTGACTAGTGGTGGTATCTCTGCGGGCGATGAAGATCACGTCTCCAAAACCCTGAAAGCCGAGGGTGAGATCAGTAACTGGCGTATCGCTTTGAAGCCTGGCCGGCCTTTGGCACTGGCGATGTACAAAGGGACGCCTGTCGTTGGTCTGCCCGGCAATCCGGTGGCCGCTTGGGTGTGTACGCTGAGATTTGCTGCGCCTGCGATGGCCTTGCTTTCAGGTGGTGAGTGGTTTGAGCCTCAGGGGTTTGATATGCCAGCTAACTTTACCAAGAATAAGAAGCTAGGACGTTCAGAGCTACTACGCGCGCGAGTGCGTGATGGCAAGGTTGAGGTGTTTAGTTCCGAGGGTTCAGGCCGGGTGACCGGATTAGCTTGGTCTGAGGGCTTGGTCGATCTGGATGAGTCAGCTCAACAGATCGAACCGGGCGTTATAGTGCGTTACATCCCTTATTCAAGTTTTGGGCTCTGACCAGAGCCCGTTCTAACTTCAAGTTTCAGTCGTAACTGCCGTGCACCGCGAAGGCTTCGAGTGAAGCATCCTGAGGTGCGCGGGAGCGATAGGTCTCCTCTACACCTAGATCGGTTAAAGTCCGGCTCACCATCAAAAGAGTGTTGTCCTCGAAATCCTCACACATAGCCTGCATCTGCTCAACTTCATCGATGGCGACGGGCATGGCTGCTTCAATGCTTGGTGCACCATAGATCTCTACAAAGGTCTGAGCGAGCTGTCTTTTTACGGTGTCCAGTTCCGCCTCAGTAATGGCGCACACGCTGACGAAGCTGGCTCGGCCGCCAGACTCCACGCTATACCAGCCATTGCTAAATGCCTGTTTGGCTTTGCCCTTGAGATCGACTTCGCTCCAGTTAGAGAATTCAAAACCGCCCGAAATAGCCCACTCACCGCTTTCGGCAGGCTGGTCAAACACATTCTGATCGGAGATGTCTAAGCGTACAGTTCGAGCTAACTTCATTGGTGCTCCGCGTAGTTAATCAGGCTAAGTGTTTCCGTCATTACGCCTTGGCGTAACAACATCCGTCCCTTCTCGTCCAATCCCACAAACAGCCCTTCCATCGGCGCTTCAATCTCTTTGCCGAGGCTGTCGCAGCGGGGCCGCCATTCGTTGTGGATCCGGTCGAAGCCGCTATCCAGAAAGTGGGTAAGCCACAACAACGTGTGTTTCGACCAGCTCTCCAATAGCGCCATAGGTTCTATCTCGCCGCATCCCTCTTCGTAGAGGCATGTCTGGTGAGGATTAGCGCCGGGATCATCCGTTTCAGGTATGAACGCCACCTCAATTCCTATCACCAACCAGTTAGGTATCTGGCTCGGGTCCATGGTCTCGGCGGCGTAGCGAATTCGACCGCACACGGCACCGTTCACTTTGATGCGGTCAGGCCACTCGAAATGCACAGGCACTTCGGGCGGGGCCAGTGCGCCCAAACTCTCTGCAAGGCCGATTTGAGCCACATACACTGCTTGTATGGACTCTTCTAGAGGGGTTTCTGGCGCAAGTACTAAGGCTGCCCTTAGTGTGTCGCTATCCTCAGAGTAGAATATGGTTCCTGAATCGATACCAGCAACCGCACGGCTGACCGCCTTGTCAAAAGGGTCAGTGTGCTTTGGTACTTTTTCACCGTTAAAGAGAGGTGGAAATTGGGGTGTCTGTGTCATAGAACCGCCTGGGCGTAGACCTCAGAGTTAATAATCTGATCAGCAATGCGACTAAAAGCCTGAGCCTGCGGGCTGTCGGGTTTTGAGACGACGATGGGTACGCCGCCGTCCGCACCGATACGAATATCCAAATCCAGAGGAATTTCGCCCAAGAAGGGCGCGCCAATCTTCTCTGCCTCGGCGCGTGCACCGCCAGAGCCGAAGGGATGGTGCTCTTTGCCACAGCCATCGCAGACAAAAGAGGCCATGTTTTCGATCAGGCCGAAGAGGGGTACCTCCATGCGTTTGAACATATCAATGCCCTTGCGTGCATCCAGCAGAGCGATGTCCTGGGGTGTAGATACGACGACTGCACCCGCTACAAAGAACTTCTGACTGAGCGTCATCTGCACATCACCGGTGCCTGGTGGTAGGTCAACTAGGAGCACATCGAGCTTGCCCCACTCAACCTGGTTCATCATCTGCTCAAGTGCACCCATCAGCATAGGTCCACGCCAGATAATTGCTTCATCCTCCGGCATCATTAGACCGAGTGACATCAAGGTCACGCCGTGGTTTCGCAACGGCAAAATGGTCTGACCGTCTGGGCTTGAGGGACGCCCGGATACGCCCAGCATACGAGGCTGGCTGGGGCCATACACATCAGCGTCTAGCAGACCCACCTTCAAGCCTTTGGCGGCCAGTGAAACCGCTAGGTTGGCCGAAACCGTTGACTTGCCTACACCGCCTTTACCCGATGCGATAGCGATTATGCGATCGATGCCGGACGGATTTTTATCCTGCGGGCGTGGCGCATCAGTGCCGATAATATTTGGGTTGGCGCCTACGTCTACAAATTGTTCCATGTTTTATTCCATTATTTTTCTTAGCTGTCGAGATAGTCATCAGTGGTGCGGACTCTTGGTCGCTCGCCCATTGCCATAGGAGAACTCTCTCCATGGTATTGTGCTTTAACGCGGCAGTCATCACACATCTTCACTAACTGCAAATTATCAGTGTTGGTGTACATCCAGTGGTTGCCTTCTAGCTTCTCCACAATTCGATTGATCGTACTGGCAACGCCAAAGGGTTTGCCACAGCTAATACATTCAAACGGGTCCTCACCATGTAGCGCACGCTTCTCAAGCGCACTCTTGCTCAGCTCCAGTTGAGGGATGAGTTGGATAGCGGTTTCTGGACAAGTGCTCTCACAGACCCCGCATTGCACACAGGCATTTTCGGTAAACTGCACCTCTGGACGGTCGGGGTGGTCGGCCAGTGCTCCGGTTGGGCAGAGCGAAACACAGGCTAAACAGAGCGTACACTTATCGGAATTGATCTCGATCGCACCGTAGGGCGCGCCTGCTGGCAACGCTATAGCCTGTTCGGTTGAGCCACCTGCTTTGGTTGTAATTGCAGCTGCGGTAACTCGAGTGATATCACGTCGACCGCCGAGAAGCAGGACAGGATCGCAGGCAGCTACAGTGTGCGTTGCCGCCGAGCTCAACTGCTCGACACCGATCAGTTTTACTCGCTCTGCTTGCGACGAAGCACCCGTTAGCATCGCATGCGTCAACTCCAGCTGTGGTTGCAAAACCGCAGCATCTTCAGCGCTATCTGGAAGTATCAGTACTTCAGAAAAACCAGCGCCCAGAGCAGCTAGCATTTCGGCGTGTCCGAAACGGTCGGTATGTTCGATCGCAAAAGGGATCAAATCATCGGCCAAGCCCTCTGCTTGACGCGCGTGTTTAGCTATGGACTCGTAACCCAATTGCGCAGTGTGCACCAGTAGTCGTGGCGCCTCTTTGGTCTGTTCGGTGTAGGTCTTCGCCATCAGTGACAGCGCTTTGGTAATAGACTCGAAG
The DNA here is from genome assembly GCA_038137135.1 of Oceanospirillaceae bacterium. Taxonomy (GTDB): domain Bacteria; phylum Pseudomonadota; class Gammaproteobacteria; order Pseudomonadales; family Balneatricaceae; genus Marinobacterium_E. The sequence continues at coordinate 3,482 of JAYQBD010000055.1, read as the reverse complement.
GGCGACTCATTCATATCGATGGCGGATGTAGGGCAGACTGATGCGCAGGTGCCGCAGCCAGCACAGATATTCGAGTCGATCTGCACAAAGTCGCCGGCCGAGTAGATCGCTTCGGTTGGGCACACATCCAAGCAGCGTGTGCAGCCAACCTTTGATGCGCGCGAGTGTGCACACAGATTAGTGTCCAGCTTGTAGTAGACACTCTTCTCAAACTCGCCCACCCGCTCGCGAGCGACCAAAGCGATGCGCTCTAGTTCGCCGCCTTTGGCGGGATCTGCCCAAAAATAGCCGTTGCGTTTTTTGTGACTAGGGAAAGCAGGTTCTGTGCCGCGCAGGTCTATGAATACGTCACAACTGCTGCTGGTAGACGGGTTTGGCGCGGAGAAGCTGGGTGCCCCGCGGCCAGGATGGCTTAGCGTTTGAAGGTTAGTAAACTCAAGCTCGAAGCAGCCTAGGGCGCCCTTGGCTGATTTTAGCTGCCCCTTGGCGACATCGTATCGCGATGAGGGCAGTGCGATTGGGCCTGAGTCGGTTACAACGCAAGTGACGCCAAGATCGTCCTGAACCAGTTCCGCCATCCGTATGCACTGCTCTGTGGGGCCGACTATGCAGCAGACTCCATCGGAAACGATGTTTTTCAGCGGCACGATTGGGTTGGCGAGTTGCGATGCGGCGAGCAGTGCCGATTGCTTTGCCGTGACGCGTTTTGACTTCGCGCCTTTGGGCGCCCAGCCTGCGCGATCACGTAGGTCAATAAAATCGATTGGTGCCACTCGTCCAGCATCTTGCTCTATCTCGTCAGACAGTCGCTCGAACAGAGCTGCTTGTTGCCCGCAAGCTATTAGAACCTCGCTCTCACCATTTAAATGCTGCACTGCGACGCCGAGTTCGTTTGTGCACAATTGATCGACTTTGACAGCTTCGTCAGCCTTCGCAGCTGCTTTTAATGCATTGATATCAACAGATTGGGTTTTGTCGCAGCTGCACAGCAGCAGGGTTTTGGGGGTCGCCATCAGGGAGAGACTCGTGTTGTTATTGGGTCTACTTATTCTGCATTTCGCAATGCGGACACTCTGTTATTACTAAAGTGATCTACGAACGTCTATATTAAGTAGATTAGTGTAAGTTCGCGAATTCGGATAGAACAACAAGAGAATAGCCATGAGCGGTCGTACTGATAGTTGGAGACGAGAGCTTCCTGTCGGCGCAGTTGTGCGTCGCAGCCCCGGCGTAACGCGCTGGGCCAAGCACATTTGGAAGCCGGTAGCAGTCATACCAGGCGCCACAGATGCGTTCTGGAAAGAGCTGGTGCGCGAGGGTGATGTCGTTGACTATCACGCAGGCACGGTAACGCTGGAGCTATTCCGCGCTGACGTAGAAGCCTACCTTGTCTCTCTTAACATGGCTGTCCCTTCTCTCTGGGTGGTTCTCGACCGAGACGAAAGTGGCCAATCCCCTTCTGATTATTTTCTCAGCGCCATCACTGCAAGTGCATACGAAGCGCAAGATGCCTTGGACAGCGGTGAAAGCATCGTTGAAGCCGTGCCGATGCCTGACTCTTTGGCGGCGTGGATCAAGGAGTTTATCGATATGCACTACATCGAGGAGCCATTTAAAAAACGCCGTCGTGATAAACAGAAGGTGGATGGTATCGAGGATGGCAAAGGTGATGTGCGTATTCGTCAGGAGAGTGACGTCTACCGGGCACCTACCACGATTAAAAAGGCGAGTGTGCACTGATGGCTGAGTCTCGATTTGAGCGCTGGTCGCGTCGCAAGTCTGAGGCGCGTCAGGAGGAGCAGTTAGCCGAACAAACGGCGGTGGAGTCGAAAGAGGAACTCTCTGAGGAGCTTTCCGAGGAGGAGCGCGAGCTTGCCGTCAATGAGACGCTCAGCGACGAGGAGATTCTGGCGAAATATGAGCTGCCCGATCCAGATGTGTCTGAGCTCGGTATGGATATCAAAGGGTTCATGCGAACCGAGATCCCGGAAGCGCTCAGGCGTCGTGCTTTACGGTCGCTGTGGCGTTCTAATCCGGTGTTGGCTGTACTCGATGGTCTGAATGACTACGACGAGGACTTTAATGCTGTCACCACCGGCGCTGAGGGTGTGAAGACACTCTATCAGGTTGGCAAAGGGATGTTTGACAAAGCCCAGAGAGCGCAAGAGAAGTTAGACGAGCTAGCAGCTCAATCCCAGAATGAGATCCAGAATTTTGAGGTCGACGTAAGCATTCCAGTTGAGCCGCAGATTCAAGCAGCCGCATCTGAGCCTGAAATGCTGACTCAAGACGCGGCGCAGATAACCGAAGACTCTTTTGAACGCGAGGACAAGGAGAGTTCCCAGAGCTCAGAAGAGGTGCAGCAACCGGAGATCCCAGCGACTCGATACCGGCCGAGAATGAGTTTTAGTTAAAGGATTGAAAGCCGCTGTGCAGGATGCTTAGCGCCGTTTGAAACAAGACGTAAAAACGCCTTACCAAGAACAATTAAAAGGAAAACACCTTGGAAAATAGTGCGGAAAAACAGTGCCCTCGATCTATCACCCCTGAAGATCGAGCCCGCGCGCAGCTATATCAGTTGCTGGGCAGTCTGCTCAGCGCACCCCCGTCTGCCGAACTCTTGGCAGGGCTTGCAACAGTTAGCGGCGATGAGACACCCGTCGGCCAAGCAAGTCAGAACCTTGCCAAACTCGCGGCGAGAACCAACTCATCCAACGCTGAGCGCGAATTCAATAATCTTTTCATAGGTCTAGGGCGCGGCGAACTTTTGCCCTATGCCAGTTACTACCTAACCGGTTTCCTCAACGAAAAACCGCTGGCAGATCTGCGCACCGATCTAATGCGCCGGGGTATTCAGGCGAATGAAGACGTTAAAGAGCCAGAGGACCACATGGGTACTCTGTGCGAGATCATGGCCGGGATTATTACCGATGAGTTTGCCTGCGACAGCGATCTCGCATCGCAGAAAGCGTTTTTCGACGCCCACTTAGGGAAGTGGGCTGAGCTCTTTTTCGCTGACTTAGAAGAAGCGCAAAATGCTGTGTTCTATGCCCCTGTAGGCTCCCTCGGGAAAGCCTTCATGGCGGTAGAGGCTCAGGCTTTTGCAATTCAATAACCGGGACTTTCGAGTCCTTTAAATCAGGTGGAGGTGTTCCATGGAGAACCAAACGCGTGAAAACAGCCGTCGCCGCTTTTTGCGGTTGGCAGTAGCTGCAGCCCCAGCTGCTGTTGCTGTGGCAGTTGCACCGAAAGCCGCCGCTCAGGCCGCCGCAGATGGCGTCCCTAAGAGTCGTGGCCTACGTGATACTGATCACACACGCAAATATCTGGAATCGGCTCGCTTCTAATGAAATTTTGATCCCCGCGGTTGCGTGATGCCCACGGGGTGAGTTTTTTCTGACGAACGAGAAAAATAAAAACATGAGGAAATAGGCATGTTAAGAAAGAAAACGAATGGGGTAGCGAAAGGCTCCCGTGCGGGA
>JAYQBD010000054.1:0-14165 GCA_038137135.1 Oceanospirillaceae bacterium | reverse complement strand
CATCGGGGCGCCCCTGCTCACGTGCGCGCTCAGCCATAGCGAGCAGCTTGTCACGCGAGCTGTGTTGTTTGAGCCAATCGAGCAGGCGCTCAACCGTTAAATCTCTCTGCTGAATCAGGTCGGCACCGCCAGCGGCAACCAGATATCCAGCATTCTCAGTCTGATGGTCATCCACGGCGTACGGGAAGGGCACAAAGAGAGCAGCCACCCCAGCTATCGCGATTTCCGACACTGTCAGTGCACCTGCACGGCAGATCACCAGATCCGCATCGGCATAAGCGGTGTTCATCGCCTCAATAAAGGGCACAACCTCTGCCGTCACACCGGCTCGTTTGTAAGCGTCCTGAGTCGCCGCCAGGTGCTTTTCACCCGTTTGATGAAGCAGTTCTGGACGCTCATCCTCTGGCAGCTGAGCCATCACTTTAGGCATCAGTTCATTAATCGCCAGAGCACCGAGACTGCCACCCACCACCAGAACCCGCAGTCGACCGGTGCGTCCGGCAAAACGCTCTGCCGGCGGCGACATCTCTAAAATAGGGCCGCGAATCGGGTTACCCACCACTTCACCCTGCTCGCCCGTTTTAAAAGCATTAGGAAAGGCCTGCAGAACTCGCCGCGCAAAGCGGCGCGATTGAGTATTAGTCACGCCGGCTATCGCATTTTGCTCGTGGATAACCAGTGGACAGCCCTGCAGATAAGCTGCAAGTGCACCAGGACCCGACGCGAAACCGCCCATACCGAGCACCACATCTGGGTTGAATCGACGCACTACAGCGCGTGCTTGCATCACCGCCTTGATGATCTTAAGTGGCGCTAGTAGCAGACTAAGTTTGGACTTGCCACGCACACCTTCGACGGAGATTGTGTTCAACTTAATACCTGCCTCTGGGACAACACGCGCCTCAATACGTTGGGCTGTGCCGAGCCACTCAATTTCATGGCCCTGTGCCCGTAGCAGATCAGCAACAGCGAGGGCCGGGAAGACATGTCCACCCGTTCCGCCAGCCATCACCAGTACGCGACTCATGCGGCACTCTCCCGATTAGTTGCGGAGTTGCTACTGAAGCGCTGCAGCAGTCGCCCGATCAGACCAGGCTTGGTCTTGATACCTAAGCGCTCACGTTTGAGTTCAAGATCGATACGCTGTACTACGGCGATCATTCCGGCACACACAAGCAGTGAGGAACCGCCATAACTCATCAGTGGCAGCGTCAGCCCCTTGGTCGGTAGCGCACCCACGTTTACACCAATATTGATCAATGCCTGGCCCGCCAAAATAAAGCCGAAGCCGTAAGCCACATACGACATAAAAAACTGACGCTGACGTTCAGCCTGGCGGCCGATCAAGAAGATACGGACGATCAGAATGCAGTAGAGTGCGACAATCGTCAGCGCGCCGATCAAACCCAGCTCCTCGGCCAGCACCGAGTAGACAAAGTCAGTATGTGCCTCTGGTAGGTAGAAGAGCTTCTGCACTGAGTTACCCAAACCGGCGCCAAACCAGTCACCGCGCCCAAAAGCGATCTGCGCCTGCGAAAGCTGATAACCCGCGCCGTAAGGGTCAGCCCAAGGGTCTGCAAAAGATTTCAGACGCGCCAACCGATAAGGTTGGGCAAGCGCCATCGCGCCAACCAACGAACTTACAATCGTTACCAGAGTGACGAGCTGTAACGGCTTCATACCACCCAGGAAGATCATCCCCATCACGGTCGCCGTGGTAATAACGATTGCGCCGTAATCAGGCTCTAGGTAGAGCGCGAACACATAGAAGGCGAGCGGTACTGCAGGCTTGATAACACCCTTCCAGGTAGAGCGCACCTCGTGCAGACGTCGCACCAGATAGCCTGAGATGAACATCACCATACAGAGCTTGGCGATCTCTGATGCCTGCAGGTTAAAGCTACCCAAACCGATCCAGCGACGCGAACCGTTCACCTCGCGGCCAATCCCCGGAATCAAAACAATGACCAGCAGGAAAAGCCCGATAAATAGCAACCAGACCGAGAAGCGCTCCCAGACATGCATCGGAATACGCACTAGCATCGAGAAGGCTAGTAGCGACATCAGCACGAAAAGCCCATGACGGAATATAAAGAAGAAAGGTCCGCCGAAGTTGTCCGCCGCAACATCCATTGAGGCAGAGGAGATCATCACAAAACCGGTCAGCATCAACGCCAGCATGCTGGCGATCATCAACCCATCAAAGGGCAGCGTCCCCTTAGGTAGGCGCATCAGAGCCGGTTCAGCCGGAGCTCTCAATTTTGCGAGGGGCCTCTTTGGCACATTCAGATTGATCTTCATGCCAACGCCTCCACGAGTTCAACAAATCGATCACCGCGCGCCTCATAGCCACTGAACATATCGAAGCTGGCACAAGCAGGTGAGAGCAGAACAAGATCGCCAGCAACAGCGGCAGAGGCTGCAAGCCTGACCGCCTCATCCATATTGGCTGCATACTGAGTATTGGGGTGCTCAATCTGTGCACCGATCTGCTGAGCATCCTCGCCGATCAGAATCACCGCGCGCGCTGCACTTGCGAGCGGCTGCTTCAATTCAGCAAAACTCTGGCCTTTACTCTGACCGCCTGCGATTAGAACCAACTTAGCCTCGCCCGTTTGAGTGGCGCTGAGCCCATTGATGGCGGCAAGCGTGGCACCCACATTGGTACCCTTGGAGTCATTAAACCAACTGACTGCGCGATGTTCTCGCACCCACTGACAGCGGTGCGGGAGCCCGGCAAACTGACTCAAAGTCTGTACCATGGAGTCCAGCGGTAGTCGCACCGCCTCACCCAAAGCCAGCGCCGCCAGCGCATTAGCAATATTGTGTTCACCACGAATTTTCAGCTGATCTGTATTCAGCAGCGCCTGAGCCCCTTTGGCCAGCACAGCACCTTTATCAGATCGAAGCAGGCCGTAGTGCCCGAGATCAGGCGCGCCCAGACCAAAGCTCATCTGTACAACATCCTTCGCAACTAGCGGCCGGCTGAGCGAATCGTCACGGTTGTAGACCGCAACCTGTGCATGACGATAGATACGGTGCTTCGCCTGGTGATACTCCAGCATGTTTGCGTACCGATCCATATGGTCCGCTGAGAGGTTTAGAACCGTCGCAACACGAGGTCGTAATTCGGAGCAGGTCTCAAGTTGAAAGCTAGATAGTTCTAACACGTAGAGTTCAACGTCGGTGTCGATCAGATCGAGCACCGGCACACCGATATTGCCGCCCACGGCGACATTCACACCCGCATCAGCCGCCATCTGGCCGACTAAGGTGGTTACCGTTGTCTTTCCATTTGAGCCGGTGATTGCGACAACGGGGGCATTGATCTCGCGAGCAAACAGATCGATATCACCCAACAACCGCGCTCCACGACTTTGTGCGCTCTGAATAGCGGGATTAGATTTAGCCACACCCGGGCTGAGCACTAGCTCAGTCGCGCGGCCAAGCCAATCGGCGTCTAGCTCGCCGGTGCGCAGCTCAATTTCAGGGAACTCGTCACGGAAGCGATCAATAGCAGACCCTGATTCTCGCGTATCACAAGCGGCAAACGCCAAACCTCGCCTCGCGAGGTAGCGAGCCACACTGAGGCCGGTCTGCCCGACTCCAATGATGATTCGGAATTGATCGCTCGTAATTAACGCCACTATCGTCCCTTTGCCCGATTAACGAAGTTTCAGTGAGGCCAAACCGACCAGCACCAAGATAAAGCTAATAATCCAGAAGCGCACAATCACGCGCGGCTCCGGCCAACCTTTGAGTTCAAAATGGTGGTGAATCGGTGCCATGCGGAAGATGCGACGTCCGGTTAGCTTGAAAGAGCCAACCTGCAGCATCACCGATACGGTCTCCAGCACAAAGATTCCACCCATTACGAACAGCACCAACTCCTGCCGCACGATAACCGCGACCACGCCCAGAGCAGCTCCAAGCGCCAGCGCACCCACATCACCCATAAAAACCTGCGCTGGATAGGTGTTGAACCAGAGGAAACCGAGCCCCGCTCCGATAATCGAACCGAGGAAGATGATCAGCTCACCCGAACCCGCCACATACGGAATATCCAAGTAACTCGAAAAGTTTACGTTGCCGCTAAGATAGGCAAATACCGCTAGCGCACCCGCCACCATAACGGTGGGCATAATCGCCAGACCATCAAGGCCATCCGTCAGGTTAACTGCGTTCGAGGTGCCAACAATGACGAAGTAAACAAAGGGGACAAACAGCAAGCCGAGCGGCAACGCTGTATCCTTGAGGTATGGAATGAGAAGATCGGTATGCACCGGCTCATCGGCTAGGGTATAGAGCGCGACTGCCGCCGCGATACCGCCGATCGATTGCCAGAAGTATTTCCAACGCGCGGGCAGGCCTCGCGAATCCTTCTCCACCACTTTTCGCCAGTCATCAACCCAACCGACAGCGCCAAAAATAGCCGTAACGCCAAGCGTAATCCAAACATAGGCGTTTGTTAGGTCACTCCAGAGCAGCGTGCTGATCGCAATCGCAAGTAAAATCAGGCCACCACCCATCGTTGGTGTACCCGCTTTACTCAGGTGCGACTCAGGACCGTCCTGACGCACCGCCTGACCAATTTGCTTAACCTGCAGCTTGCGGATCAACTTAGGTCCAATCAACAGCGAAATCGCCAGCGCTGTCAAAATTCCCATAATTCCGCGCATCGTCAGGTAGCGAAAAACATTGAACGCACTAAAGTGATCCGCCAACCAGTCTGCAAAAAACAGCAACATGCTAGGCATTCCCCTCAATCAGAGCAGCGACAACCTTATCCATGGCTGCACTGCGTGAACCTTTAACCAAAATTGCACCCTCAGAGACTGTAGAGAGAAACGTCATTATCTCTTCGTGATTGGCACAAAAATGTGCTTCGACACCTGCTGCCGCTGCAGCCTCTACGGTATCGCGCATCAACTCGCCAGTAGCTATCAAGGTTTTAATACCGGCTTTACCAATGTATTCACCCAACTCACGGTGCAGCTGACGCTCGCTCTCGCCCAGTTCAGCCATCGCCCCAAGCACCAGCGTATGAGGGCCCGCTAACGAACCCAACACGTCCACAGCGGCACGCATTGAACCAGGATTAGCGTTGTAGCTATCGTCGATCAGTTGCAACTTGGGTGTGAGTTGATGCGACTGCATGCGACCCTTGAAGCCGCAATACTCAGACAGCGCTCTAACCGCCCGCTCTAGCGGCAACTCCAATGCTACCCAAGCGGCGATCGCGGCGAGCGCGTTGAGCACCATATGGCGCCCCATGACATTGAGAAAAACGGGGTAGCTCTCACCGCGCACGCGCAGACGGAAGTTAAAACAGCCATTGCCACGTTGCACCAACGCTTCCGCGCGCACATCTGCGGCCGCATGAGTACCAAAGGTGATCACCCTACGCTGGAGTTTTGCCAGTTTCGCACTCCAAACATGCGAGGCGGGGTCATCCAGATTTACAATACCTATGCCGCCGTCCTGCAAACCTTCATAGATCTCCGACTTAGCCTGGATAATATTCTCGAGGCTGCCGAAGCCCTCAACGTGAGCTTCCATCGCGTTATTCAGGATGGCAACATGCGGCTGTGTCATCGCAACGGTACGGGCAATCTCACCGATACCACTGGCACCTAGCTCGATAACGGCATACTCATGTTCAGGTGCAAGTTCTAGCAGCGTGAGTGGCGCTCCGATCTCGTTGTTAAGGTTACCTTTGGTCGCCAGTGTCCCTGCGCGGCACGCAAGCATGCTTGCCAGCATCTCTTTCACTGTCGTTTTGCCGGCCGAGCCAGTGACCGCTACGACCTTGCCGTCAAACTGATCGCGATTAAACCGTCCTAGATCGCCCAGCGCCTTTAGACGATCATCAACCACCAACTGTGCAATCGTTGCCTCTTGCTGCTGAGAAACCAGGGCTGCAGCGCCACCGGCTTCTGCCACCTGCCGAACAAATTGATGAGCATCAAAGCGCTCACCCTTGAGCGTGACAAACAGACTGCCCTCGCCCGCTTGACGGCTATCGGTTGTGATTGCGGAAATTGTATGATCACTCCCCACCAACTCTGCACCGCAGGCCTGAGCCAATTCAGAGAGCAGATATGAGCGCATCATAAGTAGCCTCCGGCACGCAGTGCATTTGTGGCCACCTCAGCATCCGAGAACGGCATGCGTTCGTCATTAATCTCTTGGTAGGTTTCGTGCCCCTTACCGGCGAGCAAAACAATATCCCCCTCGCCCGTTGCGCGAATAATGGAGGCGATAGCACGTCCACGATCCACCTCTGTAACCAGTTGTACTCCTTCGGAGAAGCCGGACAGAGCATCGCTGATAATCTGCTCTGGATTCTCTGTTCGCGGATTATCGCTAGTTAGCCAGATCAGATCAGCGTTCTGCTCCGCTGCGGCCGCCATCAATGGGCGCTTGCCTCTGTCACGATCTCCACCACAGCCAAACAGCACAGCCAAGCGGCCCTCTGACATATGGGCTCGGCAGGCGTTCAAAGCCTTAACGAGAGCGTCGGGGGTATGGGCATAATCCACCAGCACCACTGGCCCTTCACGGTTAGCCAGCCGCTGCATGCGCCCTTTAACCGGCTGAACTTGGTTCAGTGCCGGCTCCAACTGTTCAGCGCCGTAGCCCAATTGGTGCATTAGACCAATCACTAACAGCAGATTGGAGATGTTGAACTCACCCAGAAGTGGCAGTTCGAGCTGGAGCTTGTTTGCACCGAGTTTAATCTCAAGATCCATGCCACCAGTTCGCAGAACTTTTGAGACTAGAGCAACCACCTGGGTCTGATCCGTGAGTGAGAAGCCGACGCGATCAACACCCACTGCAGGGGTGCATAAGAGTGCCGCCGGACGCAGATCATCAGCATTCAACACCTGACGGCCAACGTTACAATCTGTAAACAACCTCGCCTTAGCCGCCGCATAAGCCTCTTCAGAGCCGTGGTAATCAAGATGATCTCGCGTCAGATTGGTGTAACCGACAACATCAAAATCGATACCATCAATACGCCCCTGATCAATCGCGTGACTGGACACCTCCATCACTACCATCTGCGCGCCCTGCGACTCATACTCGGCAATCATACGGTGCAGGGAAACGGCATCGGGCGTGGTATGCGTCGCTGTGTCTAAACAATCGAGAAAACCGTTACCGAGCGTTCCAATCATCGCAGCACGGCGACCCAGAGCATTAGACACCTGAGCAGAGAAATGCGCTGACGAGGTCTTACCATTAGTACCCGTGATACCAATAACCTGCAGTTTGCGACTCGGCGATTGATAAAACCGATCCGCCAAGGCTCCCAAGTTCAAGCGCGCAGGTGTCCATGAGATAACAGGCACATGTAGAATCGATGCAAGGTATTCGGCACTGGTTCGGTCGGTCTCAAGGAGAACGGCGGCGGCACCCTTGTGTACCGCATCGCGCGCGAACTCAGCTCCGTCAGTTCTGAACCCTGTGCGGGCTACGAAGAGATCACCCTTCTCCACGGTGCGGCTATCTTGGGTGAGCCCCGTCACCTCAGTGGTATCCAAACAACCTAATTCGGGCAACAGCTCTGCCAATGTCCAGCGCAGATTCAAACCACTCATTTCGACACCACCTGCAGCTCGGACTCCTCCCAGTTATCGGGTGGTACATTCATCAAGCGCAGCACCCCGCCCATAACACGTGCAAAGACTGGAGCCGCGACTTCGCCGCCGTAGTACTCCTGACCCTTAGGATTATCGACCATCACCGCCATAATGATGCGCGGGTTGCTGATCGGTGCGATACCGGCGAATACGGAGATGTAAGCGTCATCGTCATAACCGCCAGCAACCGCTTTGTGCGCCGTACCGGTTTTGCCACCAACCCTGTAGCCAGTCACTGCCGCTTTGCGCGCGGTACCCTGAGGTGAAATAACGGTCTCCATCATCTCTAACACAGAATCCGCAACCTCTCTAGGCATCACGCGCTCACCAATGGGCGACTCAGACTGCTTATACAGCGAAACCGGCAAGAGCCGGCCACCATTTGCGAAGGGAATATAGCTCTGGGCGAGTTGCAGCGGCGTGACCGATAGGCCGTAGCCATAGGAGAGCGTCGCTTGCTCTACCTCCTGCCGCTCACTTAAATAGGGTAAGACGCCGGTTCGTTCTCCAGGAAAGCCAGTACTTGTAGGCCGACCCAAACCGAGGTTGGCCATCAGGTTACGTACCGAGTCATGCTCCATTGAGCGCGACAGCTTCACCACACCGACGTTGCTCGACTTGGTAATAATTCCGGTAATATCCAGTTCACCATAGTTACGGTGGTCACGAATTGAGGCACCCCGCACACGAATGTAACCAGGCGAGGTATCAACCACATCCTGAACTTGGTAGTCACCACTCATCAATGCTGCTGCAACCGTGATGGGCTTCATCGTTGAACCCGGCTCGAAGGTATCGGTCATCGCACGATTACGCAGTGCATCGGTGGTCAGCTTCGAGCGATCATTGGGGTTATACGATGGCTGATTGACCATCGCCAACACCTCGCCGGTGTGTGCGTCCAGAATCACCGCTGAAGCTGAGTCAGCTTTGTGCGTCTGCACCGCATCTTTGAGTTCGCGATAAGCGAGGTACTGCAGTCGCAGATCAATACTCAGCGCCAGATCTTCACCGGGCATCGCCTGCTGCAGATTCTGCAAGTGTTTAACCGTGCGCCCTTTGCGATCCTGTAGCACCAACGAGCGCCCCGGTTCGCCACGTAGCACCTCATTGAAAGCAAGTTCCAGCCCCTCCTGCCCCTCACCATCGACATTGGTGAAGCCAACCAGATGAGTCGTCACCTCTGCAGCTGGATAGAATCGCTTAAACGATCGATCAACATGAATGCCACGAATATTGAGTTCATCAATCCGCTGTGCAACTTCAGGAGTCACCTGCCGCTTGATATAGAGGAAGCGACGTTTGGGGTCTGATTTAAGGTCGCCCAACAGCTCTTGCGGGCTCAGATCCAACAGGCGTGCCATCAGCGCGATGTTTGGATTCTGTAGATCGGTCTCTTTGGGGTCAGCCCAGATGGTAGCAACCGGAGCACTCACCGCCAGAGGCTCGCCGTTACGATCAGTAATAAGACCGCGGTGTGCAGGCGTTAGACGTGTACGCAGAGAACGGGCATCGCCCTGCTTCTGCAGAAATGCTTGCTCCGAGGTGTAGAGCGAAACCATCTTAAACAGAATACCGCCGGAGACCAGCACCAGCAGAAAACCAACAATCCAGAGCCGCCAACTACCGGCAGCGTGTATTTGCACAAGCTGCTCATCTTTCATGGCGAATCAACCTAATCTCTTTCGGGTCCGGCGCCCGCATGTCGATATTTTCAGAGGCCAGTTTCTCTACGCGTGAGTTAGAGCCCCAGGCGCTCTGCTCAAGCAGTAACTGGCCCCACTCAATCCGATAGTTATCGCTCTCACGCACCAGTGTCTGCTGTTGATGAAACAGACGACGGTACTCATAAGAGGTGTAGATAACCGCTAGCGCTGAACCGATCACCAGCAAAACCAGCAGCGTCAGCGCAAGCAACTGTTCAAAAATCTGTCCAAGCGTCAGCAACGGTGCCTCTTTACGCGACACTTTAACCGGCGCAAGTTCAAATTTTGGCAGCGAGAGATTCATTTAACCTTCTCCGCCACACGCATCACCGCGCTACGAGCGCGCGGGTTCTCCTTAAGCTCGGCGCCACCGGCTTTTATCGCCTTACCCACAGCCTTAAGACGAATGCGTAGCATGTCATTGGTAAACGGAATACCCGGCGGCAGATGCTCATCCCCTTTCACGTGGGTGCGGATGAAGCGTTTAACGATCCGATCTTCCAACGAGTGGAAGCTAATCACCGCCATTCGACCGCCTACTGCCAGCACTTCCAATGCCTGATCGAGCACCGACTCAACATCTTCAAGCTCACGATTGATATGAATACGGATTCCCTGAAATGCTCGAGTTGCCGGATTTTTACCCTTCTCCCATCTGGGGTTTGCAGCAGCCACGATGGCCGACAGGCGGGCAGTGGTTTCGATTGGGACGTCCGCACGTTCGCGAACAATCGCCGCCGCCATCCGTCGACCGAAGCGCTCTTCGCCATACTTAAACAGAACATCGGCGATTTCACCCTCTGGAGCGCTATTAACCCAATCAGAAGCGCTGGGGCCACGCGTCGTGTCCATGCGCATATCCAGCGGGCCGTCAGTCTGAAAACTAAAGCCGCGAGTAGGGTCATCCAACTGTGGCGAACTCACACCCAAATCCATTAGGACGCCAGCAACCTCACCCTCTAGCCCCCGCGCCTGCATAAACTCCTGCAGTTGCGCGAAAGAGCCATGCTCTATCTGAAAACGCGGCTCTTCGCCAAAACGCTGGTGCGCGTATGCGATCGCTTCAGGGTCTTTATCGATAGCAATCAAGCGACCTTTATCACTAAGACGATCGAGAACTAGCTGCGAGTGACCACCGCGGCCAAACGTGCAGTCTACATAGACACCATCTGGGTCGTGCACTAGCGCATCGACCGCTTCGTTGAGCAGGACGGTGATATGACTGAGGGGCTCACCCATAGTGTACCCCTTTATAAAGAGAGAGTTTGTAGCTCATCCGGCAATCCTTGAGTCTGATCTGACTCGGCCAGATATTCGTCACGCTGAGAGCTCCAGAGCTCTTCGCTCCAGATCTCGAACTTGCGCCCCTGCCCCATGACCACGAGCTTTTTGTCGAGCATCGCATACTCACGTAGCGGCGCAGGTAGAAGAAGGCGGCCGCTCGCATCCAATTCAATATCGGTCGCATGACCAATAAGGAGACGCTGGATGCGGCGAGCCGCAGGGTTAAAGCTGGGTAGAGCTTCAAGCTTCTTCTCAATCACCTCCCATTCGGGCAGCGGATAGAGAAGCAGACAGCGAGCTTCGGTATCGATTGTGACGACTAGTTCGTTTTCGCAGCAGTCAGCAATCTGCTCGCGATAGCGGGCCGGCATAGCCATACGCCCCTTCGCATCCAGATTGATTTGATTAACCCCACGAAACATATCGTCACTTACTCCTGTCAGTGAAGCCCTGGAGCACACTCTGCGGTGTTACTCCTATGGAAATTATCTCCCCCAAGAAATTTCCACATTGACCCACTTTGACCCACTTTTTACCACACAACGACACTATAGGGCCTAAATCTCCCCTTTGCAACTAAGGAAATAACCGCACACCTCAACTGTAAAAAGCGCAACACGAGGACGACAAAAGACTCAGAAAAACTAAAATACCTATATTTATCAGAGTGTTAAGAAGGTTGTACCCATGCTCTACTGAGGCAATTAAGGTGAGAAATCTGGTAAGTGGTAGAAAAGTGGGAGAGATTTGAACGAAACCCTCGGTTTCGTCCATTCTCATATGCAGAAATAGTCTATGAAATTCAGCGAGTTGCAGGCGCAAGGCAGCCAACTCTAGCTAAGATGAAAGATTCTCAGGTTACACGCCGGTAGTTTGAACAAAATTTATACAGCCCTGAGCGCATAGAAACCGCCCTGAGCTTATGACAACAGCCATGAGCACATAAAAACAGCCATGAACTTATAAAGCTGAAAAAGCCTAAAGCGCGCCTTATAGCGTTACCAAAGGCTCTGCACGAAGTTCCAACTCAGATTCACCCTGCAGCAACTCCACCTTGGCTTCAGCGTTCGCAACCGCCTGGGCATCCAACAGAAGATCAAAATTGACAACAAAGTTACGACTCTCACCAGCCCCTATAGTTGGCACCAAACCTAAGTCGCGTTGGTATCGCCGATTGTAGGCAAAGCTTGTACCGGGCTCTAACCCAACCACATAACCCTGCTCGGGAGTGTCACAATTCTTCCAGAGCGTCAGTACCGGTAACTGCCGCAAGTTGAAGCCCATCGCAACTCCCCTATCAGCTGCAGCATTATGGAGGAGCGTCAGCGTATCACCCTCAGAGTCGCCGATAGGCCTGATGTTAAATACCTCCTCATCAAACCCCGGTGTTGGAGCCGGCATACTTGCCCAGCTTGCAAGCCCCTCGGCCGCTCTCGCATTAAATGGCGAGACCTGACTCGCAGGCACGCGTACCTCCGCCCCCTCCTCCAATATCGGCGCACCGAAGTTGTTGTGGTAGAGCGCTTGATACTCTTTTGGGTAGGAACCGCGATTGATCAACTCATCTTCAAGTGTGAAACGAGCCTCCCCAGGAGTGATGACCAGATGCGTCCACACCTCGAACTCCACTTTCTTAAAACAGCGCTCATCAACACGACCCGAGAGACGAACACGGTAAGGCGGTGTGTCCTCTACCGTCAAACGAACCACTGAAGCAGGGA
This sequence comes from Oceanospirillaceae bacterium, assembly GCA_038137135.1. GTDB lineage: Bacteria > Pseudomonadota > Gammaproteobacteria > Pseudomonadales > Balneatricaceae > Marinobacterium_E. The sequence goes on along the minus strand of JAYQBD010000054.1, from coordinate 1,808 downwards.
TGTTCTGGATCTGACCATGAAGAGTTAACATCTCATCGCCATCCATACCCGGATGTCCGGACCACTGGTATCCGCAGCGCGCAACGAGCTCATTAAACCCCTCAAGCCAGCCTAGACCGTTATGTTTCGAGAGCTCAATAAAGCTCGGATTCACCACCTCCTTCACCGGAGAATCCCAGCCTAAGCGCAGATCGCCCTGCTGCGCATAGAGCACCCCCATACCACGACTGGGCGAGACGGCGACCGAGAGCCCGCCAACATTCAGCGTGATCAGCTCGGAGCCCTCCTGCTTACCACCACGCAGAGTCTGGTGACGGCAATCAAAGGCAACTGGAAAATCAGCCGGCAGCGCGCTGTTGTCGAGCCTAAAGTCTCGTTCAGCGACGCCCGTGCGGGTATCGGTAATCAGGTATTCCATAGAAACTCTCTAGAGCAGGTTTTCACAAGGCCGTGCTTGTGCCAGCAGCGTTAAATTTGAGACGGTGGTCTGAGCAATATTCTGCAGCGCCTCGCGGGTGAGGAACGCCTGGTGCCCAGTAATTATAACATTGGGAAAGGTGGTTAAGCGCATTAGGTCGTCATCTGCAATAACCTGATCTGAGAGATCCTCGAAGAAGAGATCCGCCTCCTCCTCATAGACATCTAACGCAAGCCCGCCCAAGTGTCCGGATTTTAATCCTTTAATAACTGACTGGGTATCCACTAAACCACCGCGACTGGTATTTATTAGCAAGACTCCCGGTTTCATTCTGATGATCGCACTATTATCAATGAGGTGGTGGGTCTGCGGTGTTAACGGACAGTGCAGACTTATCACATCCGAACACCGGTAAATCTCGTCGAGCGCAACATAGCTGACACCGGCATCGATGAGACTCTGATTAGGATTGGGGTCAAAGGCCAATACCTGCGAGCCAAATCCTCGCATAATTGAGCAGAAGACCTGACCTATGGTGCCGGTACCAATAACTCCGACAGACTTACCGTGTAGATCAAAACCCACCAACCCATCCAGAGAGAAGTTACCCTCGCGTACACGATTGTAGGCTTTGTGAATATGGCGATTGAGTCCTAACAGCAGTGCTGCTGCGTGCTCAGCGACCGCGTAAGGCGAGTAGGCTGGCACCCGAACAACCTGTATAGAGAACTGCTTGGCCGCCTCTAAATCAACGTTGTTATACCCGGCACAGCGCAAGGCGATTACGCGCACGCCCATTGTGGCTAGTACCTCAATGACACCAGCATCCACCTGGTCATTAACAAAAACAGAGACCGCCTCATAACCCTCAGCAAGAGCAGCGGTGCGCGCGTCGAGATGGATCTCTTCAAATTGGGGTAGCAAATCTGAGCCAGAGAAGGCATCAGCCAAGAAGGCACGCTCATCTTTGCGCGTGCTATAAACAAGAACTTTCATTGGAAGCAATTCCTAGACGCGGAAACTATAACCACCGAGGAGGAGTGGACAGCGCCGTCAGGAGGAGTGCGCCTCATCAGTTTCACGTCGCCCTTGCGGCCGCACTCTGCGTTCAAACTGATTTACACGTGTACGCCTCTCATACCCATCACGTCGATCGCCACCTTTGCGTCTCTCCGGGACGTTGCTACCCATTCTATAGCTCTCCGTAAAATTTGCCGTGCTCAACTTCGTTTCGATTTTCAAAGTATAGTTAAGAAATTCAGATATACGGAGCGATTCACACTGAACGAAGCAAGTTCGAGGCCAAGTTTTAACCCGTGCTCTCTATATAGTGCGAGACCCGGTATTTTCAGGGAAGAAAAAAGAGGTAAAAAACGAGTCTGCCGATAAG
>JAYQBD010000053.1:0-14406 GCA_038137135.1 Oceanospirillaceae bacterium | reverse complement strand
AAACCCGCCAGAACAATCCAGAAGGTAAGCAGCAGAATACCGCCAACGTAGATCGCTTGGCGCAGATGAGGTGTTCGACGCGATTGAAACATTAGGGGACTACGAGCCTCCAACCAGTTTTGGGCTCCCTTATTGACGCAGTTTGCGATAAAATTGAGCGCTTTCCAACGCCTGTTTTCAGGAATCTTAAGAGGTTCGTACCAAGATGCTCGTATTGCGTGGAGCTCCAGCTCTCTCAGCCTTCCGTCACGCCAAACTTCTGAACGCTGTTCAGTCGCGTGTAGCTAAAGTCACTGACTTGTATGCTGAGTTTATCCACTTCGCCGAAGTCACTCGTGACCTCTCTTCTGAAGAGTCTGAAATTCTTGGTCGATTGCTGCGTTATGGCCCGAAAGCTGAGCCACATGAACCTCAGGGTCAGCTCCAGTTAGTGGTACCGCGTCCGGGTACTATCTCGCCCTGGTCGAGTAAAGCGACTGACATTGCTCATAACTGTGGTCTTGAAGCGGTACACCGACTTGAGCGTGGCGTTGCCTACTACATCAGCGCCGAGTCTGAGCTCAGCGCAGACGAGTTAAACGCCGTCAGTGCGGCCTTGCACGATCGCATGGTTGAGGTTGTGTTTGAACAGATGGAGCAGGGCGCTTCGCTATTCAGCCATGAAGAGCCTCGTCCAATGTCTCGCGTTGAAATCCTGGCGGGTGGTCGTCCAGCTTTAGAGGCAGCAAACGTCTCACTGGGCCTAGCGTTAGCGGACGATGAGATCGACTATCTTGTGCAGGCGTTCCAGGAGTTGGGCCGCGATCCAAGTGATGTTGAGCTGATGATGTTTGCTCAGGCGAACTCAGAGCACTGTCGCCATAAGATCTTCAACGCGTCATGGGATATCGATGGCGAAGCGCAGCAGAAGTCGCTCTTCGGCATGATCAAAAACACCTATGAGATGGCCGGTGACCGAGTTCTTTCGGCGTATAAAGATAACGCTGCAGTTATTGAGGGTTCAGTTGCTGCGCGCTTTTTCCCTAACCCAGAGTCCAAGGCTTATGGCTTCAGCGAAGAGCCTGTACACATTTTGATGAAGGTGGAGACTCACAACCACCCCACTGCGATCGCCCCATTCTCGGGTGCCGCTACAGGTTCTGGTGGTGAAATACGTGACGAAGGTGCAACTGGCCGCGGTGCTAAGCCCAAAGCGGGTCTGACTGGTTTTACTGTTTCCGATCTTAACATTCCGGGCTTCGAACAGCCGTGGGAGTCTAAGTATGGCAAGCCAGAGCGCATTGTCTCTGCGCTCGATATTATGATTGAAGGTCCAATTGGTGGCGCCGCGTTTAACAACGAATTCGGCCGTCCCAACCTTAACGGTTACTTCCGTACCTTCGAGCAGAAGGTAAACGGCGCAAACGGCGAAGAGGTTCGCGGTTACCACAAGCCGATTATGTTGGCTGGCGGCATGGGTAACATCCGTGCTGACCACGTAGAGAAAGGCGAAATCGAGGTCGGTGCAAAACTGATCTGCCTGGGTGGCCCGGCAATGCTTATCGGCTTGGGTGGCGGTGCTGCCTCATCGATGGCCTCAGGTAGCTCTTCTGCAGATCTGGATTTCGCGTCAGTACAGCGTGGTAACCCAGAGATGGAGCGTCGTTGTCAGGAAGTTATTGATCAGTGCTGGCAGTTGGGTGACGCCAATCCGATCGCCTTTATCCACGATGTGGGTGCCGGTGGTCTGTCGAACGCTTTTCCTGAGCTGGTTAAAGATGGCGGCCGCGGCGGCGATTTTGCGCTGCGTAAGGTTAACAACGATGAGCCAGGTATGGCGCCGCTAGAGATCTGGTGTAACGAAGCGCAGGAGCGCTACGTCATGGCTGTCTCTCCTGAAAACATGGCGCGTTTCGAGGCTATCTGTGAGCGTGAGCGTTGCCCATATGCGGTTGTCGGCACGGCAACTGAAGAGCATCACCTGACGCTGGGTGATACACACTTTGAAAATAAACCGGTCGATCTGCCGATGTCGGTTCTTTTCGGCAAGCCGCCAAAAATGCACCGTTCGGTTAACCGTGCGGCCTATGAAGTGAGTGAATTTGATTGCTCTAAGATTGAACTGGCAGATGCCGTAGAGCGCGTGATGAAGCTGCCCGCAGTTGCCTCTAAGTCATTCCTTATCACCATCGGTGACCGCTCGATTACCGGCCAGGTTGTGCGCGACCAGATGGTTGGCCCTTGGCAGGTACCTGTCGCTGACTGTGCCGTGACTACAACCGGCTTCAATTCATACACTGGCGAAGCCATGGCAATGGGCGAGCGCACTCCGTTGGCACTCGTCGATGGCCCTGCGTCAGGTCGTATGGCGATCGGTGAGACCCTGACCAACATGGCGGGCACGCCCATTAGTGCGGTTGAGGATATCAAACTATCGGCTAACTGGATGTGTGCTGCGGGCCACCCAGGTGAAGATGAGAAACTCTACGACACTGTTCGCGCCGTAGGTATGGAGCTCTGTCCACAGCTTGGAATCACGATTCCGGTGGGCAAGGACTCAATGTCTATGCGTACCGTCTGGCAGGATGGTGATGAGCAGAAGAGCGTTACCGCGCCACTCTCCTTGGTTATCTCTGGTTTCGCGCCGGTAACTGATGTGCGAAAAGTCCTGACACCTCAGCTGCGTACAGATCTGGGCGACACTGATTTGATCCTGCTGGATCTCGGTGCCGGCCAAAATCGCATGGGCCTCTCTGCGCTGGCGCAGGTCTACAACGAAGTCGGTCAGACCGTCCCAGACCTTGATGATGCCGAGACCTTCGCAACCTTCTTTGCGGCGGTACAGGAGCTTAACAATCAGGGCCTGCTGCTGGCGTATCATGACCGTGCTGACGGTGGTCTGTTTGCGACTCTGGCTGAGATGGCCTTTGCTGGCCGTACTGGTCTGGACATCAGCCTGGATCTCATCGCGCAGGATCGTGCCGACGTTGCCGCCGCACTCTTCAATGAAGAGCTGGGCGCGGTAATTCAGGTGAAGCGTGAGAACACTGAGCAGGTGCTGACCGAGCTATCTGCTGCAGGTCTGGGTGATATCGCTGCTGTTATCGGCGCACCAAACCCGGACGATTGCGTCACCCTGAGCTTTGATGATGAAGAGATCTACACTGAACGCCGTGTAACACTGCAGCGTTGGTGGGCCGAGACCTCCTACCGTGTGCAGTCACTGCGCGATAACTCAGAGTGCGCTCAGCAGGAGTTTGATGCGCTGCTCGATGCTGAAGATCCAGGGCTGAATGTCTCTCTGACCTTCGATCAGAATGACAATGTTGCTGCACCGTACATCTCAACAGGTACGCGCCCGCAGATGGCTATCCTGCGTGAGCAGGGTGTAAACGGTCAGATTGAGATGGCAGCTGCCTTCGATCGCGCCGGCTTCAACGCCGTTGATGTTCACATGAGCGACATCCTCAGTGGTCGCATCTCGCTGGATCAGTTCAAAGGTCTGGTTGCTTGTGGCGGCTTCTCTTACGGTGACGTGCTTGGGGCTGGTGAGGGCTGGGCTAAATCGGTGCTGTTCAACCCACGTGCTCGTGATCAGTTCAGCGCTTTCTTTGAGCGCCAGGATAGCTTCGCCCTGGGCGTATGTAACGGCTGTCAGATGCTTTCTAACCTACACGAGCTCATCCCTGGTGCAGACCTCTGGCCACACTTCGTGCGCAACAACTCTGAGCAGTTTGAAGCGCGTGTTGCCATGGTTGAAGTGCAGAAGTCAGACTCGCTATTCCTCGACGGCATGGCTGGCTCACGTATGCCAATCGCTGTCGCTCACGGTGAAGGTCGAGCAGAGTTCGCTGATCAGACCCATCTGGCTAATCTCAGTGACTCCGGAACTATCGCCCTGCGCTATGTGGATAACCGCGGTAACGCGACCGAGACCTACCCGGCTAACCCGAACGGTTCGCCTGCAGGTATCACCGGTGTGACCACGCGCGATGGCCGCGTCACCATCATGATGCCGCACCCAGAGCGTGTTTTCCGCGCAGTGCAGAACTCTTGGGCACCGGACGAGTGGTCGGAAGATGGTGCGTGGATACGAATGTTCCGCAACGCGCGCAAGTGGGTTGGTTAATCTCCACGAAGATCAAACGGCGACTTTTTAGTCGCCGTTTTTGTTTCTGCGATTCGCTGATCGCCTACCCGGAAGGGGTGGTCGGGAGACGCTATAAATACATCCATGTACGCTTCGTGTTTTCATCCCTGAAAACAAGACTCCCGACCACCCCTTCCGGGCAGGGCTCTCCTACGTTTCTGCAGTAATAATGTATTCAACCAAGGAGTTGGGTTTAACTCTCTGGGCCTATGAACCACCCGCGAGCGTGGCTATTTGGAGTATGGGGTAGCCACCGGGGAGGGGTAGTTGGAAGTCTTGACAGCAGGGATGCTGTCACGAAGCGTACATGGACGTATTTACCGCGTCTTCCAACTATTCCTCCCCGGTGAGCCCGTCACAAATCTAAGGGCGGACGTAGAAATAGCCTTGTTGCTGGAGTTTGATAATCCCGGGTAGGCCGGCCTGGACAACATCTTCGGCGTTAACGTCGTATAGGTCTTCATAGGTGATATTGTAGCCAGTTAATGTATTGCCGCAGATGATGAACTGGACACCATTGAAGCGGGCAGCATCAAGCGTTATCTGCAGGCCGTCATCCTCAACTGCATTCATAAAGATCTCAACTGCCTCGCCGTGAACCATGGCTTTGAGGTCTATTTGGTCCTCACCCACCGCCGCAATATGGTTGGCCATGTTAGCGAGCGTTGCGCTGAAGCGACTCATATCTTTGTAGTTGATGTGATAGACGACTTTTTGGGGGGCGTACTCATCGGCAACTGCCAAACTTGTCGAGAGAGCGAAGATCAGGCTGATTAGATAGCGCATAGTCGACAACCTCTAACGGAAAATCTCTGTTGTATACTCAAATAAAAAAGCCGGCATTAGCCGGCTTCTTCGTAACAGCGTTTCGGCTTACTCGTATACGATCTTGCCTACGGTGCTGTTTACAGTCACGTCTACACGACGGTCTGGGCGCAGACATGCAATCAGCTGTGCACCTGAACCAGTACAGTTAGCAACTGGAGCGTTCTCACCCATAGCGCGAGTAACGATCTTGTCAGCGGCAACACCACCTTCAACCAGCTTCGCTGCAACCGCATCGGCGCGACGCTGTGACAGTGCAAAGTTGTAGCCTGCATCACCCAGTGGGTCAGCGTGGCCAGTCAGCTCTACAGAGTTCAGTGTCTGCTGTGAGTTGATGTAGTCAACGATGTTGCTAGTACGACCGACAACAGTGCTGTCGAAGTCAAAGTACAGTGCGTAAGTTTTGGTCATGTCTTCGGTCATGTACTTAGGTGCTGGTTCAGCAGCCATTTCAGCTTCACCACCACACTCTGGTGCTACGTAGTCGGCAGTCCAGTTTGGTGTTTTCCAGCAATCGCCAGAGCCATTTGTGATCACGTAACCATCAGTGGCGTGAGTCGCGTAGCCTGGCTTGTCGCCATGAGCCATCGCTGCAGTAGAGCCGACCATCAGGGCAAGGCTAGCTGCGAGAGCAATCTTTTTCATACTATAAGTTCCTTTTGTATTGAGTAAGGACCAAGGATACAAACTGGTGCAGCCTATTAGACACTGTTATTCCTTAATCTAGGTTAAACAATAGCCTAAATCAGAATTTTTTGTAGTCTAAGGCAAAACTTTTTTAAACGGCTTTACTTTTACGCTTTGGTAAACACCCGCTTCTACGTAGGGATCTGCATCAGCCCAGGCTTGAGCCGCTTCTAAAGAGGCGAATTCGGCTACCACAAGGCTACCACTGAAGCCTGCATCTGCCGGGTCTTCGCTATCAATAGCTGGGTGTGGACCGGCGATCATAAGACGTCCTTCGTCAGCCAGTGTTTTCAAACGATCAACGTGCGCCGGACGCACGCTCATGCGACGCTCCAGAGAGTTGGGAATATCCTCAGAGATTATGGCGTAGTACATCAGTTTCCAGCCTCCTGTTCCGGCTCTTTTGCGTGGCGCGAGATGTATACACCCTGCGCGATGATAAATACAAAGGTGAGACCCAGCATGCCAAATAGCTTGAAGTTGACCCAGGTCTCCTCGCTGAAACTATAAGCGACGTAGAGGTTAACGATACCCAGTGCAATAAAGAAAACCACCCAGATTAGATTCAAGCGTCGCCAGATCTGCTGAGGTAGTTCGATGCTCGAGCCCATCAAACGCTCCACCACGGTCTTCTTGCCGATAAACTGGGTCCCCAAGAAGCCAACGGCAAACAACCAGTTAACAACGGTCGGTTTCCACTGTATGAACGCTTTGTCTTGGAACAGTAGCGTGGCGCCACCGAGTAACACGACGAGTGCTAAGGTAACGAGCTGCATGGTTTCGATTTTTTTCTGCACTCTCCAGGTGTAAAGCATCTGCAGCAGCGTGGCTGGAATCAGCACAGCAGTGGCGATCAAAATATCGCCGGTGTATTTATAAACCGCGAAAAAGACGATAACCGGTAAAAAATCGAGTAATATTTTCATTATAGATATCCAGTGTTGCTGTTTATCGGCCCGGACTCAGGCTAACAGAGTAAGGCCATGACAGTTGGGAGAGTATAAGAGTTTGTTACAACAGAGTGAAACCGAGATGAACGCCGGGCCGCATTTTGATCTGCACATGCACAGCAGTGCCTCAGACGGTGCATTGCCACCGGCGGAGGTGATGCAGCGTGCAGCGGCTGCCGGTGTTGAGCTCATTGCGCTGACTGATCATGATACGCTGGATGGCTTGGACGAGGCGCGAGTCGCTGCAGAGTCTCAGGGTATGCGATTTGTTAATGGTGTTGAATTAACGGCTGATTGGCGCGGGCGTGTTATTCATTTGGTGGGCCTTAACTTCGATCCGCAGGCCCCGGCCTTTGAGGCCTACATGCAAAACTTGATGACACTTCGAGATGATCGGGCCCGAGTAATCGCGCAGAAACTCGAGAAACGCGGCTTAGGATCTAATCTGTATGAGCTCGCTCGGGAGCAGGCGGGTGATACACAGATTGGTCGGCCACACTTCGCCAAAGCGTTGATGCAGTTGGGTAAGGTAGGCTCGATGCAAGAGGCGTTTGACGCCTATCTCGGACAGGGCACGATTGGCGATGTGAAAGCGACCTGGCCTAGCTATAGTGAAGCTATCAAACTGATTACCAACGCTGGCGGTATGGTTGTGCTGGCGCACCCTACGAAATACAACTTCACCTTTACTAAGATCCGTGAGTTGATGACTGATCTGTTAGAGGCCGGTGCAATCGGCTTAGAGGTGAGCTTTCCGGGAGTTACACCGGGTCATCAGCACGAATTAATCAAGCTGGCGCAGCAGCGCCAGTGTTATGTTTCCGCAGGCAGTGATTTCCACTCCCCGGACCAGCGCTGGACTTCTCTTGGGCGCTACCCTGAATTTAAAGCAGAGCGCCTGATCTCAGAGCGGTTGCTTGCGGCCAGTGCCTAAGGAGGCCTAGTGAGCCAATTCTTTCAGATTCACCCTGAAAACCCGCAAAAACGACTTATTCACCAGGCTGTTGAGATCATCCATAAAGGTGGGGTTGTTGTCTATCCAACGGATTCGGCTTATGCGCTTGGCTGTCACCTGGGTGATAAGAAGGCGATGGAGCGTATTCAGCGCATTAGACAGTTGGATGACAAACATAACTTTACGTTGGTGTGCCGAGATCTGTCAGAAATTGGTACTTACGCCAAGGTGGGTAACTCAGTATTTCGTTTTATCAAGGCACACACACCGGGCGCATACACTTACATACTCAATGGCACGACCGAGGTGCCGCGACGCTTGATGCACCCTAAACGGCGTACTATTGGTATTCGGATTCCTGACAATGCAATCGCGCTGGCACTTGCCGAGGAGCTCGGTGAGCCGATTATGAGTACTTCTTTGATTCTTCCCGGGGACGACCTGCCTCTCACCGACCCTTATGATATTCGTGATCTTCTGCAGTCTCAGGTCGATCTCATTATCGATGGTGGCTACTGTGGAATGGAGGCGACCACGGTTGTCGACCTAACCGATGAAGAGGTCCGTGTCGTGCGCGAGGGCGCGGGGTCAATCGAAAATTTCTGATCAACAGTCGCGAATGTCGCAACTGTAGATCGCTCCTGCATGAGTTGAATTAATATACCGGGAAGCCGCTCTCAAAACTGCTAGCCTTTAGTTATCAATTTCTAGTCAAAGCGCTCCGCTCGCCACCGCGAAAAGACGAAGCGCGACTGGCTGCTAGCGACAGTTTGGAGAGTTCAGCGATGGGTGAAAACACTCAGGCTCGATCTAGGGTACTTTTTTGCGACCCGTCCGGTAGCTTTATGCACTGGACGGAGGATATGAAACGCGCCGGGTGTAATTGGGATATAGAGCGTTTCGATAACTTGCAGGCAGGTCTGCAGATGCTTGCGTCTCGTCGCTACGATGCGATTGTCGTGGCGGCTCCTGCGACGCCGGACCGCGAAGTTGGGTATTTGCGTCAGGTAATGCAGGCTGCGCCCCATTGCGTGCGTGTACTTTTTACGCCTGTTCTCTCCTCAAACTACTTAGTAAAGGCGCTGGATGTGGTGCATCGCGTCTGTCTAAATTCAAACTCCTTCGAGGAGACAGTCGCGCTGGTCGATCAGGCTATCGCCTCCAACAGGATGCTGTCACACGAGAAAGTGCGCCGTTCTATGGCGGCCTTCAAACAGCTCCCATCGCCACCTTCGATCTTCCATGAGTTGACCCGACAATTAAACTCAGAGCGCACAACCTCAGAACACATCTCAAATGTTGTTGCGAAAGATCCTGCGTTGACAGCGCGGTTACTGCGAATTGTGAACTCTAGCTATTTTGGACTGCGCAACCCGGTCAGCAATATCCAGCAAGCTGTGACACTGATTGGGACACGAACCCTCCGCGGACTGGCGCTCGCCGGTCATTTTGGGCGTCACTATAAAGAGGCGAAGGGCTGGGGGCTCTTCTCCCTCGAGGCCCTACAGGCGCGTTCACTGATGGTTGCTCGGCTAGCTCAGACGTTGGCTAAGGTTGCCACCAAAGATCCTCTAGTACGCGATCAGGCATTCCTCGCGGGACTGTTATTAGATATTGGGATGGTGATGCTGGCGACAGAGCAGGGCGAGGCGTACACCAAGATCTTTGGCTACGCTGCCAAGCATCAGCAGTCGCTCGATTTGGTAGAGATGAAGGCTTTCGGAGTGACTCACGCTCAACTGGGTGCCAACCTGCTAACCCAGTGGAACCTTCCACCGATGGTGGTTGATGCGGTGCTTTATCACCATCGTCCCGGTAATTATTTCCAAAACGGCCTAACACCGATGGCAATCGCGCACGCCGCTGATGCTCTGCTGCCGCCACTCGAAGCTCGTGTCGATGTGCGTATCAATGCGGAGCTGGATAGAGAGTTTTTGATTCGTGCTGGACTCGACGAGTTATTGCCAAAATGGAAAATGGAAGCCAATGGCTTCCGTTTACAGGCTGAGCGCTCGGTTTCTGGGTCTGTTTGATGATCAGCGCTGGTGTGGGCACTGTTGTGCTACGACTTGCTTAATCAGCTTACCCAACTCGATAACACCGGCACTAGTGTATTCGCCATTCGTCAGTATCAAGTGAAGTTGAGCGTTGCGACGTGCACCCTCAATCAGAGGTAGCTCTACTAAGCGGCCAGAGTCTATATGATCTTGCACTTTTAGCTCTGGCAACCAAGCGAAACCTAATCCCTCGATTACAGCTTTGATGGAGAGTTCGATGCTATCAACGCTCCAGCGTTGATAGGCTCCCAGCCAACCGTCATCTAAATTGCGTTGTCCCGAGTCTTTCACAACTATTTGTCGATAGGGTCGCAGGTCTTCTAAGCCGAGTTGGTTGCCGCTTTGAACGAGTGTATGGTCAGGTGCCGCCACAGCGATGAACTCTATTGTAGTGAGAGGTTCACCGGCATAACCTGGTGGAACTCGACCTCCAATAACTAGATCAGCCCTGCGCTGGAGTATCGCCTCCTCAGTTCCGCTCAGCACCGATTGTCGAAGCTCTATCCTGGTCTGCGGTTGAGCTTGAGAAAACTCTCTTAGAGCTTCGAATATCGCTGATTCAGGAAAGATCGCTTCAACTTGAAGACGAATTAACGGCTCAGCTCCCTCGCCGTACTGCATCGCTAGCTCCTCGGTGAGTGCTGCGCGGTTAAGAAGATCGCGGGCATGCCTGACGAGTACCTCGCCGGTATCTGTGAGCTTTGCTTTACGTCCCTCCATCCTGAAAAGAGTCACACCGAGTTGATCCTCGATTTTCTGTATTGCGTAACTCAGCGTGGATTGGCTCTTGCGCAATGATTCCGCGCCCTGAGCGTAACCACCCTGATCTACCACGGCTATGAGCGCCTGCCACTGTTCTAATGTGATGTTCATAATCAGTTTTTTCGATCTAATTAAGCGATATTTAGCTATTTATTATCGAAAGTGTAGATCAAATAATAAGTAAAATGAAAATCATCGGGAGATACACATGAAAACACTACTTCACGTTAAAAGCAGTCTGTTTGGCGATCAGGGGCAGTCAGCGCAGTTGGCGGGCTCATTCATTAGCCGTTGGACACAGGAAAATCCAGACTCGAGCGTTATTGAGCGAGATCTGGCTGCAGATCCGGTACCACATCTGGATGCATTCCGCATGGGAGCACTGAACACGCCAGAAGCTGATCGTTCGCAAGAGCAGCAGGCTGTTGTGGAATTGGCTGATCAGCTTCTGGCTGAGGTCAAAGCAGCTGACGTTATCGTCATCGGTCTGCCAATGTACAACTTCAGCGTGCCATCACAACTTAAGTCTTGGTTTGATCACCTAGCGCGTGCCGGCGTGACCTTCCAGTACACTGAAACGGGTGTGCAGGGGTTGATCGAAGATCGTCCTGTCTACCTGATCTCAACCCGCGGCGGAGTATATGGTGACGAGGGCTCTAATATGCAGATCAGCTACGTCAAGCAACTGCTCAGTTTCATGGGCCTTAACAGCCAGCAGCTTGTAGTTGCCGAGGGTCTTGCAATGGATGATCATCGAGACGCAGCACTCGAGAAAGCGCGCGCAGCGCTGGCCTAACGGCCCTAACTAAGTCAGGAGAGTTCGATGAGAAGTCGAGGCATAAAACGCCGCATTGCCGGTCGTGACTCAATGGATGGGGCAGGCGTGCGCATCAAGCGTAGTGTTGGTGCCTCACAATTCGCGCGCATAGATCCATTCTTGATGCTCGATAACTTCTCATCGGACAACCCGGACGATTACATTGCAGGTTTTCCTGCGCATCCGCACCGCGGGTTCGAAACCGTCACCTACATGATCGAGGGGCGTATGCGCCACCGTGATCATATGGGTAATGAGGGTATTCTGCGCTCCGGTGGCGTGCAGTGGATGACTGCCGGTCGTGGCGTCATTCACGAAGAGATGCCAGAGCAGGAGGAGGGGCTGATGAGCGGCTTCCAGCTCTGGATCAACCTACCCGCAGCGGAGAAGATGAAGCCCGCTGCCTATCAAAACATTGAACCTGAAGAGGTTGCCGAATTTGATGCAGCTGAGGGGGTTCATGTTCGCCTCGTTGCAGGTCAATTAATGGATATTGGGGGCAGCAGCCAGGTAGGCCCTGTCAACGGAATCAGCCGTCAGCCGCTGTTTGCAGAAATACAGATGCAACCCAATACCCGTTACACCCTGCCGGTACCGGCTGAGTTGAGCGGTTTTGTCTACCTGTTTGAGGGCGGTGCTCGGTTGCCGAATGAGCCCCTCAATCTCGCTGAAGCGGCTGAGCTTGATGGTGGTGATCAGGTTGATCTGCAAGCTGGTATGGGCGGTGCGCGCCTACTCATTGTTGCGGCTAAAGCAATTGGTGAGCCTATCGCTCAATATGGCCCCTTTGTGATGAACACCCATGATGAGATCGAACAAGCGATCAGCGACTATCAGGCTAACCGACTGACGGGCTAGTCTCTTTTCGACCCGGTTTTGGAAAAAATGGCCAAGCGCTACTAGTCTGAATAGACCCATAGTGCTTGGCTTTTTTGTGTTCAAACGGGACGAACCGATGATTGATCTAAACCCCTACCTAAAACTCATGGTGACAAAGCAGGCATCCGACCTCTTCTTCACCACGGGTGCCTGTGTACAGCTGAAAATTGATGGGGTGATGCGTCCCATTGGCGATAACCGTCTAGAGCAAGGTGCAACTGCTGAAGTCGTGAGGCAGTTACTTAGTGATGAGGAGATGGCCGTTCTTCGGCGCGACCTAGAGAAGAACTTCGCTCACGAGGTCGATGGTATCGGACGTTTTCGTGTGAACATTCTCTGGCAACGCGGCGATTTGGCCATAGTATTCCGCTATATTCGCGAACAGATCCCATCGATTGAAGAGCTCGGTCTGCCGGCCGTGCTGAACAAACTTGTGATGGAGAAGACTGGTCTGGTGCTGATAGTGGGTAGTACGGGTTCGGGTAAATCGACTTCACTGGCGGCTATGCTCGACCACCGCAATACCAATATTACTGGACACATCCTTACTGTAGAGGACCCTATTGAGTTCTCCCACGCTAACAAGCGCTCTATCGTTAATCAGCGCGAGGTTGGAATCGATACACACTCCTACGAGCAAGCCCTCAAGAACGCCATGCGTGAGGCGCCTGACGTGATTATGATTGGTGAGATTCGCGACCGCGATACAATGGAGCAGGCTATTCGCTACTCCGAAACGGGTCATTTGGTTTTAGCTACTTTACACTCGACCTCAGCACCTCAGGCGATTCAGCATGTCTGTAACTTCTTCGATGACTCTGAACTCAGGCGTATCAATTCAGACCTTTCGGTAAACCTCAAAGGGGTAGTGGCGCAGCGCTTGGTACGCGATGTCGATCAGAAGTTCGCTCCGGCTACCGAAGTTCTTATCAATACCCCGTTTATGTCGGAACTTATTGCCAACGGTGAGCACAAAGGGTTGCGTGAAGCGATGGAGAAGAGTTCTGATACTGCCTCCCACACTTTTGATTCGAGTCTGTTTGAGCTATTTACTGCAGGAAGGATCAGTCGTGAGACGGCATTAGCCAATGCCTACTCTAAGAATAACTTGGATCTGCAAATCCGGTTTGGCGGTGCCGCCTGAGTTGCTATCTATGTATCCTCAGGACCTGAGCGCAGAGGCTTGAGCTCCTCTGGAGTGTTAAGCGCCTGTTGCTGCTGCTCGCGCGCCTGCTCTGCCCGGATCTCTGCCTGCTCCAAGAGATTCATTGCATGCGCAAGCTGGTTCTCCATGCGGACATAGTTACCGAGTTTCTCGATAGTTTTTATGCAGGAGCGGTACTGATGCAGAGCAACAGCAGGGCCGCGATTTTGATCTAAAAGCTTAGCGTCCATTAACTCTAGATCCAGACGTGCGCGCGCATAAGCGATCTTTACTTGGTTCATTATCGGCTGGATCTGCTGTACCGAGTAGCGACCTGTTTTGGTTAGGTCTGTCAGAAACTGAGCAAATTCGCGCATGATGGCGCGGGCGCCTCGCGCCAGATCCCGATCAGGAAAAAGGGTCAGCCCTGTTGCGGCTGCGGGCCCTTCGCTCAGCTGTTTTGCCCGCTCGTTTAGACGTTCGATCTGCGCAGGCGCTCCGGCAGCTCGATCGAGGCTACCAATTTCGCGCCAATGTTGAATGAGATAATTGATTAGCAGTGTGTCCATGTTTGCGCTGCGTAATTCGGCTGGCAGTGCATGAAACAGGTGGTCGGCACGACGTATCTGATCCTTGAGCGCTAAAACGCGAAGGCGCTTTTGTCGGCGTTGGTTTTCGATGCCCTGCATCATCATTGCCGCAACAATGAATACCGCTAACCCGCCCAGTACAAGCAGGCCTATTTGAGTCGGCGTCATTTTCCGCTCCTAGCTTTTCCTACACTAAGGATAGTCAAACTCTGGGTTTTCAGACAGTTGTCGCCCACACCCCATAAAAGGCAGATAAATTTGTAAAAAAGTTAGCTGCGAGTCTTGACGCTTAAAGGGGGGCTCCGTATTATCTGCGCCTCCTCAACGAGGAACGCGAAATGCGAAGGTCACGTCCCATTCGTCTAGTGGCCTAGGACACCGCCCTTTCACGGCGGTAACAGGGGTTCGAACCCCCTATGGGACGCCATTTGCGGGATTAGCTCAGTTGGTAGAGCGATACCTTGCCAAGGTATAGGTCGTCGGTTCGAGCCCGATATCCCGCTCCAAATTCGCAGCACTCTTGGTCAATGCGGGAGTGTTAAAAGCGCGTAGGCTGCGTCCCATTCGTCTAGTGGCCTAGGACACCGCCCTTTCACGGCGGTAACAGGGGT
>JAYQBD010000052.1:0-14534 GCA_038137135.1 Oceanospirillaceae bacterium | reverse complement strand
ATACCGAAGCCACAGCTGAGACGGAAGCGCCTTCAGCTAGTGAAGAGCCTTCAGCGGACGAAGAGCCCTCAGCTAACGAGGAGCCTTCAGCAGACAAAGAGCCTTCAGCAGAATCAGAAACTGAAACTGCTGAAACTGCTGAAACTGCTGAAACTGCTGAAACTGCTGAAACTGCTGAACAAGCAGCAGAGCCGGAAGCAGCGCAAGCTACAACAGAAGAGGCACAGACAGAAACCGCAGCGGCAGAGACCCAACAGCCAACTGAAACGGCTGCAGAGGAGTCTGAGGTAGCTCCAGAGTCCAGTGAAACAGCTGAGCCGGAAGCACCTGCAACACGCCGTCGCCGTCGCGCTGCCAACGACCCGCGTCTGAAGCGCAAACAGCAGGAAGAGACCTCATCTAATTGAGAGACCTCATCTAATTGAGAGACCTCATCTAGTTAAGGGCGCTCTCAGCAACCCGCAGACAATAAAAAAGCCCCACTACATCAGAGTAGCGGGGCTTTTTCTTTGGCTGCACAACGGTGTTTATTTAGCCCGAGATAACTCGACAAATTACACCCTCAGCTTCTTTCAGCTAAGCGGGTAAGAGATGGGCTCCTGCTCTAGAGCGATACCAAACTTCTGCTGCACCCTTTCAAGCACCAGCGTGGATAACCGCTGGATATCGGCTTTGCTAGCACCACCGTAGTTAACCAGCACTAGCGCCTGCAGCTTATGCACTCCAACCGACCCATCGGTGTACCCCTTAAGCCCTGCCTGCTCGATCAGCCAGCCAGCAGCCAGCTTGCGACCTGAATCAGCTGGGTAATTCGGAATTGCAGGATACTCCGCGAGTAACTCCTCGAATTGCGCCTGAGTTACAACCGGGTTTTTAAAGAAACTACCGGCGTTACCCAGTGTCGCGGGGTCCGGAAGTTTGGCGCTACGAATTTCACACACAGCATCAAACACGGCTGGCGCATCGACTTCCGACTCTTCTCCAAAGCGCTGCGCCAGCGGTGCATAATTAAGTTTGGGGTGGTACTTGCGGCTGAGCCGGAAGGTGACGCTAGCAATTACAAAACGCCCGGGATTGCGTTTGAACAACGAATCTCGATAGCCAAACAGGCAATCCTCTACAGTCAGGTTAACCCACTGCTGAGCCTGACTGTCATAGGCGTCGACGCACTCGATAAGCTCGCACACTTCAACGCCATAGGCGCCAATGTTTTGTACAGGCGACGCGCCGACAGAGCCCGGAATCAGCGCCAGATTCTCTAAACCGTAGTAACCCTGTTCCAAAGTCCAGCGTACAAAAGGGTGCCAGACTTCACCAGCGCCAACACGTAAAAGCGCACTCTGACCGGTCGACTCCAACAGCTCAACACCTTGGAGTTTCAGCTGTGCGACGATGCCCGGCACTGACTCAGCCAGAACTAAATTGCTTCCACCACCGAGCCAGAGCACCGGTAGATTCTGCTCTGCAGCGTAGCTGAACAAACGTGGAATCTGCTCAGGCTCAGTAATCGCAATATAGGACTCTGCAAAGCTCCGAAGACCAAGGGTGTTGAAGGCGGTAAGGTCAAACTGAGGTTGAAGCCTGAGGCTCATCGTCCGGCCTTTGACAGGTGCTCGAGTAGACCATCGGTCGCCGCTTCTATCAAATCAACCACCTGATGGAAGCCTTTATCACCGCCGGTGTAGTAGGGATCGGGGACCTCAGCGAGACCGGTATCTGCGTAATCCAGAAACAGCCCCAAGTGCCCTGAGTAATCCGCCGGCATCACCTGCTGAAGATTTGCAAGGTTGCTCTGATCCATCGCCAGAATGTAATCAAACTGTTCGAAATCCTCAGGACGCACCTGACGAGCGCGCAGATCGCCCATAGGATAGCCACGTTGGGCACCGACCTGTTGTGAGCGTTCATCAGGACTCTCACCCACATGCCAAGCGCCGGTACCGGCAGAGTCAATACTCAGGTCAAGCTGCGGATAATCGCTGACACGCTGACGAAACACCGCCTCAGCTGTGGGCGAGCGGCAGATATTTCCAAGACATACAAAGAGCACCGATTTCGAGATTTTGCCCGCCACCGCTTAAGACCCCATCATCGCCCGCAGACGCTCGAGGTCCTCAGGGGTATCCACACCTGTAGGCGGAGCTATCAATGCATTATCGACGTGAATCTTGGCGCCATTCCACAGCGCACGAAGCTGCTCCAGTGACTCACAGGTCTCAATCGGTGCCGGCGACCAATTCACGTAGTCGTTGAGGAAACGCACACGATAGGCGTACATGCCAATGTGACGTCGCCAGTTAAAACTATCCGGTAGCTCTGAGAGGGTCTGACCAACTACCATCGCGTCACGTGGCCAAGCTATCGGCGCGCGTGAAAAGTAGAGCGCCATGCCATCTCGATCGGTCACAACCTTAACGACGTTGGGGTTCATCAACGCTTCGACAGACTCAATCGGCTCGCACAGAGTCGAGATAGCAGCTTCGGGACGCGCAGCCAGATTGTGGGCAACCTGATTAATGATCTTTGCGGGAATCAGCGGCTCATCACCCTGTACATTGACGATGATCTCATCGGCGTAGAAACCCAGCTTCTCTGCAACTTCTTGCAGGCGATCAGTACCGCTGGGGTGCTCGCTCGAGGTCATCACCACCTCGGCGCCAAAACCCTCGGCAACCGTCGCAATACGCTTATCATCAGTCGCGACGACGACCCGCGTAGCTTCACTTTCGCAGGCGCGCAGATAGACATGTTCAATCATCGTCTTGCCGCCCAGGTCAGCCAGTGGCTTCCCAGGAAATCGACTAGAGGCGTAGCGTGCCGGTATAACGACGGTAAAACTCATGACTCTTCCTGCGATCGCTCTTCGCTGGACAGTGCTCGAGCTTCAGACTCCAACATTACCGGAATACCATCGCGCACCGGATAAGCAAGTCCGCTAGCACGGCAGATCAACTCGTTGCGCTCCTTATCCCACTCCAGTGGCGCTTTACTCACCGGACACACCAAAATATCGAGCAGTTTAGGATCCATGGGTCTCTCCAACTTGGGGTGCAGCAACTCTACGCACCGCCTCGGTTAACTTCTGTTGCGAGCGCTCATCTAAACGGGCTTCAACGCCCAGCGCCCAGCAATTTTGATTTGCAATGTCCGCGCATTTTACCGCATCTTTCTCGGTCATCACCAAGGTTTCACGCGAAAGCTCTGTCACGAGTTGCGGATCGATCTCGGCGTGATCAGACAGCGGAGTTGGTTTCACACTAAAACCTAGCTGCACCAAAGTATCGAAAAAACGCTGCGGATGGCCGATACCGGCAATAGCGTTGACCTTTGTACTCCCCAGAGCTTGAGCACTGGCCTCGCGCACCTCGCCGGTTTTCAGATTTCTTAGGTGAATCGGCTGCAACTCATAGCGCAGCGCGTTCGGGTATTCGAACCGGCCGCACCCATTAAGCACAACAAAATCGACCTCAGCGAGCCGTTCGGGCGACTCGCGCAGTGGGCCCTCCGGCAATAACTGCGCATTACCCAATCCGCGAGCTGCGTCGACCACCGCGATCTCGAGCTGGCGTGAGAGGCGGTAGTGCTGCAAGCCGTCATCGCTCAAAATCAGATCTACCGGCTCAAGTTTTATCAACATACGCGCTGCCGCAACTCGATCCGGATCGACTACAACCGGCACACCCGTTAGCCGCGCAATCATCGCCGGCTCATCGCCGCAAATACTAGGATCAGTACTGGGATTTACTTGGATCGGATAGAGCGGTGATTTACCACCATAGCCGCGACTGATCACACCGACGCGTAGCTTCTCTCGCTGGCAGAGCTTAATCAGTTCGATCAGCAACGGTGTCTTGCCACTGCCACCGACAGCAATATTGCCAACCACAACAACCGGAATATCTAAACTTTTGGCTGCGGCGGATAACCGCTGACGGCGCGCCCGGCTGAGCGTGCCAAACAGCAGCGACAGTGGTCGCAGTACGAGAGTCCAAGACGCCTTGCCGTACCAGGCTCGCTCTAAGATACTACTCACTTTCGCGGGTGGTTATACTGAGTTTAGTGAAGCCGAGTCCACCCGCGACGTCCATCGCGGTCACAACAGCCTGATGAGGTGTACGCGCGTCAGCGCTGATAGTCAGCGGTAACTCGAAGTTATCAGCTGCGGCTTTAGCGAGCGCCGTTCTGAGCGTTCGCGCTTGAGCATTCACCAGCCCCTGACCATTGACTCGATACTCACCCTCTGCGGTGATAACCACTTCAACCGGACGCTCAGCACTCACTTCAGCGGTGTTATCCGCCTGCGGCAGATCAACCTCGAGCTGGGTTTCACGGGTAAAGGTGGTAGAGACCATAAAGAAGATCAACAGCAAAAACACCACATCGATCAGCGGTGTTAGGTTGACGTTGATCTCATCGGCCTGATGGCGTTGGAACTTCAACAGCGACCCCTACTTCAGATCAACTTCACGGTGGCCATGCATGATGTCCACCAATTTGATTGACTCCTGCTCCATCTCAATCACAAGCTCGGAGATACGGCGCTGAAAGTAGCGATGCATAACAACCGCTGGAATCGCAACCGCCAAGCCCGCCGCCGTTGTCAGGAGCGCTTCAGAGATGCCGCCGGCCAGCACACTCGCGTTACCGGTACCCTGAACCATGATCTCAGTAAACACCTTGATCATACCGATAACGGTACCGAGAAGACCGAGCAGAGGCGTGATCGCAGCAATGGTACCGAGGAAGTTGAGGTAGCGCTCCATTTTATGCACCACACCGGAAGCAGCCATCTCAATAGCCTCTTTCATCTGGTCGCGGCCATGTTTGGCGTTATTCAGACCCGCCACTACTAGGGTACCCAGCGCACTCTTATTGCGGATCTGATTCAAGTGTTCAGTGGTCAGCTGCTTCTCTTTGTAGAGGGCCCAGACATACCCCAATAACCCCTTAGGCAGAATAATTTCACGACGCAGTGCGATCAGACGCTCTACACAGATAGCCAAAGCGATAACAGAACAGAGCAGAATCGGTAGCATCAGCCAACCGCCTGCCTTAATTAGCTCAAACACTGAGCTCCCCCTAAAACGCACATTCTTATCTAGTTTTCTCGACTCTAGCACAGCCCCCAGAGACTGTTAATGGCTGTTGGCTTTCGTCGGTGTGAAAGGTCAATGCCAATATCGTCGGTTTGTCTCAAGAAAGCTCGTGGTACTGCAACCCGAGCCGTCAGCCTGTAGGTGGATAGCACCAACTTTAGCGGTATCCAACAGCGGAATCGCACGTTGTTTAAGGCGCGCTGTTACGCTCGAATGTGGGTGGCCGAAGTGGTTATTTCTCCCGCGTGAGTTCAACGCCAATCTGGGTTGCCAAAAATTGAGCCACCCGTCACTGGTTGAGGTTTTGCTGCCATGGTGCGATAGGTGTAGCCAAGTAAGCGGTTGCCCTACCCCCTCTGATTCCAATTTGCGCATCAAGCGCTCCTCAGCGGCGGTAGAGAGATCGCCTGCAATTAACAGAGAGCACTCCCCGTTGGACAGATAGAGCCAACAAGAGGCGTCATTGTCATCTCGCACCTGGGTTAACCCTCCGACCCGTATATGCACACCTTCGATCTCTCGCTCATATCCCAAATGGCACGCTCTCCCCTCCACCTGCTCCGGTTGGCCGCTAAGTCTCAGTTGGGGTCGATGAAATCGCCGCAGTGCTGCGACACCACCCGCGTGATCGCGATCGCCGTGGCTCACGACCAACAGCACCGGCTTGCGATCAACTCTGCGTTTGAGCTCGGGTATCAATGTGAGTTGCGCTACGGCAAAGTTATCACCAAAAGCCGGGCCGGTATCATATACCCATCGCTCTGTGGGCAGATCGATGACTGCGGCCTGCCCTTGTCCTACATCCAAGAGGGTTACCGCAAAGCCTGGATGCTTTTCTGGTGTATAGAGGAGCGCGGGTAAGAGCAGTAGTACGCCAACTAACCTGAGCCTAAGTGGTACCAGTAGCAAAATCATACCCACCAAGCTCAACAGAGTGAGTGCAAGCGGTGCCGGTGTCCACAATGGACTGAGCCCGATCTCTGCATTGATTGATAATCCACTCCAGAACAGTGCGACCCACTGCTCAACCAACCACTCCCCCCAGTCGGTATAAAAGCCCAACGGCAGCATCAGCGGCAGGACCAACACGCCACTACTGACCCAAGGAATTGCCCATAGGTTACTTAGCACAGAGAGCAAGTTGAGTTGTGAGAGCGCGAAGAGCAGCACCGGCAGTAATAGCAGGCTGAGTATCAGTTGAACCCGCATCGCCTGAAACATAGCTGACGGGCGATCGCGCAGTCGTCCCAGCTGCATCAAGATCCAGACCAACCCAAAGGAGAGCCAAAATCCGAGATCCAGCACCGCCAGCGGATCAAGCAGCGTCACTAGCAACAGTGCCAGTTTGAATCTTAGACTGAGGGCAGGTGTGCGTCTGAACAATTGCCCCACGAGCAACAGGCTGATCAATACCCAAGCCCGCTGCAGCGCAAGCCCTGCACCGCCAAACCAGAGATAGAGGGTTGTCAGTAGAAGCGCTAAAAGCCAGGGCAAACGCTGCGTCAGGGCAGCCGAGTTGGGATAGCCCAACCGCAGCACCCATGCCAGCATGCGCCCGATATATACCCCCGCAAGCGCCAACACGCCCAAATGCAGCCCACTGACGACCACCAGGTGAACAGTACCGGTGGTTGATAGCAGCTCCCATTGGTTCGCATTCAGGTCGACGGAGTGACCCAATACCAACGCCGAGAGGAAGGCGGCTACCGGGGAGCTAAAGCGCTCGTTTAAATGATCGTAGATCAACTGACGCAGACCGCTTGCGCGGGCCGGAAGCGACTCTAGGTGCGTCTGCAACTCACGCACATACCCGGTGGCATCAATTCTGCGTTGCAGAGCCCTGCGCCGTGAGTCGGGTGAAAAGGGATTCAGATAGCTCTGCGGAGTCTGTAGCCGAGCCGTTAAATGCAACTTATCTGACTGCGTCAGCGGCGGCTCATGTGCGTAGAGTCGTAAGCGAACCGTTCGTAGTCGCGGATAGAGGGGATTGGGCTCGGACAACTGCAGAAGAAACTGCTGACTCCCCTCCTCTACCCTAACAATAGAGGTAATAACACCTTTAAGTTCGAGATCAACTTTGCCAACTTCATCCGGTAGACGGTGGCTGAGCTGATACTGTCCCCAAAGACTGGCATAAAGAGCTCCAAACAGCAGGCCGATGAGCTGCGTTACGATAAACGCCGCTCCAAACCAGCGCAATCCTGGCCCCCACCGAGCGCGTACTAAAAAAACAACGCAAACAACAACAGCTGTAATAACAAGTAGCGCCCAACTCAGCTCACTCATCCGTGCAACACCGAGCAGGCCCGAGATAAATCCGATCATCCTTGATCTTCCCTCTTATCTAGAGCTCACTCAATTGAGTCTAGCAGGCACCTTTGCGCTTGGCTTATAAGGGCAGGCTGGGCATAATCCTACTTCACTTTTTTTGTGCACTATTTAGTCAAGTAAGTATTCATGCCTCGTCGTATTTTTAAGCGCTACATGCCAGCACCCGAGACGTTAAGGCAGAACAAAAGCCTCAGCTGGTTAGGCGAGCATCTACACAACCCGAACCTCTGGCATCTTAGCCGACGTTCAGCTGCACGCGCGTTTGCTATTGGACTCTTCTGTGCATTTTTGCCCATACCTGGACAGATGGTTGTCGCCGCGTTTCTGGCGCTCTGGTTAGGCGGTAATCTGGCGGTATCGGTTGGACTCGTATGGCTGACCAACCCTATCACCATGCCACCGATCTTCTTCTCAACCTACAAATTGGGTGCTTGGATACTGGGCTCTCAGCCAGTTGAGGTGCACTGGAGTATCGCGGGCATTGAGGCCCAGATAGCCGCCATCTGGTGGCCGCTGCTATTCGGTTCGGTCCTTTGTGGGATACTCTTTTCTGGGATAGGCTACACCGTCGTAAATCGACTCTGGATCTGGCACGTTCAGAACAACCGCAAACGTGCCTTAAAACGCCGACTGAAAAGCTAAAAGCTATAGCGCCTCAAGCTTGCCGCCTGTCAACACAAGCGCGCGATCCATCCGCTGAGCCAGCTGGTGATCATGGGTCACCATTACAAAGGAGATCCCTAGCTCACGATTGAGCTGATGTAGATATCCCTCAACCTCCTGTGCTGTCTGCGGATCGAGGTTGCCTGTTGGCTCATCCATCAATACACATCCCGGACGGTTAGCCAAGGCGCGTGCAATCGCGACACGTTGACGCTCTCCGCCGCTGAGTTTGGCAGGTCGGTGTGTCATACGCTGCGCTAGGCCCACCTGAGCCAACAGATCTTCAGCACGCGCTCGCGCTTCAGTGACCGACCGCTTGGCCAACAACAATGGCACAGCCACATTTTCTAGCGCGCTGAACTCAGGTAGCAAGTGGTGGAACTGGAAGACAAACCCAAGGTGTTCATTGCGCACGCGAGCTCGAGCCTTTTCAGAGAGACCGTTGAGCAGCTCGCCACCCACTCGTACTTCGCCAGCATCCGGCTTATCAAGTCCAGCGAGCAGATGAAGCAGTGTACTCTTCCCGCTACCCGAGCTACCGATAATCGCCACGCGCTCGCCAGTCTCCACCTTTAGCTCGAGATTATTCAAGATCTCCAAACGGCGCTCAGCATCGACAAAGTGACGGTTCAGACCTGTAGCCTGTAATACTGCACTATTCATAACGCAGCGCCTCCGCGGGCTGGGTTCGCGACGCGCGCCAAGCTGGGTAAATAGTGGCAAAGAAGCTGATCCCTAGGGTAACGCCGACAACGGTCAATAGATCACCCATCTGCAATTCAGAAGGCAGATAACTGATGAAATAGACCTCAGACGATAGAAATTCGATACCAAACTGGCGCTCGACCCAGGCGACCAGATCTGACACGGTCAGCGCCAGAGCAACGCCCAAAATAGACCCTAGTAGAGTTCCGAGTATGCCGATTAGAGAGCCCTGAATCATAAAGATGCGCAAGATAACTGCGGGCGTTGCGCCGAGTGTGCGCAATATCGCGATATCTGCGCGTTTATCGGTAACCACCATTACCAGCGTGGAGACGATGTTAAAAGCGGCGACAAACACTATCAGGAATAGCAGCAGCCCAATCATCCGCTTCTCCAGCTGAATCGCCTGAAACAGATTACCGTGCGTGCGAGTCCAGTCAGAGGTGTAAACCGGCGTCGGCAACTCTCGCGCCAACTCCCGTACCCGCCAAGGGGCCTCAAACAGGTCGACAAACTTGATACGCAAACCCTCAGCACTGCCGGCACCCATCCTTTTTAGGCGAGCAGCATCCTGCATATGAATATAGGCAAGATTAGCGTCGAGCTCTGCACCCACTGAGAATATCCCACTTACCGTAAAGCGCTTCATTCGAGGCACCACCCCAGCAACACTAACCGACGCCTCTGGCAGCACCAAATTGACCTTATCTCCGGGCTGTACGCCCAGAAAACGGGCCAGTAATTCGCCCAACACGATCTTGTATTCACCGGCCTGCAAGTCATTTAAATCGCCTTCTGTCATCTGCTGCGCAGCAATCGAAACGCTCGCTTCTAGATCAGGAGCAATACCGCTAACCATCACGGGTTGCACTCGACCACTGGCGCTGAGCATCCCCTGCGCTTGCGTGTAAGGCGCCACACCCTCAACCTCAGGCGAAAGCAGTAGCTGTTGGCGTAGTGGCTCCCAATCACTCAGAGGGGCGTTGTAGCCATTTATCACAGCGTGAGGAACCATGCCGAGAATACGCTGCTTAAGCTCTCGATCGAAACCGTTCATTACGCTAAGTACGACAATCAGCGCCGCCACTCCTAGCATCAGCCCGAGCATGGAGACTAGTGAGATAAACGAGATGAACAGATTACCTCGCGCCGAGCGTGTATATCGCCAACCCACAAAGAGGGAGAAAGGGGAGAACATTTTTGCTAAATCATCCTATACTCAAAGCAAAACAAGCGATTTGAACGCGCGAGGAGACATTTTGGCTACACATGAGCGCCGAAGCTACTACCGTATCAATTATCCCGTTGCACTGGAATATCATGCAGTCGATATGGACACTATTTTAGCCTCAGAACAGCCAAAGCAGTTCAATGTATCACCCTATTTCACCTTGCAGTTGCAACTGGCTGAGCTTGAGACCGAGATGAGTCAGATTCTAACTCGCGTCAATGACACCCAACCGCACGTAGCTAATGCACTGGACCTACTAAACCGCAAAGTGGAACTGATAGGTCGAACACTCGCAGTGGGCGACCTCCTGGTTGAGGACGCCCATATTGTCGAGGCCAATATTAGCGAATCAGGCATGTCGTTTGCGTCGAACGAATCATTTTCTGAAAAGAGCTTTCTGGCCCTTAAGTTGATCTTCCCAAACGATGCGCTGGGACTTCTGCTCTACAGCGAAGTGGTCCGCTGCGAAGCTAAGGAGAAGGGATTCGAAGTGAGCATTAACTTCATGAAGATGCCGGAAAGCTGCCGCTCTATACTGGCGCGCACGCTGATGCGGGCGCAGATGCGTCAGCGCCGTCTTGAAGCGCTAGACCGCGAGGATGAAGATCTGCGACACTAGGCGCCATGATTCAAGACAACACCAAACTACTCCATCACTTAGGCGCCGGTGCCGGCTTTCTCGGACTTATCCTCTGGGGCTACCTCGCCGATCGCTTTGGTCTATTTACGCTACTGAAGCAGTTCTTCCCCGAATCACACTCGGGTGCCGCCGTCATGCTTGGAATCATGCTGATAATGACACCGGGATTTTTCCTCTGGAAGCATTACAACCGCTGGCTTGAGAAGCGACTTAAGATCAGAGGGCGCTACTACGAAGATGACTTCTATAAACAGGATTCAGACAAGTTAAAATAACTTGGTTGTACCTCACTAGATTCCCTATAATTACGGCTTCGAATAACACCAAGGAGCACTAGCCTTATGGGCCGAGCGTATCAAAACCGAAAAGATTCAATGGCGAAAACTTCGGACATGAAGGCGAAGTTGTACAGCCGTTTCGGGCGCGAAATTTATGTCACTGCCAAAGCTGGCGGTACTGACCCTGCGGGCAACCTGGCACTGCGCAGCCTGATGGACAAGGCGAAGCGTGAGCAGGTACCGGCACACGTTATCGAGAAAGCGATCGCTAAAGCGGAAGGCGGCGGTGGCGAAGACTTTGCTCCCGCGCGCTACGAAGGCTATGGCCCAGGCGGCTGTATGGCGATCATCGAAGCACTCACTGACAATCCAACGCGCACCTTCGGTGACGTTCGCCAGGCGTTTGTTAAATCCAAGTCGAAGATCGGCACACCTGGCACCGTTGCACATATGTTCGACCACTGCGCCATTTTTGTCTTCCCACACGATGATGAAGATGCGGTGCTGGAAGCTCTGCTAGAGGCTGATGTCGATGTAACTGATGTCGAAAACGAAGAGGGCAAACTGACCGTCTTCGCACCGAACACTGAGTACTTCAAGGCAAAAACCGCACTGACCGAAATGGGCATCGAAGAGTTTGAAGTGGACGAGATCCAGTTTGTCCCTCAGAGCTACACCCAGATCAGCGACGAAGATATGCCGATGTTCGAGAAGTTCCTGGCAATCCTCGACGACAATGATGACGTACAGCAGGTTTACCACAACGTAGAGTTGTAAATTGTCACCGGTATAAAAAGAGGGGAGCTTAGGCTCCCCTTCTTAGTCTCACGCCGGCGTACCGCAGTCACTGACCACTGTTCAGGTTTTACTCGTCACACAACTAAATATGCTCGATGCGGTTTAATCCGGCGAGCGCAGCCACACGGTAAGCCTCTGCCATCGTTGGGTAGTTGAAGGTGGTGTTAACAAAGTACTTCACCGTGTTCGCCTCACCCTCTTGTGCCATGATCGCCTGACCGATATGGATAATCTCTGAGGCTTGGTCGCCGAAACAGTGTAGGCCTAGGATCTCAAAGGTCTCACGATGGAACAGGATCTTCAGCATACCGACCGGCTGCCCAGAGATCTGTGCACGCGCTGTATCTTTGAAGAATGCTTGACCCACTTCATAGGGTACCGCCTCTTTAGTCAGCTCCTCTTCGGTTTTACCGATCGAGCTGATCTCAGGGATGGTGTAAATACCCGTAGGAACTTCGTTCACGAAGTGGAAGTCCTCAGAACCGAGTAGATCGGTCGCAGCAGCACGGCCCTGATCGATCGCAGCGGAAGCGAGACTTGGCCAACCGATAACATCACCGACAGCGTAGATCCCCTCAACTGCAGTACGGTAGTGGCCATCTACCTGAATCTGTCCACGAGAGTTGGCTTTAAGCCCCACTTTATCCAGGCCCAGGCCTGCAGTATTACCCGTGCGCCCGTTACACCAGAGGAAGGCGTCACAACGCAGGCGTTTACCCGATTTGAGCATCACAGTGACCCCCTGCTCGTCGCCCTCTACCGAATCGTACTCCTCATTGTGGAATATGCGCACACCGGAGTTACGGAAGTGGTAACTCAGAGAGTCTGATATCTCGCCATCCAGGAAGGAGAGTAGACGGTCGCGGTTGTCGATCAGATCGACTTTTACGCCCAGTCCACTAAAGATCGACGCATATTCACTACCGATAACGCCCGCGCCATAGATAACCAGTGTACGAGGTGTGTGGCTCAGTTTAAGGATGGTATCTGAGTTGTAGATTCGACCATGAGTGAAATCAATATCCTTGGGTGTCCAGGGGCTAGATCCGGTCGCGATAATAATGTTAGTCGCCTTGAGAGTGTCCACTGCACCTTTGTTAGAGGTGACACTCAACTCCCCTTTAGCTACGAATTGAGCGCGTCCGAAAAATACATCAACACGGTTACGCGCGTAGAAGTTAGTTCGCAGCATCACCTGATTTGACATCACCTTCTCCGCACGGCTAAGCACGCGTGGGAAAGAGAACCAACGCGGCTCGCCGATGTCTCGGAACATCGAGTTGGTGTTGAACTCAATGATCTGCTTTACGGAGTGACGTAGCGCTTTCGATGGAATGGTGCCTTTATGAGTACAGTTACCGCCAACCTGCGCCTGCTCTTCTATCACTGCGACGCGACGTCCGCGCTTGGCCGCGTTCATCGCCGCGCCCTCGCCTGCAGGACCAGATCCGATAACTACAACGTCATACTCATACACTGCCATTGAATTCCCCTTAAATAACGGCAAAGGGCGCCGAAGCGCCCAATAAATCTCTGTTACTTGGCCTCGTAGGCCAGATCGCTCGTGCTAGTTTTGGCCTGTTTCTGGCCCTCTTCGCCGTCGCAATCTTCCGGACGGCCACCGCAGATATCACATACGGTATCCATGCCCAGGGCGCTCATACCACCGCATGAGCCCTTAATCGGTTTGTTTCCCAAGAGTACGCCCACCGACATCCCTACAATGATAAGTAGCAATACAGCAAACGTCATAAACATCACTTCCATGACTTACTCCTGTGTTTGTACAAATTCTTCGAACTCAGGGGTCGCCTTCTCAACGAAGCCCTCTGAGTTGGCGTCCTTCACCAAGAAGTAAGCCGCTATACCGCGCTCCTTAGCAAATTCAAATCCCGCCTCTTCACCCATAACCATCAGTGTCGTAGCCAAAGCGTCAGCTTCTGCACAGGTTGGACGCAACACAGTGACCGAAGCCAGCTTGTGCGTAATAGGTCTAGCGGTAGATGGGTCTATTGTATGCGAGAAGCGAACACCGTCCTCTTCAAAGTAGTTACGGTAGTCGCCGGAGGTGGCAATACCCGTATCTTTAACATTGATGATGCGGCCAATAGAGCGCTCCATCGTATCGGGCGACTCGATGGCGATACGCCAGTGTTCTCCCTCTGGCTTAACACCCTTAGCTCGCAACTCACCGCCGATCTCTACGAGATAGTTTTTGATGCCAGCCTCTTCGAGAATTCGAGCTAGCTGGTCAACCCCATAGCCTTTCGCGATTGCTGAGAGATCCAGGTACTGATCGCCCGCCTTTTTGAGCCGGGTTGGATTTTCCAGAACGCTAATATTGGCGTAACCGATACGCGGTTTGAGCGCCTCGATCTCTGCATCTGTTGGTGCTTTCTCGATACGGCCATTCGGCCCAAAGCCCCAGAGATTTACCAGTGGGCCGACGGTCGCATCAAATGCGCCCTTTGATTCGGCGCTGATACGCAGGGCTTCAGCCGTTACGAACGCCAATGCGTCGGAAACTTCCATCTCACTGCCGCCTGGCAGTTTGTTAAAAGTCGACAGTTCTGAGGTCGGATCATAGGTGGACATCTGCTTGTTTACAGTCGCCAGCACCTGATCAGCGCGCACCTGCAGCCCCTGCACGCGCGCGGCGTTCTTATCCACCCATTTTACTGAGTAGGTCGTCCCCATGGTCCGGCCCTCAAAGCCAACCACGGTCTCCTGATAAGCGAAGTCGCATCCGGTTAGAACGAAAACGGCCAGTAGCATTGCTACCGGCCATCTAA
>JAYQBD010000051.1:2476-14674 GCA_038137135.1 Oceanospirillaceae bacterium | reverse complement strand
AGCCAGCCAACCAGGCCGCACCGACAGCGGTTGTCTCTATGACCTTAGGACGATCCACCGGCGCTTGCAGAATGTCAGCTAGCGACTGCGCCATCCAGTCATTCGCTACCATGCCGCCATCAATGCGCAGCACGGCCTCTGCAGACTCGCCGCTACTCGCTTCCCAATCTGAACGCATCGCTTCATACAGGTCTCGTGTCTGATAACCCACCGAACGCAAAGCAGCACGCGCAAGATCAGCAAATCCGGTATCGCGAGTGAGCCCAAAGATCGCGCCGCGGCACTCAGAGTCCCAGTAGGGCGCACCCAGACCGGTGAACGCTGGCACAAGATAGACGCGGTTTTCAGGTTTAGCCCCCGAGGCAAGCGCCTCAGTCTCACTGGCGTGGCGGATAATCTGCAGACCATCGCGTAGCCACTGAACCACTGCGCCAGCGATAAAGATAGACCCTTCAAGGGCATAGGTCGGTTTGCCATTGAGTTGATACGCGATAGTGGAGAGCAGACGGTTCTTCGAATGTACGCATTTATCGCCGGTATTCAGCAGTGCAAAACAGCCAGTACCGTAGGTCGACTTAAACATCCCGGGTTCAAAACAGGCCTGCCCCAATGTTGCTGCTTGTTGATCGCCCGCTACACCGTAAATAGGAAGCGAGTGCCCACCAAACAGCTCTTTGCGCGCGGTTCCAAAATCAGCGGCACAGTCTTTTACTTCAGGCAGCATGCTGGCCGGAACGCCGAGGATATCGAGCAACTCCTGATCCCAGTGACCGTCTCGGATGTTATACATCAATGTGCGCGAAGCGTTTGTGGCGTCGGTAACGTATGACTCACCGCCAGTCAGCTTCCAAATCAGATAGGTGTCCACCGTACCGAACAGTAATTCACCTCGTTCAGCGCGCTCGCGAGCGCCCTCAACATTATTGAGGATCCAGCTCACCTTGGTACCAGAGAAGTAAGGATCGAGTAGTAATCCCGTACGCTCAGTAAAGAGCGGTTCGTGACCTTGCTGTTTTAAGCCTTCACAGAACTCAGCGGTACGACGATCCTGCCAAACAATCGCATTGTAGACAGGCTCACCCGTGGCTTTGTCCCAGACCAAAGTGGTTTCGCGCTGATTGGTAATACCGATTGCTGCGATATCTGCAGCAGAGATACCTGCCTTCTCGATCGCTGCACTGCAAACGCCTACCGTGGATGACCAGATCTCATCGGGGTTGTGTTCGACCCAGCCGGAGTTCGGGAATATCTGCTCAAACTCCTGCTGACCGGTAGAGACCGGCCGCAGGTTCGTATCGAACACAATAGCGCGGGACGAGGTGGTACCTTGATCGATCGCGAGAATGTACTTTGTCATTATACCTTCCTAAAAACGAATACCGCCCAGAAGATACAAAGTGCAAGCCCTCCCCACAAGGGGGTGCCCATAAATCCCAGCCAGCCCAGCATAATAAATACTGATCCTAGAATTGAGATAAAGAGCCTGTCGCCGCGGGTTGTAGTGATGCCAAATACACCAGTTCGCTCGGCGCCTCCGGGGTATTTGGCTTCGAGGAAGGCCAAAATTCCGATGCAAGAAAATATGAAGACAAAAATTGCCGCCGTTGGCCACGTCCATGCCATCCAACTCAACATTAGACCCTCCCCATCGCGAAACCTTTCGCGATATTGTTGCGCACGAAGTAGATTACAATCGCGCCAGGGATAATGGTTAGCACACCTGCAGCTGCAAGTAGCCCCAACTCATATCCGGCACTTGATGCTGTCTTTGTCATCGTTGCTGCGATTGGCTTTGCGTCCACGGCTGTCAAAGTTTTCGCCAGTAGCAACTCCACCCAGGAGAACATAAAGCAGAAGAAAGCTGCCACACCAATACCTGCCTTAATATTCGGCATGAAGATCTGTACGAAGAAGCGCTTAAACGAATACCCATCGACATAGGCCGTTTCGTCTAACTCTTTCGGCACGCTCGACATAAAACCTTCAAGGATCCAGACAGCTAGCGGTATGTTGAACAGACAGTGCGCAAGTGCAACTGCTATGTGCGTGTCAAACAACCCAACAGCCGAGTACAGCTGAAAGAACGGCAGTGCGAAAACAGCTGGTGGGGCCATACGGTTAGTTAACAGCCAGAAGAACAGATGCTTATCACCCATAAAGCGATAGCGACTGAATGCATAAGCTGCGGGCAAAGCCACCATCAGCGAGATGACTGTATTGATAGCCACGTACAACGTAGAGTTGATGTAACCCCAATACCAAGTTGGGTCAGTAAAGATCACTGCGTAGTTCTCAAGAGTCCACACCTGCGGAAAGAAGGAGAACCCACTGAGTATCTCGTTAGTAGTTTTAAAGCTCATCGACACTAGCCAATAAATAGGCAGCATCAAAAATAGAATGTAAAGTAGCGGAGCTACGCTTCGAAGTCTCATAGCACCCCCTCCTAGTCCTTGGACTCTTTCGTCATCAACGTGTAGAAAATCCAGCTAACCAGCAACGTAATCGCGAAGTAGATCAGCGACATCGCAGCTGCAGGGCCTAGGTCAAACTGACCTAACGCCACTTTTACTAGATCGATAGATAGCAGAGTGGTGGAGTTACCCGGACCACCTCCGGTTAGAACGAAAGGCTCTGTGTAAATCATGAAGCTGTCCATGAAACGCAACAGTATGGCAATCGTCAAAACCTGCTTCATCTTCGGCAACTGAATGAAGCGGAAAACCGACCACTTAGATGCACCATCAATCTCGGCCGCTTGATAGTAAGCATCCGGAATCGATACCAGACCAGCATAAGCGAGCAGCACCACGAGCGAGGTCCAGTGCCAGACATCCATTACGACGATCGTCACCCAAGCCGCTAACGGGCTTTGAGTCATATCGTAATCGATACCCAACCAGTTATTCAGGCCGTAACCCATTAGACCGATGTCAGGCAAAGTGAAGATGTTCCACATCGCACCAACAACGTTCCAGGGGATAAGTAGTGGTAGCGCCATCAGAATTAAGCACACCGGCACCCAAATGCCCTTGCGCGGCATAGCCAAGGCGATCGCCACACCCAATGGGATCTCGATAGCCAAGATTATTCCTGTAAACAGGAACTGCCGACCTAAGGCCGCGTGAAATCGTTCTGAGTGAAGAATCTGCTCAAACCAATCAACGCCCTGCCAGAAGAATACGTTATTACCAAAAGTTTCTTGTACGGAGTAGTTAACCACTGTCATTAGCGGTATCAACGCATTAAACGCAACCAGTAGAATTACTGGCAGCACTAGAAACCAAGCTCTAGGGTTCTCTGTTTTCATTATTATGCCTCCTCAAACTCGTGCTGCAGATCAACTAACCAGCCGTCGGCGTAGAGGCGCGTGCTAGACTGTTCAAATTGAAGGAATACCTGCTCTGAGCTGATCTCCTGATGTTCATCAAGGATGACGTTGACTTTTCGGTCACCCACCAGGGTTTCCAGAACCTTGTGCCGGCCTACGTCCATCAAGTTTCGAAC
The DNA here is from genome assembly GCA_038137135.1 of Oceanospirillaceae bacterium. Taxonomy (GTDB): domain Bacteria; phylum Pseudomonadota; class Gammaproteobacteria; order Pseudomonadales; family Balneatricaceae; genus Marinobacterium_E. The sequence goes on along the minus strand of JAYQBD010000051.1, from coordinate 11,170 downwards.
CTTGGCGGGCACACCACTGTCGGCCAGAGACACAAACTCAGGGCGCACCCCGATCTCCAATGGACCTTCCGGAAGGTCATGTGTAGGACTATCAACCGCAACACACTGCCCTTCGACCCAAACCTCTCCGTCCTTAACCTCTGCCGGCAACACGTTCATGCCTGGGGAACCAATAAAGTGGCCAACGAAGGTGTGTTCCGGTCGATCGAACAATGCTTCAGGCGTGCCGACCTGCAATACTTGACCAAAGTTCATCACGACCACCTGATCAGCAAACGTCAGAGCTTCGGTCTGATCATGAGTGACGTAGATCATCGTTGTTTTCACCTGCTGGTGAAGCTCTTTTAGCTTTGATCTGAGCTTCCATTTCAGGTGCGGATCAATAACAGTCAACGGCTCATCAAACATGATGACATTTACATCTTCACGAACGAGGCCACGACCCAGAGAGATCTTCTGTTTATTGTCGGGCGACAACCCAGCAGCTTTCTTGGAGAGCATATCCTCGATCTCGAGCATGCCCGCGATTTCACGGACCTTTGCATCGATCTTAGCCTCTGCAACACCACGATTTCTCAACGGAAATGCAAGGTTGTCATATACAGACATCGTGTCGTATATAACAGGAAACTGGAAAACCTGCGCGATGTTACGATCTTTAGGCGATAGCTCAGTCACATCCGTTTGATCAAACGTCAGCTTGCCATGAGAAGGCACCAATAGACCTGAAATAATGTTCAGAAGTGTTGTCTTACCACAACCTGAGGGCCCCAGAAGTGCATAAGCACCGCCATCCTGCCAATCAAAATGTACCCGTTTTAAGGCGAAGTCATCTTCGCTGCTCGGATTTGGGTAGTAGGAGTGACGTATATTATCGAGTTTAATCTTAGCCATACTGCCCCCTAGACAACCCGCTGACCGTCAGCGCCAAAATAGAAGCATCGACTGTCATCAAGATAAAAATCATGTCGTTCTCCGACTTTGTATGGATGCAGGCCGTCCGACTGAGATACCCAAACCTCTCCTTCCAATTGAAAATGAGCAACACTCTCGGAACCGGAAAGCTCCGTTACCCTAACATCGCCATGCAGAGGTATTTTTGCTTCCGAATCTGGTTTTGGTCTGACAAAGTGCGGACGCACTCCGAGGGTGTACTCGCCCTCAGCGAGCGCCGCCGCCTCTCCTTGCGCTGGCCAACTAAACGCGTTCGTAAGAGCGATAGAGTTAGCGCGCTTCTGTACATTTGATATGTTCAGTGGTGGATCAGAGAATACCTGTGCCGCGTTGAGATTCGCTGGGGAACGGTAAACGTCAGCGGTACTGCCAAATTGAGCAATGTGACCTTCATACATGGCAGCAGTATGACCACCCAACATCAGAGCCTCAGCGGGTTCAGAGGTCGCGTAAACCACAATCGCCCCACGATCTGCAAAGATCCCCGGCAATTCTGAACGCAACTCTTCGCGCAGCTTGTAATCAAGGTTTGCGAGTGGCTCATCAAGAAAAACCACTACTGAATCTTTAATAATCGCGCGCGCCAGAGCGCAGCGCTGCTGTTGTCCGCCGGATAACTCATGAGGACGGCGATCCAGCATTGGCCCCAGGCGCAGCAAATCTGCCGTTTCATCTAAGCGGCGCTTAATTTCAGACGGACTTACCTTTGCAAGACGCAGAGGCGAAGTAATGTTGTCGCGTACGCTTAGGTGAGGGTAGTTAATGAAGAACTGGTGAACGAAACTAATATTGCGCTGCTGTGGCGGCGCTTTGGTCATATCTACGCCGTCATACAGAACCTGACCTGAGGTCGGAGTGTCCAAACCCGCCATCAGTTTCATTAGCGTAGTTTTTCCGGCATTCGTAGCCCCCAAAAGAACATTAAATGCACCAGATTCAAGAACCAAACTGGTTTCATGGATATGTATGTCGGCGCCGATGCGCTTCGATACATCTCGAAGTTCGAGTTTCATGACAACTTTCTCAAACAGTGAAAAAAAATGAGCCACTCCGGCGGAGTGGCTCATGTAGACTAATTAGTTAGTCCAGCTCTTGACGAGCTCATCGTAGTTCACGGTCATACCCTGAGGCTTCTCGTTAGCGAGCTTAGCCTTAGGACCGTCTGGACGACCCAGCCAGTATGACGCGTCTTTCTCTTCGTTCAAACGTGGGCCACAGCCACCGTATACCTCTGCACCTTTATCAGCGCGCTCCATACGAGCCATGGTGATGTCCATCTCTTCAGCCAAGCGATCCATCGCTTCCTGCGGAGTGAACGCACCCGAGTTTACGTCACCAATCTGCTGCCACCAGATCTGTGCCAGCTTCGGATAGTCTGGAACGTTTACACCGGTCGGTGACCACATGTTGCGATCAGGCGAACGGTAAAACTCAACCAAACCACCCAGTTTTGGTGAACGTTCTGTGAACGATTCGTGGTTAACTGAAGAGTCACGAATGAACGTCAAACCGACATGTGACTTCTTAACATCAACGGTCTTGGAGGTAACGAACTGTGCGTACAACCAGGCCGCTTTTGCACGATCTTCTGGGGTAGATTTCAGAATTGTCCAAGAGCCCACGTCCTGATAACCGACTTTCTGACCCTCTTCCCAGTATGGGCCATGTGGGCTTGGTGCCATGCGCCACAGAGGAGTACCTTCCGCATCAACCGTGTTGTTACCGTCTGCCTGAGACTTAACCATGTCAGCTGTAAACGCTGTGTACCAGAAAATTTGCTGAGCTACGTTACCCTGACTCAATGCAGGCAGGGACTGGTAGAAGTCGTATGATGCAGCGCCCGGAGGAGCGTAATTACGCAGCCACTCATCCCATTTGCGGATTGCGTATACAGCCGCAGGGCCGTTAGTGGCACCGCCGCGGGTTACACTTGCACCCGCCGGGTTACAGCTACCCTCTTCCATGCGGATACCCCACTCATCGATAGGAGTACCGTTTGGTAGGCCTTTCGAACCGGCACCTGCCATGGAGAGCCACGCATCGGTCATACGCCAGCCTAGGTCAGGAGCGCGCTTACCGTAGTCCATGTGACCGTAGATAGCTGTGCCGTCGATTTCCTTGACGTCATTAGAGAAGAATTCTGCGATATCTTCGTAAGCCGACCAGTTAACTGGCACACCCAAATCGTAACCGTACTTAGCTTTAAACTGTGCCTGCAGATCTTCACGATCAAACCAGTCTTTGCGGAACCAGTATAGGTTGGCGAACTGCTGCGAGGGTAACTGGTAGACCTCACCATCAGGACCCGTTGTAAACTGCAACCCCATGAAATCATCGAGGTCTAACGTTGGACTAGTAACATCCTTGCCCGCGCCGTTCATGAAGTCTGTCAGACTGTAGGCAAGCTGCAGTCGTGAGTGAGTCCCGATAAGGTCAGAGTCGTTTACATACGCATCGTAAAGATTACGCTTGGTCTGCATTTGAGTCTGAACAGCCTGAACCACTTCACCTTCGCCTAGCAGCTGATGGTTCACTTTTATACCAGTGATCTCTTCGAACGCTTTGGCTAGGACTGTCGATTCGTAGGTGTGAGTAGGAATGGTTTCTGATAGGACGTTGATCTCCATGCCCGCATATGGCTTGGCAGCGTCGATGAACCACTGCATCTCTGAAACTTGCTGTTCCTGAGAGAGTGATGAGGGTTGGAATTCAGACTCGATCCACTTCTTAGCCGCAGCGATATCTGCCTGAACTTGACCTGTAAGCGTCATTGACGCCAGCGCTACTGCTACAGCAAGTTGCTTACGCATAGCTTCATCTCCTTGTTAATTATTCTTGTCGCCGCTGAGACGGAGGCTCCATCGGCTTTCCAAAATGTGCCAAAGTAAAAATCGAAAGTAAAGGAAAATTTTTATGTTCGACTATGTTCGTATTTTGTGCCTAAGATATTCGTACCGAGACTTAGTGAATCAATATTGGAGGAATTATTACAGAAGCCAGAGCGAGTTTACGAAAATTGACGTAGACTTCCCGATAACAACGATTAGAGAGGGAATAAAAGAGGCCGCTATGAAGCAGCAATTACGAAAAGACAGAATTCTCGAGATACTTGAGGAGACCGGATTCGTCAGCATAGATGAGCTAGTTGAATTATTTGACGTGACCCCTCAGACCGTAAGACGGGACCTAAACCAACTCGCAGACTCCGGCCATCTAGTCCGCCATCACGGCGGGGCCGGCATAGAGTCAAGCACGCAGAATACCGCGTATAACACCCGTCAAACGCAAGGAACCTCAGCAAAGAACGCTATCGCGAAAATGGTCGCCAGAGACATACCCGATGGCTCATCTCTATTCATCAACATTGGTACAACAACTGAAGCCATCGCTAGAGAGCTGTTACAGAAAGAGGCATTGAAGGTTGTGACCAACAACTTACACGTCGCTTCGATCCTCTCTCAGAGAGAAGATTTTCAAGTCATCATCGCAGGCGGCGAAGTGAGGCACAGCGATGGCGGCATAATAGGTGAGGCCACTGTAGACCTGATAAGGCAGTTCCAAATGGATTTCGCGATTATTGGTATTAGCGGAATCCAGGCGGATGGGACCCTGCTCGACTTCGATTACCGCGAGGTAAAGGTAGCCCAAGCAATCATCGCAAACTCACGCCGCGTAATGCTGTGTACGGATTCAAGTAAGTTTGGGCGCAGCGCAATGGTAAGGCTGGGCACATTAGAACAGATCGATGATCTCTATACGGACGATTGTCCCGGTGGGGAGTATCCAGAACTTATCAAATCCTATGGCGTTCAACTTCACTGTCCACAATCTTCATAACTGAAGCAAAATCGAAAACAGCCGTAACAAAGCACTAACTATTTTTACTTTATTTTCGTTTATTTTTCTTTTTAATTCGTTTATGTTCGATATTAGATTGAAATAGTAAACTTCAACAATTCAGTATGTGGTGCGGTTAGTTTTATGGCTCAACTTGAACAGGTTTTCGATGTTGTCGTTGTTGGTGGCGGCGTTAACGGTGCGGGCATTGCGATGGATGCAGCGGGACGCGGTCTAAAGGTCGCGATGATCGAGATGCACGACCTCGGAGCGGCAACCTCTTCGAATTCCAGCAAATTAATCCACGGCGGACTCCGTTATCTCGAGCACTACGAGTTCAGACTGGTTAAAGAGGCTCTAGCAGAGCGCGAGTCACTGCTGCGCAACTCGCCCCACATTATGTGGCCTCTTCGGTTTATTCTTCCACATCGCCCGCACCTTCGGCCTTCGTGGATGATCCGCATAGGATTATTTCTGTATGACCATCTCGCTAAACGGGAGACCTTGAGGGCCTCTGAGGGAGTGCGTTTTGACTCGTCTTCCCCACTGAAAGATACCATTAGAAAGGGATTTAAGTATTCAGATGGTTGGGTTGATGATGCTCGACTGGTTGTCTACTGCGCTCTGGAGGCACAAAAGCATGGTGCAAGCATTCTGCCTCGCAACAAAGTAACTTCCGCAAAAAGAGAGAGCAACCTCTGGATCATCGAGGCTGAGGATATGCAGACCGGCGAGAAACGTTCTGTCTCGGCAAAGGCGCTCGTAAACGCAGCTGGGCCCTGGGTCAGCAAGCTCTTCGGAGAGGCACTGCATACGCCAGCACCTAAAGAGATACGCATGGTCAAAGGCAGCCACATGGTTGTGCCAAAGATTTACGACCACGATGAGGCTTACATCCTTCAGAATGAGGACAACCGCATCGTCTTCGTTATCCCCTACGAAGATGACTTCTCGCTCATTGGCACCACAGATGTTGATTACACCGGCGATCCCAAGAAAGCGACAATCTCTGATGAGGAGATAGAGTATCTGCTGGGTGTTGTAAACGCACACTTCAAGAGACAGCTAACTCCCGCCGATATGGTTTGGAGTTACTCCGGTGTGCGCCCACTGATGGATGACGAAGGTGGATCGGCACAGAAGGCGTCACGTGACTACACCTTTGAGGTGGATGCGCCTGCTGGCTCAGCCCCCTTACTATCTGTATTTGGTGGCAAAATTACGACCTATCGTAAGCTAGCCGAAGCAGCAACAAACGCGATTTGCACGCACTTTCCACAGGCTGGAAAAGCCTGGACCAAGAGCGCAACGATGCCAGGCGGCGATTTTAGTGATCATCAATCGCTCAATACCGAACTGGCAAGCCAATACCCCTGGCTACCCGAGCTCGTGCGCAAACGCTACGTGCGCACCTACGGCACTTTGACTCATGAGGTGCTCAAAGGTCGGACATGCGTAGAAGATATGGGGCAACACTTCGGCGCTACACTATTCGCTTGTGAGGTCGATTATCTGATAGCGAACGAATGGGCTGTGACGGCCGAGGATGTGCTGTGGCGCAGAACGAAGCAGGGTTTACGTCTATCGCAAGAGCAACAGCAGCAGCTTGAGGACTATCTAGCGCTCCAAGAAGTTCGGTACGCCAGCAACCATGTAGGAGCGCTATCGAGCCATTGACGGCAGGTATGCAGCCGATTCAGGAGCGATTGGCGTTGATCGGCTCTACTTCATAACTCTAGTTAGGGCTACTGGTGTTGTTGCAAGGCGTCTCTGGTGAGTGATGAAAGTGATCTCGTACCATCGCCTGAATGGTGTAGAGCGTCATCGAGGTCAGCCCCCAAGTCAGTCCAACAACGACTCCGGCATCGATGATTCCGCGCCAAGGTTGAGGGATGTAGTGCACGAGAATAATTAGCAAAATGATACCGGTCGTCAGACTGAATGCGACAATTTTGCGTTTGCGTGTTGTATAGAAAAACCCCATACAGAAAACCGGAGCCAGCAGAAGACGAACCGGTGTCGGGTGGTGGCGCAAATAACGGATACGTGCGGCGACGCGCGGCGAGAAGTTCTTCTGAAAGCCTTTGTAGCCTTCAGAGTAAGCCATCATCAATACCCAAAGTACCAGCACAGCCCAATGGAAGAGGCCGATCTCCGCAAAAGGGATATCCAGCGCCATGGGTGTCAGGCGGTAAATTGCGCTGGAGAGCAGTATAAAAATCCCTGCAAAGCCCCAGAGGGCAGCAACCATTCCCACAAAGATAACCTCAAAAAAATCGACGGCGCGCAGTATATCAATTCAGTGATCTGGGGAGAAACTGCTAAACAAACATTAGTCAGCAGAGTTTTGCTCTGCGCACCTCCTACTTGTAATCAGCCTTGTCCAGAGCGTATTTACGCATCTTGTCGTAAAGGGTTTTGCGCGGAACACCCAGAGTATTTAGCGTCTCTTTGATCGATCCTGCATGACGCTCTAGCTCGTTCTGTATCAGCATTTTTTCAAAGTTCTCCACCCGCTGCGGCAAGCTCAGTGTGCTATTCGGTACAGCCGGAAGCTCTTGCGAACCCAGGTCGAAATCGCAGGCATCTCCTAACAGGACATAGCGCTCCGCCAGGTTGCGCAACTCACGCACATTACCGGGCCAGTTGTATGCTACCAACGCCTGCATCTGCTCGGTAGGCAGCGGCGCCACTTCGCGCCCGTACTGACCTGAAGCCACCAACGAGAAGTGTTTAAACAGTAGCGAAATATCCTCCCGACGATCACGCAACGGGGGGATATCGAGCCGTACAACGTTGAGTCGGTAGTAGAGATCTTCGCGGAAATCCCCCTGTTCAGCTAAGGCTCTCAGGTCGCTCTTGCTTGCGGCAATCACGCGAATATCAAGTGGTATGGATTGGTTGGAACCCAGCCGTTCAATGGTTCGCTCCTCAAGTGCGCGCAGCAGTTTGACTTGCATCGCCATCGACATCGACTCAATCTCGTCGAGAAATAACGTGCCGCCATTAGCATGTTCAAACTTGCCGATGCGCCGGCTTTTAGCGTCGGTAAAAGCACCCGCCTCATGGCCAAATAGCTCGGACTCGATAAGATTCTCGGGCACAGCACCACAGTTGATAGCAACGAAGTTCGCACTACGACGATTGGAGGTCTCGTGGATGTAGCGCGCTAGCATATCCTTACCTGAGCCGGTCTCTGCATGGATCAATATATCAGTTGGCGTATCGGCTAGATTTTTAACTAGCAGGCGCAACCGCTGAATGCCCGGCGCGTTACCGATAATACGCGGGCCCGCCATATTGTGGGTGGCAATCTCCTCTTTAAGCGCGCGGTTCTCCAGTGTGAGGCGACGCGTCTCAATCGCACGGCGGACCACATCAATAAGCAGGTCCGAAGGAAAAGGTTTCTCAATGAAGTCATAGGCACCGTTGCGAATCGCATTGACCGCCATAGAGATATCACCGTGCCCTGTAATCATGATGACCGGTAGTTGGGGATCACGCTGATGCAGTTGTGCTTGCAACTCGAGGCCACTCATACCCGGCAGATTTATGTCGCTCACCACAACCCCACACCAGCCCTCAGGAGCGGCAGCCAGGGCGTCCTCGGCATTGGCATAGGTTGCTACTTCATAGCCCTCAAGTTCCAACGTCTGACCCGCGGCTTCGCGGATATGCGGATCGTCATCAACCAAGATTAAATTAGTCTTATCATCCAGCGTTGCAGTCACGGTTAACTCACTTGCTTGGGCTGTGATTGTGGAGCCTCACAGCGCGATAGTTTTAAAATGAACTCAGCACCGCCGCTCTTACCCTCTCTGAGCCTCAGCTCGCCGTTGAGGCTATGCACGATACGTTGGGAAATAGAGAGGCCTAACCCTAGTCCAAGCCCCTGAGCTTTGG
>JAYQBD010000051.1:0-2376 GCA_038137135.1 Oceanospirillaceae bacterium | reverse complement strand
ACGATACGTTGGGAAATAGAGAGGCCTAACCCTAGTCCAAGCCCCTGAGCTTTGGTGGTAAAGAAAGGTTCGAATATACGGCGAGCGACTTCTGGGGTGACACCCGGCCCACTGTCCTCAAAACCAAGCACGACTCGGCCAGACTCGTCATCGTAGAGGTGCACCTGAACTGTTTTGGTCTCAGCAGACTCCATCGCCTGCATCGCGTTGTTCAATAGATTGACGACCACCTGCTCAAGACGCAGCTGATCACCTGCAACCCAATGACGCTCGAGACTCTCTGGCCAGGCTACCCGCACTCCGGCTCTCTCAAGCTGCCCGTAGAGTATCGACATTGCGCCATCACGCAGGTCGCGCAGACAGACTCTGCTGGTGTCTGCGTCACTCTTGCGGGCGAACTCTTTTAGCGGATGAAGAATACGCGCCATGCGCTCGGTGAGACCGGCAATGGCCGTCATATTAGAGTCCGCTTTCTCGGGCATACCCCGTTGCAAAAAACGCTGGGCATTATCCGCATAGTTGCGAATCGCGGTCAGTGGCTGGTTCAACTCGTGGTTGATGCCAGCAGACATCTGCCCCAAGACCGCTAACTTCGCAGCTTGCACCAACTCACTCTCAGTCTGGCGGTGCTGTTCCATCTCGGTACGTAGCAGTTGGTTAGCCGCCTCCAGGTCGCTTGTGCGCTCGGTCACACGCTGTTCCAATTCGCCCTGTATACGCTCCATCTCTTCGAGATGGAGTCGACGCTCGGTGATATCTACAAGGGTGACTATCAAGTGGTACTTACCACTGAGCAGCATCGTATTGAGCGTCATTTCAACGGGAATCTGTTCACCTTCGGCATTAAGTGCACTGACCTCCAGACGCAAGTTCTGCTCTCGTGTACTCACTTCGCGCATTACGTACTGCTGCATCAATGTATGATCTTCGGAAGCCAACAGACGGTAGAAAGGCTCGCCCATCATATCCTGGGGCTGATAACCAAACAGACGCTGAAGTACTGGATTGAAGTACTCGATGCAACCGTCGGTATTGATCAACGCGAGACCCGCATGGGTGTTATTAAGAATACCTGTTACCCGCGCCTCATTCTCTTGGCGCACCTGCTCTTCACGCTTACGGAACAGCTCTCGCTCACGACGAATACGACGCCGCTGCTGTGTGAGGCTGATGACCAACACGACCAAAAGAAAGAGGAATGAAGAGAGCGCCTGAGCAAGCAGAACACGCTCCTCAAGTGGCTCCAGACTGACCAGCATATGTACACGCAAGTCTGTGTCTGCAAGGTCTTCGGAGATACGGAAAAACCGCTGCGCTTGCACAGCCTCCAGGTTATCACCGCCGAGCCTATCTCCACTAAGAACAGTTACCTGTTCTACGCCATCGGCCTCACCTTGATAGACAATATCCAGAGACTCCAGTTGTTGGTCGCCGTAGCGCAGACTGTCTACGATACGCTGCATCTGCTGGTTATCCAACGGCCTGAGTGTCCTAAACATCCACTCAGGCTGGGTGCTGATTACAACCACGCCGTCATCGTCAGCGACCATAATCTGGGTATTGGGATCAGTCCAACGCTCCTCAATCTGATCGAGATCGATCTTAACGACTACAGCACCAATAACCCCGTTTGGACTCTCGATAGGGTAACTGAAGTAATAGCCACGTTTTTTGGTCGTGCTACCCAGAGCGAAATAGCGCCCCGGCTTGCCCTGCATCGCATCGGTAAAATAGGGCCTAAAACTAAAATTGCGGCCGACAAAACTGGTCTCTTTCTGCCAGTTACTCGCGGCCGTCGTTGTCCCGTCAGCTGCCATCACGTAGATATCAAGCGCATGCACCAATTCGGCAGAATCTTTTAGATAGCGGTTCGCTCGGTTAACAAGTTCGGGTGTACGCCCAGCGGTCACCACCAGACGCAGCAGGTCATGGTTAGCTAAAAGCTGAGGTAAGCTTCGATAGCGCTCCAAACGCTGCTGCAAGCTATCTTGATATTGGGCTAGGTCCGAAGCCGCCTTCTGCTTCAGTTCCACCATCACCTGAGCACGCGTAACCAAGCTGACATAGATAATCAGCGCAGCGAATAGCGTCACGGTCACCACCAGAATCAGCGGTCGGTTTGATTGTTGGAGCGGCTTCGTTGTTAGCATTATGAAACTCTGAATACTCTACATCGGATTCTTTCGCACTGAAGCACGCCTTGCAAGCTTAACCTTGGAACAGTCAGCGACTAACAACCCAGAGTACAGTGGTTTATACTATTGCTTACTGCGCATCCCTGCTCAAAATGCCTCTCTAAGGATCTCTTGTGCCACAGAATCTCATCGCGAACCTGGACCTGCTGGTCAAATCTGGTCAGAGCCAACTTCTCGGCTC
>JAYQBD010000050.1:7184-14749 GCA_038137135.1 Oceanospirillaceae bacterium | reverse complement strand
GCGGCCCGCCGATATATTCGACAGCTTCTTTTTGGCGTGGATTGAGTCGTGACATGCAGTGTACTCGGCAGTGTTATGCGGGCGACAAGTTTACACCCTCAGCCGGGCATTCCCAATGCCAGTGACCTAAGCTAATGACGATAGCTCAGCGCCTGCAACAAGTGTGACTCCTCTATATGCTGAGCTTGCTGCATATCGGCTAGCGTCCGCGCCACGCGCAGCAATCGGTGGGTGCTTCGGGCGGAGAGCTGGAGCTTAGAGCTGGCATCAATATAGAGCTGCTGCAGCGGCTCTGAGTGACTCAGCAGTGCCTGCACCGCCTCCATATCTAATTGTGAATTGAGACACCCCTGACGCTGAAGTTGTACTTCTCGGGTTCGCGATACCCTCGCTCGCACATCGGCGCTGCCCTCCATCGGTTGAGATGCTCGAATCAGATCCTCCTGATCAACTGCCTCCAATGTGAGTTGCAGATCAAAGCGGTCTCGCAAAGGGCCTGAGAGACGCGCCTGATAACGCTCAATCGCGGTTAGCGCGCAGACACAGCGGTCACTGCCGTCGCCGTAGTAGCCACAAGGACAGGGATTGAGCGCCGCAATTAGCATAAAGCGAGCAGGAAAGGTAAAACGTGCTTTAGCCCGCGCTATCGTGACCGCGCCCGTTTCCAGTGGTTCGCGCAACATATCCAGTGTACTGCGTGAACTCTCCGCCACCTCATCGAGAAATAGCACACCATTATGGGCCAGCGACACCTCTCCTGGGCGAGGGATCGAGCCACCCCCAATAATGGCAGTAGCCGAAGCGCTGTGGTGCGGCGATCGAATCGGTGGCAGGCCTGCAAAGAGCGAATCTATCGGCTTACCGGTGATCGAGTGCAGTGCAGCGGCTTCGCGCGCCTGTTGCGGTGTCAGCGGTGGCAGAATACCCGGTAACGCATGCGCTAGAAGGCTTTTGCCACTGCCTGGCGGGCCCTGCATCAGTAAATTGTGCGCTCCACTTGCTGTCAGCTCCAGTGCAAAGCGCGCACTCAGTTGCCCGCGAATCTGCGACAGCTCTTGGGAGGCGTGCTCGGCATTTTCAGCGCCGCACAGAGCCGGATCTGGTTGCTGAGTTTCGATGTCAGCCTGCTGCAGACGATGGCAAAGCTCCAACAAATTGGCAGCCCCACTCAGCACCGAACAGCCCGCCAACCCGGCCTCTGCGTACTGTTCGGGCGCAACAACGGCAGCGCTATCGCTCTGCTGACAGGCCAGCAGCGCTGGGAACAGACCTGATACCGGACGCAACTGGCCGTCTAACCCAAGCTCGGCATAGAGCTCCAACTGCTGCAGATGAGCGCTATTGATCTGGTTCGAGGCTTGCAAAATACCCAGCGCGATCGCCAAGTCGAATCGGCCTCCCTCTTTGGGGATATCTGCCGGTGCCAGACTCACAGTGATGCGCCGCTGAGGATAATCGAAACCGGATAACAACAGCGCGCTGCGCACCCGCTCACGGCTTTCGCGGACAGCGGTTTCAGCTAGGCCAACAATTGTGAAATGGGGGAGTCCCCCGGAGAGGTGCACCTCAACGCTTACCAGCGGTGCGTCGATACCGAGCTGAGCCCGGGTTTTTAGTTTAGCTAGGGCCATGACACCATCCTTGTGTCTCTGTTCAGAACTGCTTTTCAGTGTAGCAGTAGATCTGGACCCTGTTATTAAAGCCGCTTTTTAAGCTACAGCAAGAAGCCTACTGCTGCTCATTCAGGCGCGCTTCGAGAGCGGCAACCTGCGCTTCGAGCTGCTCAAGTTTCTCGCGGGTTCGACTCAGAACAGCCGCCTGGGCATCAAATTCATCCCGGGTCACCAGATCTAGCTTAGAAAAACTGCTCTGCAACATCTGCTTGATCTGCTGCTGTAGCATCTCCTGCCCCGGAAGATCTGGTCGAGATTGCATGAACTGCGCCATTCCAGCACTGATTGACTCGAAAACCTTGGGATCGATCATCTTTTTCATCTCCAGAAAAAACGCCAAAAAAGAGCTCACAGTATACCAGCCGCTAGCCAACCCCCCAATTGAATACACAGGCTGTCTGCACCATCTCGCAATGCACCAAAATAGTGCGCGCACCAAATATGTGCACGCACCACTCTCCAAAAAGGTGCACAGACTTTTTCCTAAGAACTGTCCCCACGCATTAAACCACTGTTAACTTATTGTTTATAAATAGTTTTATTAATAGTTGGCACGACTTACGCAATCCCAGACATACGAATTCGAAAAAGACCGATTTTCTTTCTAAGGAGAACAGACATGAAATTAGTGTCAGCCGTTATCAAGCCCTTCAAGCTCGACGACGTGCGTGAAGCACTGTCAGAGATTGGTGTGCAGGGCATCACCGTCACAGAAGTTAAAGGCTTCGGCCGCCAGAAGGGCCACACCGAGCTCTACCGGGGCGCCGAGTATGTTGTCGACTTCCTCCCTAAAGTTCGTTTAGACGCTGCTGTCTCTGACGAGCTAGTAGATCAGGTTGTCGAGGCGATCACTAAAGCAGCTCACACCGGCAAGATCGGCGACGGCAAGATCTTTGTCTCTGAGCTGGAACAGGTTATCCGCATCCGTACCGGCGAAGCCGGCAACGACGCACTTTAATTTTGCTGCCATTGGAGGACTGAACAATGGAAGAGATGCTCAACACAACAGCTGGGGATGTAACTCAGCTCAAGTATGCACTAGACACCTTCTACTTCCTGGTGTGTGGTGCCCTAGTCATGTGGATGGCTGCTGGCTTCGCGATGCTCGAAGCAGGTCTGGTCCGTTCTAAAAACACAACTGAAATTCTAACCAAGAACATCGCGCTCTACGCGATCGCTTCTATCATGTACTTCGTCAGCGGCTACGCAATCATGTACGGCGGCGAGTACTTCCTGTCCGGTATCACTGGCGATGGCTTCTCCGGTGACGAGCCTGCAACCTATGCGCCATCGGCAGACTTCTTCTTCCAGGTGGTATTCGTCGCAACGGCTATGTCTATCGTCTCGGGTGCAGTTGCTGAGCGTATGAAGCTTTGGGCATTCCTAGTCTTCGCAGTTGTCATGACTGGTTTCATTTACCCAATGGAAGGTTCATGGACTTGGGGCGGCAACGCTGTCTTTGGCATGTACACTCTGGGTGACCTCGGATTCTCTGACTTCGCAGGTTCAGGCATCGTACACATGGCTGGTGCAGCTGCTGCTCTGGCGGGTGTTCTGGTACTGGGTGCTCGTAAAGGCAAGTACGGCAAGAACGGTGAGATCAATGCGATCCCAGGTGCTAACCTGCCACTGGCTACCCTGGGTACATTCATCCTGTGGTTGGGATGGTTTGGCTTCAACGGTGGTTCGGTTCTGGCGACGTCTGATGTTGCGAACTCAAACGCTGTCGCAGTTGTCTTCATGAACACTAACGCCGCTGCCGCAGGCGGTGCTGTTGCTGCCCTGATCGTAGCTCGCATGCTATTCGGCAAAGCTGACCTGACAATGGCACTGAACGGTGCGCTGGCTGGTCTGGTAGCTATTACAGCTGAACCTTCTACTCCTTCTGCACTCCAGGCTCACATCTTTGGTGCGCTGGGTGGCGTACTGGTAGTCTTCTCTATCCTGACTCTTGATAAGATGAAGATTGATGATCCAGTCGGTGCGATCTCTGTACACGGTGTTGTAGGTCTGCTGGGTCTGCTTCTGGTACCAGTAACTAACGATGGCTCTAGCTTCTCTGGCCAGCTGATCGGCGCAGGTACCATCTTCGTTTGGGTATTCGTAGTCAGCCTGATCGTTTGGATGGTAATCAAAGCGGTAATGGGCGTTCGTGTCACCGAAGAGGAAGAGTACGAAGGTGTTGATATCTCTGAATGTGGTATGGAAGCGTACCCAGAGTTCACCACCACTCGTAAGTAAATTGTTACACAGCGGCTGAAGGAGTCAGCCGCCCTCTCCAGCCCCAGCCCTCCAGCTGGGGCTTTTTTGTGCACGGACGCACTTATACCCGTCCGGGCACAAGTGCCGCGAAGCACAAGGATGTGCGAGAGCGGCGCCGTAAGTCTGGAATTAGCCCGACGGATATACTGTATCCCGGCAGTGCAGAAGCACACTGCCGGGGTTCGTGGACCACCGCTTAAAGTTAAGCACTGCGAGACCTGCGCAACATCACCCTACTTTGTCCGCATCACTACCCTGTACTCACCAGGCTGCAGTTCAGCACCCGGCACACCGAACACCAACTCACCCGGCACTTCATCTACAACGGCACTGGTTGAACCAAGATTGATATCCACTCGCACCATCTGCTTATCTAAGCTGCGCTCATAAGCCAACAGGGGCTCGGCTGCATCAACAAACCTAAACTCACCGCGACGCACAACATCGTTACGCTTGCGCCAACTCAGCAAGCGCACATAGAAAGCGTGTAGCGATTCGCGGTTTGAAACCTGCTGATCCACCGCTTTCGCCAGATGCTCAGGTGAAACAGGCAACCAAGGTTTGGCATCGGAAAATCCCGCATTCACAGCCTCAGCGTTCCATACCATCGGAGTACGGCAACCATCTCGACCTTTATATTCCGGCCAGAAAGTAATGCCCGGCGGATCAACCAAATCCTCGAAAGCCAGGTCCGCCTCGGTTAGGCCCAGCTCCTCGCCCTGGTAGATACAGGGTGTACCAAACAGAGTCGCAAGCAGTACCGCATGACTCTCCAGCGCGCTGCGACTCGCCTCCGCCTCACCCTCAACCAACCAGCGGCTCGCTGTACGTTTGACGTCGTGATTTGAAGTCGCCCAACAAGGCCAGCTCTCGGTTTGATTCTCAACAAAGGGCAACACCTGCTCAGTGATGAACTCAGCCGAATGATCAGGCCCCATCAACGCGAAGCTGTAGGCGGTATGCAGTTTGTCATCGCCCAGTGTGTACTCGAGCATCCGCTCTATCTGCCGCTCACAACCAATCTCTCCAAGCAGTACCGCCTCGTAGCCGTCACAGAGTTCGCGCATACGCCCCAACCAGACAATATTTTCCGGGCGAGACTTGTCATAGTAGTGATGCTGATGATCATAAACCGAGTGCGAGCGATCGCTTGGATCCTGCGTCATGCTGCATATGTTCGGCGGATTGTCGCGTAGGCGCTGATCGTGGAAATAGTAGTTCACGGTATCGAGGCGAAAACCATCCACGCCAAGATCCAGCCAGAACTTCATCGTTGCAAGAATTGCATCCTGCACCTCAGGTTCATGGAAATTGAGATCCGGCTGTTCCGTCAGAAAGTTATGCAGATAATACTGCCTGCGGCGCGCATCCCACTGCCAAGCAGTACCCCCGAAGATCGATAGCCAGTTCGTTGGTGGAGTGCCATCATCTTTCGGATCGGACCAGACATACCAGTTGGCTTTGTCGTTGGTTCGGTTCTCTCGACTCTCAACAAACCAGGGGTGTTGGTCAGATGTGTGGCTAAGCACCTGGTCGATAATAATGCGCAATCCCAGAGAATGGGCTTTCTCTACCAGTTTTTTGAAATCATCAAGATTGCCAAATATCGGATCAACATCGCAGTAGTCACTGACATCGTACCCGAAATCTCTCATTGGTGATTTGAAGAAGGGTGAGAGCCAAACTGTGTCGACACCAAGATCTGCCAGATACTCCAATCTGGAGCTGATGCCCTGCAAATCCCCAACGCCGTCGCCAGTACTATCCTGAAAACTGCGCGGGTAAACCTGATAGATCACCGCGTCTTTGTACCATTCAGGAGGTCGTAAGGAGAGATCAATCGCACTCATATCAGCACACCTCCACAGCTAGCTGGGTCTGAGAGTCAAACAGACGCACATCAGCGGACTTCAGGGTGAAACTCATCTCAGATCCTGCATGCACAGGGGCAATATCGGTAAATCGAGCGGTAAGAGTGTCGCCAGCCCCTAGGTCGAATCGGACAAACTGGTCTGCTCCGGTCACCTCAACGGAGACTGCACTTAGCCGCACGCTGATATCACCAAGTTCCGGATGACAGTGTTCAGGGCGCACCCCTACCAGCACCTGATTGCCTTGTTGCAGCTTGCTTGTCTCATACGCAGGCAGACGAAGACGCTGGCCATCACTCAGCTCTACCGCAAATCCAGCAGAACGATCCACGTGCGCCTTGGCGATATTCATCGGTGGCGACCCCATAAAGGAGGCAACAAAGACATTCGCAGGATTATGATAGATCTCTGCCGGCGTTCCGTACTGCTGCACACTTCCGCCGTTGAGTACCGCAATCTGCGTTCCCATCGTCATCGCTTCAACCTGATCATGTGTAACGTAGACAAAGGAAGAACCTGTCTTCTGGTGCAGAGCCTTGAGCTCAGCACGCATCTCGACTCGCAGTTTGGCATCCAGATTCGAGAGCGGTTCATCAAACAGATAGAGTGACGGCTGACGCACCAGCGCGCGACCGATAGCGACACGCTGACGCTGTCCTCCAGAGAGTTGTGCAGGTTTACGATCTAGCAAGGCTTCAATCTGTAGCAGCTTGGCCACTTCAGCAACCTTTGCCTGCTGTTCTGTCTTCGGGACGCCTCGGACTTTCATACCGAAGGCGATATTCTGGCCTACCGTCATGGTCGGATAGAGAGCATATGACTGAAAAACCATGGCGATATCGCGATCTTTGGGCTCTACCTCTGTCACTGTTCGTCCAGCGATCTCAATAGCGCCAGAGGTACAGGTTTCCAGCCCGGCAATGCAGTTAAGGAGCGTTGACTTACCACATCCGGAGGGGCCAACCAGAATCAGAAAACCACCGGGCTCCATCTCTAAATTGATCTTCTCCAGCACGGAGACATTGTTGTCGTAGACCTTATCCAGATCCGAAATCTTCAGCACCGATTCCATCGTCTTTTGACACCCTCGCTCTAATTTTCTACAAAATCTTACACAGGTTAAGGCGAATTCACCACGTATTTTCAAATCGATTTAATTCCTAAATTCACCATTTAGATAGCCAAATACGTGGCTTTATCTGCTGAATAGAAGATTTTAAACTCAACACTTCCAAATCGATTTAAATTTCTGTACAAATACAGTACTTACTTAAATAAACACAACAATGAGGTCAAAATATGCAGACTCCAGTTCGCAAACTCCTGGCAGTAGCGGTGCTTGCTGGCATGGCATCAAGCGCTCAAGCTTTCGAAGACGGCAAACTCGTCATTTGGGGCGAGCGCGGCGCAGACGCTTGGGCTGAGATTGGTGCGGCATTCGAAGCTGATACAGGTGTGAGCCTGGTTATCGAAAACCCAGATCCAATCACTGAAAAGTTTCAACAGGCAGCATCAACCGGTGATGGCCCTGACCTCATCTTCTTCGCTCATGACCGCTTTGGTGATTGGGCGAATTCAGGCCTAATTTCCGCCATTGACGTCGATGCTGACCTCAAGAAAGAGTCGGCTGAGTTTGCCTGGAGCGCAGTAACAATTGGTGACAAGGTATACGGTTACCCAATATTTGCTGAAGCCGTATCACTAATCTACAACAAGAACCTGGTGCCAAACCCACCCAGCTCGTTTGAAGAGATCCTCG
>JAYQBD010000050.1:4225-7084 GCA_038137135.1 Oceanospirillaceae bacterium | reverse complement strand
ATCTACAACAAGAACCTGGTGCCAAACCCACCCAGCTCGTTTGAAGAGATCCTCGCTGGCGATGTAAAAGTTCCAGACGGCGTTCAGCCAATCCTTTGGGACTACAACAACACCTATTTCACTATGTCACTGCTGCATGCAAATGGCGGCTATGCATTCGCTAAGAAAAACGGCGTTTACGATGGTAAAGATACCGGTGTGAATAATGCTGGCGCCAAACAGGGTGCTGCCGTTATTAAACAGCTGATCGACAACGGCATGCCCGCAGGCGCTGACTACGGCATCATGGATTCGGAATTCGCAGCCGGTAAGGTCGGCATGATCATCAACGGGCCTTGGTCTTGGAGTGGTTACGAGCAGGCTGGCCTCGACATCGGTCTGGCGCCTATTCCATCAATCAAAGGAAATGCCTCAAAACCTTTTGTTGGCGTTTTCTCGGTCGCTACCAATGCGGCAAGCCCAAACAAAGACCTGGCGAAGCTCTTCATGGAAGAGTATGTGATGACGCAGGACGGCTTGGGTAAACTGGCCGCTTCACTGAATGGAGCGATGGTTAACGCAGCCGTTGCAGCTACTCAAGATGACCCACGTCTGGCGATTACTCTGGAAAACGCAGCCAATGGTATTGCGATGCCAAACAACCCCGAAATGGGTGCGTTCTGGGGCGCAATGGGCCCAGCACTGGCTAACATCTCAGGCGGTCAGCAGAGTGCTGAAGACGCACTGGATGATGCTGCCAAACGTATCCTGAGCGGCGAATAATCCACCGCTACTGACAAGCGCCGGGGCACTCCCCCGGCGCCATCACTTATGACACTAAAACTCAACGCCCAGACACTCACGACTGCCGCTGTACTGCTTTTACTGCTGTACGCTAGCACTGCGCTATTCATCACCCAACAGTACGCGCTGGCCATGGTCTTTGTGGTGCTTACAGCGGCGTTTGCCATCATCTTCACATCGAAGCGGCTCTATACTGCCCGCTTTTACTACCCGGCTATTGGCGGGCTATTGCTGTTCACTGTTTTCCCGGTGCTCTACACAGGCTATGTAGGTTTCACAAACTACGGTGGATCCAACCTACTCAGCTTCGAGCAGGTACAGCGCTTCTACACCACACAAGTGGTCGTCGATAAGAGCACTGAGCAACAGTTCAAACTCAGCGAGACCAGCGATGGGTTGAAGCTTTGGCTACCTGATTCTCAACTGCTCTCAGAACCATTTACCGCGGATTCAACAGGTTCAACACTTCAGCTAGCACCTTCAACAGAACCTATAGAGACTCTGCCGATTAAAGCGATGGTTAAACAGCGCAAGCTGCTGGGCACGCTAAATTTTGAAACGCCTGATGGAGTGCTACTCCAGAGCGCTAGCATCAAAACACTGGCTACAGTTGTACCCGCCTACCGCTTTATTGATGAGACCGGACGGCTTGAGGACGCTAACGGTCAGATCCTGACGCCGGACCACTCCGAAGGGTACTACCAAACAGCAGATGGTGAGCATCTGAAGCCTGGCTGGAAGACCTGGGTCGGAGGACGCAACTTCGATCGCATGCTCAACTCTGAGGGGATTCGCGAACCGATTGTTGAGATCTTTATCTGGACCCTTATCTTCGCCTTTGGTTCAGTTCTAGGCTGCTTCGGTGTTGGCATGCTGCTCGCACTCATTCTGCAATGGCCCGAACTGCGTGGTAAGAGCATCTACCGTATTCTGCTAATTCTGCCTTATGCGGTGCCCGCGTTTATCTCGATCTTGGTATTCCGCGGACTCTTCAACCAAAACTTCGGCGAGATCAACTTCCTGTTAGATACATTGTTCGGCATAAAACCTGACTGGTTTACCGACCCCTTCCTGGCTCGCTCAATAGTACTCTTCGTCAACATATGGCTGGGTTACCCCTACATGATGTTGCTGGCGATGGGGTTCCTGCAGTCTATCCCGACCGATCACTATCAAGCCGCAGCTATTGAGGGGGCGGGGCCTGTGCGGCGGTTCTTCTCAATCACACTGCCACAGATTTTGCCGCCTTTTGTGCCTATGTTGATTTCAGCTTTCGCTTTCAACTTCAACAATCTGGTGCTGATTATTCTGCTGACTCGCGGCGGACCCGATATGCCAGGAACGCTTATACCAGCGGGTAGCACCGATATTCTGGCTTCCTTCACCTACCGCATCGCGTTCTCAGACTCAGCGCAAGATTTTGGCTTGGCAGGCGCGATATCGATGGTGATGTTCATTATCGTGGCCGTTATCGCCTACGCCAATCTAATAGCGATGCGCAAAATGGCTAAGGGGACGCGCTAGTATGAGCATGGTACACGCCAAAAAGAATCTGTTTGTGCGCAAGCTTCTGGCTCACGGATTTCTGTGGATCTTCCTCGGCATTATTCTATTTCCCTTCTTCGTCACGCTGTCGATCTCTTTTCGAGAGGGTAACTTCGTTACCGGAAGTCTTATCCCAAGCAACCCAACGTTGGAGCACTGGTATCTGGCGTTCGGACTTGAGTACGTTCGCCCAGATGGCACACTAATAGAACCACCTTTCCCGGTGTTACTCTGGTTGTGGAACTCGGTGAAGATCGCCTTTATCGCATCCTTTGGTGTGCTCTGTATGGCTGCCACCGCCGCCTATGCCTTCTCACGATTGCGATTCCGAGGAAAAGCGACACTGTTGGATACCATGCTGGTCGTACAGATGTTCCCGGCAGCACTGGCAATCGTTGCGCTATATGCGCTGTTTGACTCGCTTGGCGACGTGTTACCGATTCTTGGAATCGATAGTCACTGGTCACTGATACTGGTTTATCTCAGCGGCGTTGCGATGCATATCTGGACCATCAAAGGCTATTTTGACTC
>JAYQBD010000050.1:0-4125 GCA_038137135.1 Oceanospirillaceae bacterium | reverse complement strand
GGAGCACCTATCACAATGCTGTTCCTTTTCGCGCAGCGTTTCCTGGTCTCGGGCCTGTCAGCCGGCGGCGTTAAGGGGTAAGGCATGGCAACCTTACAAGATATTGCCGATCATCTTGGTTTGTCTCGCGCTACCGTATCCCGGGCGCTTAATGATTTTCCGGAAGTTAGCGCAAAGACCAAAACCAAAGTCCGCGAGGCGGCCAAGCAACTTGGGTATCGCCCCAATCTGCATGCCCGCAAATTGATAACGGGCCGCTCCGGCGTAGTCGCACTGCTAGTGCAGGAAGAGAAAAACAGCTTGCTGGATCTCTCTACCGACTCTTTCCTAGGCCAGCTTACTCAAGCCCTTGCGGAACATGACCTAGACCTAGTCGTGCGCCTAATTTCACCCTCAGAGAAAACGGAACCGTACAAACGTTTTGCTACCCGCAACTTCGTCGACTGCATCATTATCAACGCTCCTCATGTAGACGACTACCGCATAGAAGCACTTGAAGAGGCAGGTGCAAAGTATGTAGTCCACGGTCGCGATATTCGTCATCAAGGCTACGCCTACTACGACATCGACAACTTTGGAGGTGCCAAACAGGCGGCTGATTACCTCTGTGATTTAGGCCATGAACGCCTGGCCATTCTTCTCAGTGATACCAATCTCGCGTTTGCCGCCAGCCGACTCGATGGGTTCGAAAGTGCAGTCGCTAAGCACAGTGGCTGTAGTTCAGAACTGCTAATCGACGAGCACCAGTCCCATTTCGCTTACTCAATTGCGAAACGCGCGCTGAGCCAGGCCGATTGCCCTACTGCCATATACTGCGCTAACGGGTTGTTCCAAGCATTGGGCGTCTACCGAGCCGCGCGTGAACTTGGGTTAAGAATTCCCGAGGATCTCTCTGTCATTGCACACGATGATGATATATCTCAGGGTCAGACCAACGAGTTCAGCCCACCGCTAACCGTGACACGCAGGCCAATTAATGACGCATGCGCCCCTCTAGCAAAAATGGTTCTCGATCTGATTGAGGATAAACCCGCAGCGAAGATGCAACGCGTGGACAGCGTCGAGCTGGTCGTACGTGGTTCAACTGCCCGCAAAAAATAACCGACTTGAGTAACCCCGCTTTAGCATCCATAATGCGCTGTAATAAGATTTTGTTTTCTTAATAACCCAAAGTGAGCAATGCGCTAGTCAGGGCTGATGAGCGTTCACTACTAAGGAGAAAAGAATGAAACTGGTTTCTGCGGTTATCAAACCCTTTAAACTCGACGATGTACGTGAAGCACTGTCAGACATCGGCATTCAGGGTGTCACCGTAACTGAAGTTAAAGGTTTTGGTCGCCAGAAAGGTCACACCGAACTTTACCGTGGTGCAGAGTACGTTGTAGATTTCCTGCCTAAAGTGAAGATCGAAGTCGCAATTGACGACGACATGGTAGATCAGGTGATTGAAGCGATCACTAAAACTGCGAACACTGGCAAGATCGGCGATGGCAAAATCTTCGTTATGCCCGTTGAGCAGGTTATCCGCATCCGTACTGGCGAGACAGGATCAGACGCTTTGTAATAGCAGTAAGATCATCAAAAAGGAGCCTGATGGCTCCTTTTTTATGGCTGAAGTTTGACTCTTACCGCAACGGCAGAATCAAAGTAGCACTGAAGCCGCCAGAGTCCCGATTGGCAAAGCGAACCTCACCGCCAACTTGACGGGCCGCACGCTGACAGATACTCAAACCTAGGCCATACCCGCTAGATTTAGCGCCACGTTTAAACGGCTGACCCAACTGAGCAAGCAGTTCACCAGGCACACCAACACCATCGTCAAACACCTCTACTTTAAGCTCATCACTGGTACTAATCGCTTTTAAACCCACTTTAGCGCTATCACCTGCGTGCTTAACGGCGTTAGCCAATAGATTGTTCACGATTCGACTAAGCGGTTCAGCAGCACATCGTACCGATTCACCCAGTGCATTGAGGTCAGCACTAATCTCGCGCGCTGGATCCAATAGTCGCGCATCCTCAATCAGCTCCTGCAACAGTGGTTTGAGCAGAACTGGCTGTTGATTCGCCTGGGCAACCTGTTGGCGCGAGAGCAGTAACAGCTCACTAATCAACTTCTCGAGGCGCGCGCACTCGGTATTGATCCGCACCACTAGCTTGTCGTCTTCACCTAACTTCTGCTCGGCCAGACCGGCTGAAGCCTGAAGGCGCGCCAGCGGAGCACGCAGTTCATGTGAGACATCACGTAGGAGATTCTCTTGGGCGTTGAGCGTCTCTTCTACATAGCGAGCAGCCTGATTCATCTCGCGTGCGAGTTCGCCAAGTTCGTCTTTGCGATCTTGCAGCGCAAAACTACTCTTCGGGCGCCAGTCATCGCTGTCATAAACCTCTCGTACCTGAGCACGGAGCTTGTTGATCGGACGCACAATGAGCCAGGCGAGCAGTAGGCTGCTAATCAACGAGACAATAAGCAGCCAGAGAACCTGGAAAGAGAGCACAAAGTGGAACATCCGCTCCAACATTTGCGAATCGGGTGCCGACGGGAAGAATATCTTGTATTCATTGCCCTGTTGAGACTCTACTTCAATGTGCTGAGCATCTCTCGGAGGCCGGCGTTTACCTCCGAAGATCTGGCGTCCTGATTTCTCATCGATCACCCAGATAGGTAAGCCACGCGCCTGACGGGGTTCCAGCTCTAAACCGGACTCATAGCGTTCGATAACTTGCTCAGCATATAGCTGAGCGCGTTCCTGCTGCAGCCCACGGCGCTCCTGCTCTTGCGCCAACTCTTGGTAGACACCCACACTTACAAGGATACCGGCCATACTGACCAGCCAGATAGCGCCAAAGATGCGCCAGAACAGCTTTTGATACCAGCGCATTAGCTCGACTCCCTCAGGGCTAACTGATACCCCTGACCGCGAACCGTTTTTATGCTCTCTGCCAGTCCTGTCGATACCTGCGCAAGCTTAGTACGGACGCGACTTACATGGACATCTATAGAGCGGTCATAGGCAGTTAATTTCCGGTGTAGAACCTGTTCGGTCAGTCGCTCTTTAGTTACAAGGTGGCCAGCTGACTGCATCAAATAAGCAAGCACACAGAATTCTGCGCTCGTCAGGCTCAGAGGTTCGCCAGCTATGCGCACCTCGCGCAGCTGAGGGTCGAGACTCAAATCACCGAGATGCATCTGCTGTTGCGGAAATCCATCGGCAGTTTCGGCTGGGTGCGACTGGGCACGGCGCAACACAGCTTTAATGCGAGCCAAGAGTTCACGTGGATTTGCGGGCTTGGGCAGATAGTCATCAGCCCCCATCTCCAATCCCAGAATTCGATCGATATCATCACCGCGGCCAGTCAGCATAATTACTGGTGTCTGCATGCGCGGGCGCACCTGCTGCAAGAGCTCTAAACCGGACATGCGCGGCATCATAATATCCAGCACCCAAAGGTCGAAACTCTCTTGAGCATTCAGGCGGGCAATGGCAGCCTCGGCACTATCAGCGGTCTGGACCTCAAATCCCTCGTTGCCAAGATACTCAGCCAATAAGTCAGAAAGATCGGTGTCATCATCAACTAGCAGAATGCGTGCAGCCATTTTCTCGTAGTGTCCTTATTCAATCGATATCTGCAGTTTAATGCTCATTTAAAATACTTACACAAACTTAACGCAACTTTACGTTGCCCTTACACAACTTAACGCGCGCCAAGACCATACTGGACTCATCAAAACGAACAAGTTGGAGATACAACGATGAATACCCTGAAAAATGTTTCAATCCTTGGCGCAGCAATCCTGGCAACTTCTGCAGTAAACGCCGCAGACCTAACTTACGCTGAGAGCGAAGCCACAGTCGGCAGCGCTTATGTAATGGCAGCGACTTCTGGTGAATCACAACAGCCGACACTGCGGGCAATTGACGAAGCGTCTGTCGCATCAGCATTCGTAAAGCAGCCAACATACGGTAAAGCAACACCTGTTGAGAACCGAGCTCTGAGCGAAGCGACTGTTGCGACCGCTTACCAGTACAACGCAACTGAGACGACTGAATCTGCTGCACCAAAAGTTATTGCAGCAGTTGGAGCAACCTACGCCGAACAGGAAGCACAAGTCAGCTCGGCTTA
>JAYQBD010000049.1:3326-14971 GCA_038137135.1 Oceanospirillaceae bacterium | reverse complement strand
GCATGAGGGCTAAGTCGTGTACCAGCGATCTGCGCCGCCAGTCGCACGTTCGCGAAACTGGTGTATTCCTGACGCTCTACTCATCCAATAACTGCTTCGGATCAAACCCCATAATCAAGCCACCCCAATGCTGGCCACCGACATAGAGCGGAATCGACAGGTCGTTGAGTACCTCTCCGGTGTCACGCACAAAGGTCTGTAGCAGGAAGGGTTCGGTATGGCTGGCACGGCGTATTTCCGCGCGGTTGCCAGCAAAGATGCGGCGATGACGGCTCTTCAAATTATCCACATCAAAGTTGCCAGTGAGCGCATTGGAGACCTTAGTGTGGTGCGCCGGCGCATACCCTTTACGATCAACCGCAATCGCGTAGATAAACTCCGGGCGCTGCGAGATGAAACTGTCGAACATCGGCCGCAGCAGGCGCTCATAGGCATCCGTGTAGCTCAGGTCGTACTTCTCGGGCTTTTGCCCCTCGTTAGTACGCTGATACTTTTCATCGAAAAGGTTCAGCCCCTGCGCCTGTAGCGATTCTAGCGCCTTACTCACCTTCTCTGCCCAACCGCGTCCGGTCTGAATCATATTTTCGAAGCCGCCGAACCCGATAATAAAGCGCGATAGAAGCTCCTGTGTCTGTTCAGTCGCCAACTCTAGCTCATCGGAGTACACCTTAGACTCCTCCATCTCATCACGGATACCCTCCGACATACGGGTGATTTCAGAGACATTGCTGTGCGACTCTTTGTTGGTGTACGCCAGCTCATCTAGCGCAGCGCTGATACCGGTGAGCTGTCCGCCGACGGCTTCAAATTGATCAATCAGCGCGCCAAAATTGTCGGTTGTATTGCTAATATAATCCTCGGTGTTCTCCACATACCCCAAAATTTGCTTGGCACTGTCGTTGGTATGACCCACCAGCCCCTTCATGGTATTGATGCTGGCGTCGATTTCGCCGGTAGCCTGACTCACTTTCTGCGCCAGAATACGCACCTCATCGGCAACAACTGCAAAGCCACGCCCTGCTTCACCGGCGCGCGCCGCCTCAATTGAAGCATTCAGTGCCAATAGATTGGTCTGGTCGGAGAAGCTCTGTACCGTAGAGACTATCTCCGTCATGCTCGCTGAGTTATCCAGCAGCTTATCCACTGACCCCTGAAAACCAATCACCTGCTCGCGAATCGCACGCACCTGCTCCAGCACTTTGCGCAGCTCGTCACCGGACTGGTTAACGCGCTCTAGGTTGTCGGCATTGTTCTCATTGATGTGCAGCGTCGTCGTGGCAATTTCGCTAATAGCCGTTGTCGCCTCAGAGCTTGATTGAAACACCTGCTGCGCCTGCGACTCCTGTTGTGCTGCCACCACACCCGCCTCCAGCGTCACCTTACGCACACGGGTGGCGCCCAGCGCCACTCGCACTGACCGCCGGCGAGTTTCGGCGATCATTTTCTTTAGACTGTCGGCAAAGGCGTTGTACGCCTGCGCCATCTCAGCAATTTCATCTTGGGTCTGTACTGGTAAGCTAGCCGAGATATCACCATTGCGATCACGTATGCCGGTCAGAACCTCAATCATCGCCCGCACCGGCTTGAGAAATAGATGACGCATAAAACCGATGGTAAAGAGACCTGCCAAAACCGAAAAGGCGATGAGCAGGTAGAGCATCCCATTGATCCATAGTGTAGCGCTCGGATCTAGCGTTTCTCCCTCTGACGGGAGGAGTACCAGGACCAGTAGTGCGATCAGTATGGGCGGGATAGAGACGAAGAGAAGATTACCCACAATCTTCTTCGTCAGACTATTGAAGAAGGTTTTCTCGATACTGCGATACAGGCTCATGAAGGACTCCGACCGAAACTCTCAACAAGTTGCCGATGTGAAGAGCTCCGAGCGCTACCACATCAGACAGGCGCCGTACTGTTTCAGCTGTTTGCGCCGCTGTACGTAGTCTGGGCAGTGCTGCTCGACCAAATTCCAAAAGGCCGAGCTGTGGTTCATCTGGAGAAGATGGCAGAGCTCATGCACGATTACGTACTCTTGAAGTGTGGTTGGTAAGTGCAGAATTCGCCAGTTCAGAGTGATCTCTTTACGTGAGCTGCACTGCCCCCATTTACGCTTATAGTTGCGTACGTGGACAGCCGAGGGTATCAGGCCTGTGCGTTGGGCAATCTGCTGAGTTAGCTGTTCTAGGTGAGATCTACCCGCCTCTCTCAAAAGGCGTTTTAGGCGTTGCTCTAATTTCATTGGATCACTGAAGCTATCACGCCCGCTCAGGTAGATAAGCCGCAGCTCTCTATCCACGGCTGCTGAGGGTGCGCGTCGCACGGGTGAATGAACAAGATGGTAAGCCTCACCGAACAGCTGGATCTGGCCACTGCTTAGATCAATCTGGTGTCGCTCTAAATCTGCTTGCTGACGCCGTAACCTTGGATAGATCCACTGCGCTTTACTCTGTACCCAGCCATCGATCCAGAGTGTGTCGGCCGAGGTAGGAGCGCGCACCACAACCTCTCCCGCATCAATCTGAATACTGACGGTGCGGCGTCGGGAACTGCGCTCGATGCGGTAGCTAAACTCGGCATTATCGGCCAGTTGAACCTGCATCTCTCTCCTTACTACTCTTTAAGCTGGCTAGTGCGTTCTGCCGCGAGACCTTCATTGACTCCAGCCGCAGATCTTTGGCAACTCTGTTCAGGGCTCGAATCAGCTCAGCTCGATCCACCTCGTCGGGCGAGTAGCGCATGCGCTGTTCTATAAACGCCAGCAGATCCAATGCTGGGGAGATCTCAGAATACTGGGTTTTAAGGCGTCTGGCGAGTTCGCCGAGTGTCTCACTCGGTTGGCGCTTGTACCCCAACCCTGCGGCTACACGTTCGAACCTCTGCTGCGCTCGGATTAACGCATCTTTGCTGCGTCTTGGGCGCAGATTGAACCCGACAAACCCCATAATCAGCGCAGCCGGTATCAGTAACGCCAGCGCCATGCGCACAGGCGTAATTTCACCGAGCAGCGATCGCAGCAGGTCGGTCTGTTGATTCTGGTAGTTCAGCACCCAGCGATGCCAAGAGAAGTTAAGCGCATCGATTGCCCGTCGCGCCTCAAGCAGCCATCCGCTGTTGGTAAAGCGCAGGGGCGAGAGGGGTCTATCCGCTAGGAAACCTGGCTGATCCGCAAACAGATCCTCAGCGGACTGTTCAATGCGTTCGGGCGCAACTGCTGCCGTAGGATCAAAGCGTACCCAGCCGCGTTCAACATCGTGATACTCCACCCAAGCGTGAGCATCCCACTGGCGCACCGTTAGATACCCCGCGCCAGCGTTGTATTCACCACCCTGATAGCCACCGACCAAACGCGCCGGTACGCCCGCAGCCCTCAGCATAAGCGCCGTCGCACTGGCAAAATGACCACAGAAGCCGCGCTGACTCTCAAACAGAAACTGGTCGACCGAGTTGGCGCCTAACAAAGGCGGCTGCAAGGTATAGACAAAGCTCTGATTGAAGTGGGCTGCGATACGGCGAATATAGATCTCAAGGTCAGCGTCAGCCTCCTGCCACCACTGGCGTGCCAGCGCTTGAGTCCGTAGGTTTTGATCCGTTGGGAAAGCGAGGTTTCGCTCTCTCGCCCCCGCATCAAGTTCGGACTGCAGCTCAAAGCGTGATGCTGAAGTCACTCTGTAGCTCGAGCGCTTATCGATTGGACTTTTAGAGACCGCCTGCCGGGCTCCACGCAGATCCGCGCCCTGTACCGAGAGCGGAACATCCAGCACTGGTAGCCAAGGTCGGTGACTCGGCTCCATAATAATCTCATAACTGAAGCGCCCTAGGGGGTTGTTTACAGTCTCAAGCGGACGTCCCAAACGTTTAGACAGGCTCCAACTGCGCCCATCAAAGTCCGAGTAGACCAAGGCGCGCCAGTAGCGCTGGGAATTGGCAGGGACAGGCCCGTCGAAACCGGCTCGGAATGCCAACTCATCAGAGCGGGTCATCGACGATATATCCCCCGGTGATACTGAATCAGACAGACCGGTCGCTGCTGCACCCGTATCCAGCGGGACACTCCAGAGCGGTCCGATGCGCGGTATCAATAGAAACAGTAAGACCATCATCGGCAGCGCCGGAAGTATCAGTTTGAAGGTGTTGCGCAAACTCGGCAGAGGCGCTCTCAAGCGCGGGTCAAACAGCGCTACTTGTGAGCCCATAACCACGGCAAACGCGACCAGTGCGTAGAGTCCAGAGAGAATGCCCTGCTCAAACAGAAACTGAATCGCGATCAGCAGATAACTCAGATAGATAATTACCAGAGCATCGCGGCGCGTGTGTATCTCTAACAGCTTGAATGCTGATCCACCAATCAACAGGGCAACGGTACCGCGCATCAAGGTATCGCGGTCAAAACTAAAAATCAGCCCGAGCCAAAGCAGCCCGAGTAACGCAAGCTTGACGTACCAAGGTGGGAAGCGCCATATACCCCGGTAAATCTGTATCCGCACGCCCGAACAAGCAACCAGCATCAATGTGCTCCAGAGCGGTAGAATCAGCAAATGGGGGAGTACGGCGGCCCAGAGCGCAGCTAACTGCCAGTTCAGGGCTCTGGGAGTGAGCCAATTATTCATCATCTGCACTCCTTTGCTGCGAGTTATGCGAACCCTCTTGCGCCAGCGCCAACAGTGCTGCCTGCACCTGACCAGTCGCCACAGGCAGGGTCTTTGAGGGCAACTCAAGTCCAAAAGGCTTACCCTCACGCTCCAACCGCAGCACCCAATAGCAGAGGCGACTATATCGCTCCTCCCCTCCTAGCTCCGGCCAGAAACTCCAGCGCAACCAGCGTGAGTCACCCACCGGTTCAGTAAACTCTTTGACCTGCAGCGGCAGCCCGCGCGCTAACGTGCCCCAAGCCACTCGCCCCAAAGGCATGCCCGGCTGATACTCCTGCAGCCCGCTGAACTCCTCATTTCCGACCACCTCAGTTAACCCCGTATCGCTCTGTGCAGCTGAAGGTGGGAGTTCGCCACCCGGCTCCGGTTTCGGGTAGATCCATGCCTGCTGGCCGAGGTTGACGTAACTCCAAGCGCGAAACAGCCCCATTGGGTAACGTGCCGAGAGTCTCAGTATTCCCGGATGGTGGCGTCCTCGTTGACCTGCAGCTGCAGTTAGCTCCACCGTCAACTCATCGCCCGCACCCAGGGTCACTACAGCGGTCTCTCCACCTTGGTAACTCAGATTCAAGCCAACCACCGGATGCTCAGGTGCACGGATGTGCACCCTGTAACGCGTCTTTTCACCCGCATAGACCGACTCATGTCCGCGCGACGAAACCAGCGTATCGCGCAGATTATTGTGGGTATGAACCATCGAAACCAACAGCACAGAGACCAGCAAAAATGTGAGACCGTAGATCAGGTTGTTTTCGTAGTTGATCGCCAGCAGCAACATTACAAGCAGCAGCAGAATGAACCCCGCACAGGCGGCAGTGGGAAGAATGTAGATTCGGCGTTTGTCGATGCGCTGCTGCTCAACCCTCGGATGCCGGCGTGCAATCCAACGCTCGCGTCGCCGTTGATAGAGCGAACTGAGCCGCTTAACGAATAACATCGACCTCGTCCAACAAGAGGCTCACCAATCGCTGAGCACTGAGATCTGAGCGCTCATCGGCAGAGCGAATACGGTGCGACAGCACCGGCAACAGCAGTTGCTGTATATCCTCTGGCACCACGTATTTACGCTGTTTCAACCAGGCCCTTGCGCGCGCTGCCCGCAATAGCGCCAACCCACCACGAGGCGAGACCCCAGTATGAAAGGCTTGCGAGTCACGCGTGAACTGCAGTAGCCGCTGCAGGTAGTCGATCAGATCGGGCGCTGCATGCACCTTGGCGCACTCAGCCTGAATCGCCAACAGTCGAGACCGATCCAGGGTTGGGCGCAGCGCGGCAATGCGACCACGGCTATCGCCTTGGGTCAAAATTTCACGCTCAGTTTCAGCACTGGGGTAACCCAGAGAGATACGCATCAGAAAACGGTCTAGCTGCGACTCTGGCAATGGAAAGGTACCGAATTGTGTCTGGGGGTTCTGTGTCGCGATAACAAAGAAGGGGTGATCAACCCGATGCACTTCACCGTCGATACTCACCTGTTGCTCCTCCATCACCTCTAACAGAGCCGATTGAGTTTTGGGTGTGGTACGGTTAATTTCATCGGCCAGTAGCAGTTGCGTAAAAACTGGGCCTGGGTGGAAGCGAAAATCTGAACTCTGTGTGTCGAAGATTGAAACGCCCAAAATATCAGCTGGCAGCATATCACTGGTAAACTGAATGCGCTGATGCTCCAGGCCTAGTGCTGCAGACAGAGACTGCGCCAGCGTGGTTTTACCCATACCAGGCAGATCTTCTAGCAGCAGGTGGCCACCGGCGAACAGCGTTACTAGCGCCAGCTCGACCTGCTCGTGCTTACCGAGCAGTAGTGATTCGACGGCGTTAAAGGTATCTTCAGCCGCTTGGTGCAATGACGCTGTAACAGACACAGGGTTTCTCCTAAAAACAGGGCTCCTTCCCAGTGTAGTTCAAGCCTCAGGCTGCGCTCTGGCCACTCTTCAAGAGTTGATCGGCTAGATGCTGCGCACTCAAAAAGCTCCCCTCCAGGCCTGACGGGCCAATCCAGTCGCCACACGCACCGATACGCGTATCTGGGTCCCAGAGTGAAAGCTGCTCCTGCACAGGCTGGTATGAACAGTTGTACAGCCACCGGTGCGTGCGTTCCGCCTTGACGACCAACTGTTCCTGCACCCAAGACTCTAGCTTGCTTTTGATCTGTCGCCCTATCTCGTCAGCCGGCAGATCGATATGTGCCTCGGACCAATCTCGCTCCATCTCTACTTTGATGACCGAGCCGCTACGGCCCGGTTTATTCGACTCGACAGATACCAGCGAGATGCTGGGGTGGCCCTGCGTTACTCGATCGACATCTTTGAGTCGCTCCGGCAGTTGAGCTAGGGATGCCGCGTAAACCCAACCGGGGTCTGTTACTGACTCCTCGGCAAGGTGAGCGAACCTGGGCACTGCCTCAAGTAGTCTGCAAGCCTGTGGAGCCGGTGCTGTGCAGATGACGGCGTCGAAATAGCCGAGCATTTGCCCCTCATCATCTCGGAGTAGCACACCCTCTCGGTCCGGCCAAACAACGCCAATTCGCCGCTGGGTTTCGAGTTTTGCACTGCCGATCAGCTCACGTGTCAAACTGGAATTGCGTCCTTTACCAACCCAAACCGACTCGCTCTTGATCGGCTCGCCACGAAAATTGGCTGCACGAGGCTGCCAAACTTCGACGCGGCCTAACTGCTCCTGACGTGTCAACCAAGCGCGAAATAACTCACCGTCAGCGTTGATCGCTGGGGCCCCGAGGTCAGCGCTCATATCGCCGAGCCGAGCTGACGCCAAACGCCCACCCGTCCCGCGACTCTTCTCAAATAAGGTGACATCCATTCCAGCTTCTATCAGCCGGTCTGTTAAAACAGCGCCGGCCAGGCCAGCGCCGATAATTGCTATGTTTTGCATCGTTTTCCTTAGCTCTTTGGTGCTTCTGCCAAAGCCGCCTCAATCTGTTTTACCACGGTACCCGACTCTGGGCCGGTAAAGCTCGCGTAGCTATTAATCACTTTGCCGTCGCGACCAATTAGGTATTTGTAAAAGTTCCACTTGGGGGAAGTTCCGCTCTGTGCGATCAAGTGTTTCCAGAATGGGTCTGCAGAGTCGCCTTTAACGCGCGCTTTTGCGAACATTGGAAATTGCACCCCATAGGTGGTGCGGCAGAAATCGGCGACTGCAGATTCCTCACGAAACTCCTGGTTTCCGAAGTCTGCCGACGGAAATCCCAATACCGCAAAACCTTGATCAGCGTACTTCGCTTGGAGCGCCTCGAGACCTTCATACTGCCCGGTGAAGCCACACTTACTCGCCGTATTTACGACTAGAAGCACCTTACCCTTGTACTCCTGAGCTAGGTTTACACTGACATCCTCGTTCAGCTTGCGTACTGTATAGTCGAGCAACTCGCCTTCAGCGACTGCCTGTTTAACTCCGAAAATTCCAAACACAATCATCCACCCTGCTATTAATATCCCACGCATAGCCCTAACTCCTATTTAATTCGAAGAAGATACGCGCATCCAAGCTGCTCCGATTAACCGGCAAATCCGGAAAAACCCCTCGTTCGCCGCAGAAATCAGCGCGAAAAGTTGCACCTGTGCGTGGTGACCTCTAGCATACGGCACTTATATTCACTCACAGGCATTCACTCACAGGAGCAACCTGATGCAAATCGCGGACAAAACCGTCGTCTCAATTCACTACACTCTCACCAACGCAGATGGCGAGACACTGGACAGCTCTGTGGGTCAGGATCCACTGGTTTACTTGCACGGCTCTAACAACATTATTGCAGGCCTTGAAGCAGCCCTTCTGGGAAAATCTGCAGGCGACAGCCTGCAGGTGAGCGTCGAACCGGGTGACGGCTACGGCGAACTGCGTGATGAGCTAGTACAGGAAGTTGACCGCAGCGCATTCCAGGGTGTTGATGAGATCGACGTGGGCATGCAGTTTATGGCGCAGACCCCATGGGGTGAGCAGCCCGTAACAGTCGTTAAGGTTGAAGGCGACAACATTACGCTGGATGGCAACCACCCGCTGGCCGGACAGGTACTGAACTTCGATGTTGAAGTCGTTGAAATTCGCGAGGCCTCAGCCGAGGAGCTTGACCACGGGCATGTGCACGGTCCCGGTGGGCATCACCACTAATCTCAATTTCAAACATCTAACGTTAAAGGCCGCTTATTCAGCGGCCTTTTTTGTTAAATTTTTAATTTGGACTAACCTGTCATGTGAGACCTAATTTTTGCAGTCGAAACATAGATCTAGCAGGGACTTGCGCTAATCATTACGGAGAAGAGCATGTCCAATCAAATTTTGAAACAGTTGATATACACCAGCGTCAGCTCGCGTGGGCTGTTTGAGGTGATGTCTCCGGACTCTTTACGGCGAATTAGAGCCAACAACATTGCAGCTGAGATAACCGGTGCCTTGGTCTGGAAAGATCCAAAGTTCATGCAGGTGATTGAAGGTCCCGCCGATAACATTAATCGTCTCTTCTCAACCCTACTCAAAGATGATCGCCACAGCGATCTTGTTCTGATTTCTGAGCGGATTATCCACGAACGCGAGTTTCCGAACTGGGCGATGCAGAGCTCGAGTCTGGATCAGGACCCTGTTCAAAATTTAAGCCGGCACACCGAATTAAACAGCCGCGCCAGCCGAATTTTGGCCGCTTTCGCCCGAGGGAGTTGGTGATGGGAGTGCCACTTAGTCGCCCTGAGGTCAGCGAGTTCACATCACCAGAATTTGAGCACGCTTTTCAGCCCATTATCGATATCCACACGGGCGATGTTTTTGGCTACGAAGCTCTGCTACGCGGTGTTGAAAACCAACCTCCCTGGTACCTTTTTGAACAGGTCGAAAAAAAGCACGCGGCTAACTTCGAAAAAAGAATCAATACCGCTGCACTGCGCAAACAGCGGGAACTGGGTAACCCTTACCACACTTTTCTCAACGTCACGTCCAGTTCGCTGATTGAGGATTCGGGCCAATACCTGATCGACTTCACACCAAAAGCCTCGTCGATTAGCGCATCAAACGTTGTGTTAGAACTCAGTGAGGGCTCGATCATTCACAATTTCAAACATTTTGTCCGCACGCTAAACAACCTGCGTAGCGCAGGCTTCTCTATCGCTATGGACGATTTTGGCGCTGGTTACGCCGGGCTCAATGCGTTGGTTGAAGTGCACCCAGACATTATCAAATTGGATATGTATCTGATTCGCGACATCCAAGAGAGCGGGCCGAGACAAGCAACGGTAAGGGCGATCGTAAGCCTGTGTGAAGCGTTGGGAATACTGGTTTTGGCCGAGGGGGTGGAGAAGCTCAAAGAGTATGATTTCTTGTGTAATCAAGGCATCCACCTCTATCAGGGCTTCCTGTTTGCCAAACCTGAAATCAACTATCTGGAAAAAAGTATTGAACTGCCCAACCGGACCCGTTCAACACTGAGCTGATTTGGCATGATGCGTGCAGAGAAAAGTTTAGCTAAGGCGCTAACAGATCAAGTTCACAGGACGTCGTTATCACATGATTACTGCCCATAAAGCCTTGAAAGAGACGACTAAAAACCTTCATGCAGAGTTGGACTCGATGCCAGCGATGCGCCAACTGATGCGCCCGAATCTCACGCTATACGAGTATCGGACGGTTCTCCTTAACCTCGAGAGCTGGTTGCACGAAATGGCAGCACATCTCCACCTGTGTTCAAAGCCCTCTTTCGCAGCGATTGATCGCAAATTAATCGCCCTACGAACGGATCTCGAAAACCTAGGAGAGTCCCGCCCAACTCTAAAGCTTCATCTGGCATCCACAGATCCATACTACGCGCTGGGTGTACACTATGTTATCGAAGGCTCCACCATGGGAGCACGCATACTCGCACCGAGAATCGAAACAACTCTCGGACGCACCGATATCACCCACTTCTACCGCCTCTACGGGGAAGATACGTTGGCGAACTGGGCTGAGACAATCGATCTGCTTGAACAGGAATTGGTAGACCAATGCCAGCGGGATAGGGCCGTCGAGGGCGCGAGTACTGCGTTCAGATCACTGATTGAGCGATTCTCTATGCAGGTACAGCCCCTGCCCACCTTAGAGAGAGATCTTCTCGGATGACGCTCCTATGATCAAAACCATGCAGCCCCAAGCCGACATTAACGTGATGAGCCACGAGATTCGCACACCGCTCAATGGGCTGGTTGGTCTGCTGGCTATGCTCAAAGAGTACGAACTACCCGAGCCAGCGATGCAACTCTTGGAGCGCATGGATATCTCCGCCGAGACGCTGCTTGGAGTGCTGAACAATACGATTGAAGTACAGCGCATTCAGAACAATCAGGTTGTTTTCTCCCAGCGTGAGTTTTCACTGTTGGAGATCGCGGAGAACTGTGTGCGTATGTACTCTGCGGATGCCGAATCTAAAGGGGTAGAACTCGGCCTGCAGTTCGATCCAAGATTGATAGGTAAATCCTACATCGGCGATAGTGAGCGCCTGAGTCAGATAATCTCTGCGCTGGTCTCAAACGCGACCAAATTTACTCAAAACGGCTCAGCTATCCTGACGCTCGCTTTGAAAAAAGAGAAGGTCACATCGACTCAGATCGTCGTGAGGGTACTAGATACCGGTGCAGGTATTGAGCCGCACGAGCTGGATAAGATTTGCGCTCCCTACTATCAAACTGCGCTTCCCGATGGCAGCCGCCCATCAGGCACCGGTGCAGGTCTCTACATCGCCGATAGTCTGCTGCGCCTGATGGCCTCCAAACTGGTGATAGACTCCGCGCCCTCCGGCTCTTCTTTCAGTTTTACGCTAGATCTTCCAGCTAGCAATGCCTCTCAACAGAGCTGGGTTGCGACCGGCTCGGCTACCAAAGTCAATATTTATGCGCCGGCCGATGCTCAGATCGAGCTATTGATGATGATCTTATCTCACTGCGGTCTGGAGGCGGAGCGCCTCGGCGAGCTCACAGCAGAAGCACTGCACAGCCCAGCAGCATTGAATCTAGTCGA
>JAYQBD010000049.1:0-3226 GCA_038137135.1 Oceanospirillaceae bacterium | reverse complement strand
TCGGCGAGCTCACAGCAGAAGCACTGCACAGCCCAGCAGCATTGAATCTAGTCGATTATCGTGTGGCCGCTGCGAATCTTGTGGTGTTTCGCAAAATGGTTGAGACGCTACCCGGCCAGGCTCTCTGCGTACTGACATCTGAATTTGAACCGGCAACTGCTCTGCTCGCAAAGGGAGCCCAGCAATGGTACGCCCCGTATCTACCTAGCGCCCTATGCAAACTCTGCCAAGAGGCAGATCTGGTCGAGCTGGAGCAGCATGATGCTGCCGACACCACCCACGCTCCAGAGCTGCCAGAGGATCTGTCGATCTACTCAATTCTTTGTGTCGATGACAGCCCAACAAATCTAATCGTATTGGTTGGCGCGCTGACGAAGCTGGGGTTCAACAAGGTTTTACGGGCCGCGGACGGCCAGCAGGCGGTCGAAGTGATGCTTGAACACCCCGAAGTAGACCTCGTGTTGATGGATTTCCATATGCCCCGCCTTAACGGCGCAGAGGCGGCGCGCAAAATTCGGGAGAACGGCGCCAGTGTGCCAATCCTCGGAGTGACCGCATTGTCAGAAGCGGACATCAATAACCAGATCAGTGACACAGACTTCGAGCAGGTAATTACCAAACCCGTTCGCAGTGAGACTCTTGAGACAGCGCTCGCGCGCTGGCTACCCAGACATAGCAAGGACGTGTAGAGATGAACACCTCAGTAGAACCAATGACCTACGACCTATCAACCTGTGACAGGGAACCCATACATCGCCTAGGCAAAATTCAGTCAGGTGGCGGAATGCTAGTACTGAGTGCGGATTGGTTGGTTGTCGCCTTCTCGGAAAATGTGCCAAAAATTCTACGGCGTGAGGAAAAAGACCTCTTAGGCCACCCCCTAGTCGATCTTATCTCTCCTGAAGCGACGCGCGCGATTACCGGTTTAGTGAAACGCTTTGAAGACGAGGATCAACTGGAGCGAATCCTCGACATTAAACTATTTTCAAGCCCGGACTGTTACGACCTGGCAGCCCACTTCAGCTCAGATAAACTGATTCTTGAGTTCACGCCAGCTTACGCTGAGGCGAGTGATATGCTGTCGCAAGATCTACGCAGCGCACTCAGACGGCTCGGGAAAGCAGAAGGATCGCTGCAACTTTGCGATCAGGCCGCTCGTTCGGTTGCAAGCATGGTCGGGTTTGACCGGGTCATGATCTACAAATTCCATCCAGATGGATCAGGTGAAGTAGTCGCAGAACATCGACTGTCTGATATCGACTCCTTTCTTGGCCTACGTTATCCACCGTCCGATATTCCACAACAGGCACGCGCACTCTACAAGCGCTCGATACTGCGGGTGATACCCGACATTGACGATACGGGACTGCTGATAACGCCCTGTGATGCAGAGGTTGATCTCTCACTCAGCACGCTACGCACAGTTTCCCCAGTGCATATCGAGTACTTGCGTAATATGGGCGTTCAAGCCTCGATGTCTATCAGCATCATGGTCGATGGTGAGCTCTGGGGGCTAATCGCTTGTCACCACTACAGCCCCCGTGATCTGAGCATGATAACCAAAAGCTACACAGAGCTCTACGCTGAGAGTTTCGCGCTCGAGCTGCGCAGTCAACTGGAGCGCGAAGCGCGTACCGGTGAGGGTGGCGGACAAAAGCTGCACGTGCAGATGATGGCGAGTTTAGATCCTAGTTTGCCCCTTTTTGAAAACCTCAGTGCGTTTGGCGGGCGCATAAAGAGCCTGATCAAGTGTGACGCATTGGTACTGTCTATTGATGGCGAACGCGCAGTCTTTGGTGATCCTGTCAACAATGAGGATGTCGATTTATTAGTCAAACGTTTAAACCGCCAAGCGACTACCCGTGTCACAGCTGTAGAGAACCTAAGAAACTGGTTGGATATGGATGTGACCATTGCTGAGCGATTCGCCGGCGTATTGGCTGTACCGATTTCTAAACGCCCACGAGACCTTCTACTCTTTTTACGCCGTGAAGAGGTTACCGAAGTGCAGTGGGCAGGCAACCCAGAAAAACCGGTCGAATTGGGTCCTAACGGCTCTCGTCTAACACCACGCAAAAGCTTCGCTGCATGGCAACAACTCAGGGAGGAGTTCTGCGCTCCTTGGTCGCCACTGGACCTCAACTTGGCCAACGATCTGCGGGGCACACTGCTTGAGCTGGTTGTACGCAATATCGACGAGCGCAATAAACTCGCAGCCGAGGCGCAACAACAACAAGATATGTTAATCCACGAGCTCAACCATCGGGTACGCAATATCTTAGGCCTGATTAACTCAATCGTAGGCCAAACTGCCACCTCTGTGGAAAGCGTTGACGAGTTTAAAGGGATACTCGCCGGGCGTATTCAGGCTCTGGCGCTGGCCCAGAATATGTTGACCGAGGGCAACTGGGCCAACACGCCGTTCACCACCCTCATCCAGACCGAGCTTAACGCCTTTGTAACCGAACCCGATCGCGTGAAGGTGATTGGGCCTGATGTCCTACTGACACCCAAGGCGTACACCACAATGACTCTGCTCGTTCATGAGCTGATCACCAACTCGATCAAATATGGGGCGCTATCAACCCCCACCGGATCCATTGAAATTCAATGGACGGTCGACGCTCACTCCAGCATGATCCTGACTTGGAAGGAATTAGGGGTGACGGTGGAAGAGCCTCCTACCCGACGAGGTTTTGGCTCGCTAATCATTGAACGCGCCATCCCGCTGGATCTTGGGGGAGAGTCGGAGCACAAGATCACCCGCGACGGTGCGCGTGCGCGGTTTATTATTCCCGACAAGCACTTCACCTATAGCTATGAAGATCATGAGCCTAGTGGCCTTAGTGGAGAGACCCGCTTAGATGAACAAGTACAGGAGTCGGTTGAATCAGAATCAGTCGGTGATAATAATCAATTGAGCGTAGCCTTGGTTGTTGAAGACAACATGATCATCGGACTGGATGAGGAGAGTGCACTCAGTGAGATGGGCTTCAAAGAGGTTCATCTTGCCGCTAGCGTCGCATCCGCTATGCAGATCATTGCTCGCGGCCAGCTTAGTTTCGCAGTGTTGGACGTTAACCTTGGCGTTGAGAGCAGCGAACCGATCGCTGAAGAGCTATACAAACTCGGTGTGCCATTCATATTCGCTTCGGGTTATGACGAAGGTTTGGAGCGGCTTACACAGCGTTTTAGCGCGCCGCTACTGCGCAAACCCTTCACCAGT
>JAYQBD010000048.1:14081-15182 GCA_038137135.1 Oceanospirillaceae bacterium | reverse complement strand
GGGTTCTTGCTTGCGGATCCGTCGCGGTTAAGTCCAGATATCTCCTCCTAACTATAGTGTGCAAACCACCATTAACCAGCCAACTAAAGCGCATTTTGTTCAAGTCGCGATGGAACGAAAGCATCAAAAGGCGTTTTTGTCACTAGTGCAATAAAAGTCGGCACGAATATTGCCAGTAATTCATTAGAAAAGAAAAAGACCCTGACAACCCTAAAATGGGCGGTACACCCTATGCAGAGCATCGAGACTGAAAATATCCAAATTAAGCTGAGTGACGAACTCTGGGAGGTCTTCACTCTACAGGCCCAGATTGAGGCAATGCGACAGTGCGGGCGAAACTATGCCTTGACGCCTGACGAGATGAGAAGAGAGCTCATCATTGAGGCTGCCCAGCTTAGGGTAAAAGCCAAAGCCAAATTAGATAACCTGCGTCGACGACCTGTTGATGTCTCCGACCTACTGCACCTGGCACGAGTCTGTTTTATCTCGACTGAACTGGAAGCAGCAAACCTCTCAACCGAACAAAATTCGGTTGAACAGCATTCACTGGAACAGCGTATATCAGAGCTGGAGACGAAAGCGCAAGAGAGCATACATGAGGTGGTATCAGATTGGATGATGCTGCGCTGTGGTGATTGGATAAAGGTGTCGGTACTCTCTGACGAAGATCCAACTGAGTTAATTCGCCACAACATCACGATGCTAACCGAGGAGGATGTAGATCATCCTGCCATAGAAGCGCTAACGCAGGCGCTGGTGATGATGGCGCGCGACTACAAAAAAGAGTTCGAGTACCTCAGCGCTACTGCGGATGATGAAGGCTGGGAAATTGTGCCGCTACAGCCGTCGATCAAACCTACCGATTACCGCGCACTCGCCGAAGCCGCTCTAGCCAGCTAGAGCGCGCTTATCTTCCGCCATCTCTTCAAGAATCCAATCCCGGAACGCCTCCATCGCCGCTGTCAGCGACCGATTCTCTTTGTAGACAAGGTAGAAGGCGTTGTGACTGTCGAGTGACACATCGAAGGGTGCAACTAAACGACCACTATCTAACTCGCGCTGTAGCAATGAGCGGTCTGCCAACGCTACACCTATCCCCTC
>JAYQBD010000048.1:0-13981 GCA_038137135.1 Oceanospirillaceae bacterium | reverse complement strand
GGTAGACGACGCATCGATTTTTCCTGAGATGAATTTAACTCAACAATACCCTAAGAAAGCATCGTTTGTCGATCCAAACTCTCAACTTTAGTATTAGCCTTAATTGAACAGGATTAACCCGAGGTACCGGAAATGTCTAACTACGAAGCGATCAACATGGACAAAATTGAGCTGGCTGCACGTCAGGAGCGCGCTGCTTTCATCGCTGAACTCGCGCAGGGCGTATCACGCAAACTCGATAGCCTGCTTGGTAAAGTATTTGTAAGCGAACTGCGCACCTCACGCGCTAAAACTCTGGCTCGCCTGAAGGCTGCATAAGCACCCGAGTTTGTCCCTTCTTTGGTGGGTACGCAGCCCTGCGTACCTGCCTGTTTTATCCCGCCAACACCTCTTGACGCTACACCCGCTCTCGATTGCGTGCATCGCGCTCACTGATTTTTAACAGAACTCGACTAGCAGCTGCAAAACCAAAGCTCGCTGTCACCATAGTGACTGCACCTAGTCCACCTGCGCAGTCCAAACGCACATCACCATCGACAAACTGCTTTGTGCTGCACACCTCGCCATCACTTTTGGGGTATCTTGCCTGCTCGGTTGAGTAGACACACTCTACTCCAAACTTACGACCCGAGCGGCTGAAACCGAAGTGACGCTTGAGAATAGAGCGCACTTTAGAGGCGAGCGGGTCATGCTCGGTCTTGGTTAAATCAGCCACAGCAATACGCTGCGGATCGATCAAACCGCCAGCTCCACCCGTGGTGATGATAGGGATTTTATTGCGTTTGCAAAAACTAATGATGGCCGCTTTTACACCAGCACTGTCGATGGCATCGACAACGTAGTCAGGCTTGGACTCAAACAACTCAGCCAAATTATCCTGAGTTGCAAACGACTCAACCTCATTAACGATCAGATCGGGATTGATATCGCGCATCCTATCTGCGCTCACCAATACTTTTGACTGACCTACCGAAGAGCTGAGTGCGTGCAATTGTCGATTGATGTTGGTGACACACACATCGTCGAGGTCAACCAGTGTTAGCTCACCTACACCCGAGCGCGCCAAAGCTTCGGCCACCCAAGAACCAACACCACCAATACCCACAACAACGACATGCGCCTTGTGAAAAGCCTCGAGGGCGTTGACACCATACAGGCGTCCGATGCCGGCAAAACGATCAAGATAATCAGAATTCATCATCACTCAACTCAGTAAACACCACCTCGCCGCAAGCTTTGCAACGCCCTTCAACGAAGCGCAGCCCAAACTGCTCGTACTCTTGCGGGTCGGTCATACCGAGATCTGCCTGCTGACAGTTGTCACACCAAGTGTGCTGCAATAGTGAGGCCTGCTCTTCGGCACTGCGCTGGGTAAAGTCGAACTCTACTCTGTCGTCACTCATTCCTATTTACTCTCTAATTCTCGCTCGCCGTTGACGGTCTCAGCAGTGGCAGTGACCAGTGCTTCGGTAAGTTTTCCAGATCAACTTGGTTAAGTACGCCAGTCGCGGTGGCTTGTATAAACAACTCACCCGACTCGGGATCAGCGCGAAAGCAATACGCTGCATCCTGATAACGAAATCCGAGTTGCCAAGCATGCAGATAGCCGCGATCACTCACTGGCGCATCCGGCTCATAGCGACTATCCCCAAGTATGGGTGCCCCTTCACTTTTCAGGGCCACGCGAATTTGATGGGTTTTACCGGTCAGCGGATGGCAAAGTATCAAATTGTACCCGGGAGCAAAATTTTTGCAGATAAACTCAGTGCGCGCCGGATTCGAACGCCCGCGCGTCAGCTTCCAACTACCTCGGCGGGCCGACTCCATATCACCCGAGATCATACCCTGCTTGCGTTTGGGTTTATGACAGCTTATCGCTAGATAGAGCTTATCAACCTGTCTGTCGGCAAAACAGCCGCTCAGCGCTGCGGCCGCTGTTTGATTGCGCGCCAATAACAGCAGACCAGAGGTCATTTTATCGAGTCGATGCACGAGCCACAGAGGCTCTGCGCGCGACTCACTCAAAGCCCCCACATACCCCTGTTCAGTATCGTCCTTGTGAACACTGACGCCAGCCGGCTTGTTGACCAGGATAAAGTCAGCATGTTCATAAACCAGTCCGCCTAGCTCCACCCCAACACCTGTTTTACGAAGGGTATGGTGACACGCCGCTTCTGCTCGAGCGAGGCGCTATCGAGCTGATCCAATTGCCGCATTAATATCCGCAGATTACGATCAGAGTGGTTTAACAAAAATTGCAGAACATCCTCGGCGATCACTAAGCCGCGTGCACGAGCCTGCGCATCGAGTGCAGCCAGTTTATCGGCGTCATTGAGTGGTTGTAACTGGAACACCAGGCCCCAAGTCAGCCGCGAGGCTAGATCTGCTAAGCCCACTGCAAGGTGTGCGGGGGTGTTATTCGCCGAAATCAGTAGACGACGACCGGTATCGCGTAGACGGTTATAGAGGTGAAACAGCGCCTGCTCCCACTCCGGTTTACCCAACAGCAATT
The DNA here is from genome assembly GCA_038137135.1 of Oceanospirillaceae bacterium. GTDB lineage: Bacteria > Pseudomonadota > Gammaproteobacteria > Pseudomonadales > Balneatricaceae > Marinobacterium_E. The sequence goes on along the minus strand of JAYQBD010000048.1, from coordinate 11,469 downwards.
GCAGATCATCAATACAGACGAGATCGTAGGACTCTAGCGCTTCAAAAATGGCCGGATCCAGAGTTTCAAGCTCCTCAGCCGGAAGGTAAAGCGCTGCCAACCCAGCCTGCTCAGCCTCATGACAGCTCGCCTGCAAAAGATAAGTGAGCCCCGCACCGTTTGGGCCCGCTAAAAAGATATGCTGCTCGCTGAGTTCCGAGCGGCTAAAACGCTGTAACTGCTCGACGACCAGCGCATTTTGTCCGAGTGTGAAATTCTCAAACCGAGCATCAGCACGTAGGTGAACGCTCAGCGGCAGTTGAGTTGGTTGAATCGAAGCGCTCACTGCGAGTCAGTATCCGGTTTGGTATACAGACGACTGGCAACATAGCCTCTATGTAGGTGACTCAAGAGTACGCGAATCACTGCAGCCACCGGCAGAGCTAGCAGCACGCCGACAAACCCGAATAGCTGCCCGCCCGCCATAATCGCAAAGATCACAGCAACAGGGTGTAGGCCGATACGATCACCCACCAATTTTGGCGTCAATACCATCCCCTCAAGCACCTGCCCAACGCCAAAGACAACAGCAACGCCTAGCAGAATCATCGGATCCTGCATCTGCACGTAGGCCGCGACACCCGAGCTGACGATGCCAACGATAACGCCGAGGTAGGGAACAATACTGGCCAAACCCGCCGTAATGCCCAGCAGCAACGCGAGATCCACACCCAGCAGCGCTAATCCGATCGCGTAGATGATACCGAGCACCAGCATCACGACCAGTTGCCCCTTCATGAACGCACCCAGTACCCCGTCGCACTCACGCGCCCAGAGTGTTACGACCGGTTCGATGTTGCGAGGTAACAGCGCGCGGATACGATCCATCATCAGATCCCAGTCACGCAGCAGGTAGAAGGTGACTACGGGAATCAGCACCAGGTTTGCGAACCAGGCAACAACCGCCAGACCCGACTGGGTTACCGAGCTGAGCACCGCGGTAGCGATGCTACCCGTTGCTTGCCAGTGCTGCGTCAGAATCGATGCAACCTGTTTAAGGTCCGGTCGACCGAGCTCAACCCCAAGATTGGCCTCGATAAACGGAAATATTTCACTATTCAAAATCTCGATTACGCGCGGTACGCGCTCGATCATCAACTGTACCTGAGTCAGCAAGTGCGGTAACAGCAACAGGAAGGCGATCACCACCAGCGCACTGAGCACCAAGAATACGATCACCACGGAGCCCGTGCGACTCAATCCACGCGCCTCAAGACGATCTGCCAGAGGGTCGGACAGATAGGCCAGCAGAGCACCAACTAGAAACGGACTGAGGATAGGCGAGAGCAGATAAACCAACGCGAAGCTGATAAGTCCAACCGTCAATATAAACCAACGCTGCTGCATGGATTACTCCGCGGGAGTCGCTATCGCGGGGGCCGATCCGGAAGGAGCCTCGGCACGATTTTCGGCCACTGGATCGACCAGCCCCTGGGCTGTTTGTCCTCCGGGAAGTGGTAGCGCCAACGCATCCCACCGCAAGCCGCCCTGCTCTGTCCGTCGCAACCAAGGTTGCTGAGCGAGCAGCGATTGAAGCTGAGACGCAGAGAGGCTGTCGCTGCCCAAAACTAACTGCACATCGGTTCCATTGATGCTCGCAGGATAGACCCGATCTACACCCTCTAAGGCGCGCAGTCCTTGTGTTAGACGCAAGAAATCCGGCGCATCAAAAACGCCGTTGACGTTAATCTGAGTCCCTTTATGCTGATAAGACAGCGCTGCAGGAACCGCAGGAGTCGTTGCGGGCACGGCTACACTAGTCTGCGGTTGTGTCGTAGATGGAGTAGAAAGCGGACCCGTCGCTGCCGGCAGCAGTGGCTGAGTGGACGGGTCTGCAGAAGCAGGAGTGGCCATGCTCAACTGCATACCCATCCAGTTGAGACCCAGTGCCAGGCCATCACTCGTTGCGGGTGTACGTAACTGCTGCGCTTCACCATTCTGTTCGAGTACCCACTCCAAACCGTTCGCATTTAGCTGAACCCAAAGTGCGGCATCTGAACCTGTTGCCAGCCGACTGGTCATCAATGCGCCAACATCGGCTTGTGCCGCCAGATGCATCGGATAATCTTGAGCTACGCCGGCCTGCGTTGGCGTCACCAGCGGGTTGCTTGCCTGCGACTGGCTCTGCAGATAGCGCAACCACTCGGCCTGCTCAGCACGAACCGGCTGGCCAGAACGGTTATCACTCGCCCAAATAATAACGTCAGCTGAGAGGCTAGAAATCGACATCAGTGGCAGCAGTGCACCGAGCTTAAAAAGGGTTTTGAAACTGCGCATCGACCTTCCCTAGGTGTTTGGCATTAAATATTGCCGAAACTGTAACACACAATGGCTCCTACCGGTGCAAACTGGTAGAATCCTCCGCCAACAAATCGTACCCCTTTTGCACACCCGTTTTATGAGGTCTTACACCCATGTCTGATGCGTCAAACAACCAATCTATTAGCTACAAAGATGCCGGCGTCGATATCGATGCAGGTAACGCGCTTGTTGAGCGCATCAAAGGTGTAGCTAAGCGTACAGCGCGCCCAGAAGTGATGGGCGGTCTGGGCGGCTTTGGCGCTCTGTGTGAGATCCCTGAAGGCTACCGTCAGCCAGTACTGGTTTCAGGTACAGACGGCGTTGGCACCAAGCTAAAACTAGCAATGGACCTGGGCAAGCATGACACCATCGGTATCGACCTAGTCGCTATGTGTGTCAACGACCTGGTTGTCGCAGGTGCCGAGCCACTGCTGTTCCTCGACTACTACGCAACAGGCAAGCTTAACGTCGATATGGCCGCCGATGTTGTTACCGGTATCGGTGCAGGCTGTGAGCTCGCAGGCGCCGCCTTGGTGGGTGGTGAGACTGCCGAGATGCCGGGCATGTACGAGGGTGACGATTACGACCTAGCCGGCTTCTGTGTGGGTGTGGTTGAGAAATCCGAAATCATTGATGGCTCAAAAGTGGCTGCAGGCGACGCAATTATTGCCCTGCCGTCTTCTGGACCGCACTCAAACGGCTACTCTCTGATTCGTAAAATCCTCGAAGTGACTAATGCCGATCTGAACACACAGATCGGTGACCGCTCACTGGCCGACGCACTGATGGAGCCGACACGCATCTACGTGAAATCACTGCTGCAGCTGATCAAGTCATCTCAGGTCAACGCCCTGTCACACATCACCGGTGGTGGTCTGCTAGAGAACATCCCTCGAGTACTGCCAGAGAACACCAAAGCAGTCATCGATACCCAAAGCTGGGCTATCCCTGAGGTGTTCCGCTGGATTCAGGCAGGCGGTAACGTGGCTGATCGCGAGATGTACCGCACACTGAACTGTGGTGTTGGCATGGTCATCTGTGTTCCTGCAAGCGAAGCCGAGAACGCACTGGCAATCTTGAAAGACGCAGGTGAAGCACCTTGGGTTATCGGCCAGATTGCCGACGCTGCTGCCGACGAAGAGCAGGTAGAATTGGTAGGACTTGGTGCCTAACAGCTAAATGAGCAAAAAATCTGTTGTAGTCCTGGTCTCCGGATCAGGCTCGAACCTACAGGCAATTATGGATGCCGCGGCCCAGTCCGACGGTTTCCAAATTGCCGGTGTACTGTCAAACCGAGCCGACGCCTATGGCCTGGTCCGCGCCGCAAACGCCGGCATTCCCACGGCACTCATTGAGCACACACTCTACGCTAACCGCGAGACTTTTGACGCCGCTCTGATTGAGCAGATTGATGCTTGGCAGGCCGATCTTGTTGTACTTGCCGGTTTTATGCGCATTCTCACCGACGGTTTTGTAGAGCACTACAACGGCCGGCTGGTCAATATTCACCCTTCGCTCTTACCTAAGTTCAAAGGGCTCAATACTCACGCTCGGGCACTGGAAGCTGGCGAAGCGGAGCACGGCTGCACTGTCCACTTTGTCTGCCCTGAACTGGATGCGGGAGCGCCGATCGTGCAAGCCGCCACCACTATTCGCGCCGATGATAACGTCGAGAGTCTACAACAACGCATCCACCACCTAGAGCACTGTATCTACCCCTTAGCGGTTGAGTGGTTCGTGTCAGAGCGCCTGACTCAACGACGCGGTTTGGCCTTTCTAGACGGCGAACAGCTTCCCCCTGGAGGCAAGCGATTCGAGGCGGATCTCTAAATGCCTCTTCGGAGCCGCGCGATCGTCAAGCTGACTGCAGCCAGCTTGCTCCTACTCGCTGCTCTAACGATCCAGGCCCAAGCACAGCTGGCGCCATTCTCAGCGCAGTACAGTGCGACGCTTGATCTCTTGATTGATCTGCCGGTGACTGCGACTCGAAAACTTGAACAGTCGCCCAGCGGACTCTGGCACTTCTCCAGCGAAGCTAAATCAACCTTCGCCTCTCAAAGCGAAGCCTCGACACTGGGTTATAAAAACTCGCGCTGGACCCCACTGAGCTACAAGTTCAATCGCTCTGTATTTGGACGCAAACGTAACCTCAGTATCAGTTTTGATGCCGAGCGCCAGCGCATCACAACCGTGGCCAAGCAGCAGCCTTGGGCGCAAGCCTATGAAGCCGATGTCCAAGATAAACTGAGTTATCAACTGCAATTGCGTGAAGACCTGATCGCAGGACGCGAGGAGCTGAGCTACCGCATCGCCGACGGCGGCAAGATAAAAACTTACCGGTTTGTGCGCTCGGGCGAGGAGACACTAACCACGCCTGCCGGCACCTTTGACTGTGTGCGCCTGCAACTCGAGCGTGCTGCAGATCAGCAGCAGACCCTGATCTGGATGGCGCCAGCGCTGGACTATCTAACGGTACGCCTGCTACGCGTGGATGCATCGGGCCGAGAGCACTTCCTCAACCTAAAATCCCTGGAAGCCAACCGATGACACAGAACTACGAGCAGATCTCAGAGCGACTTGGACAACTAGAGCAGCAGGCGCTTGAGACACCCGAGCAACTCTTCGCCCTCTCCTATGTTCGCAGCCACCTGGATCTACTGGACCTAGAGCAGATAGATAGTTCCATAACCGAAGCGCTATTGCTGGCTGTAGAGAATACCTTTGACGCAGACAGAATGTCTGAGCAAGATCGAACAGATGTAGTGGCTATTATTCGTAGTTTAGCGTCGCGATAAGGCTGCGCGAGCCTGCGTAGTCTCGATGTTCGCCTAACCAGATCCCCTGCCAGATTCCTACCAACAATTCCCCCTGCCCGACCGGCAGCAGTAGGCTAACGCCGTTCAAACTCGATTTGATATGCGCAGGCATATCGTCCGAACCCTCGAGCGTATGGGTATAGTCAGGATGGTTTTCAGGGGCGAGACGATTGAAGGCTCCCTCCATGTCACGTCGCACATCAGGATCAGCGTTCTCATTCAGTGTGAGTGACGCGGAGCTATGCTGGAGGAAGAGATGTAACTGCCCAACCCTCACCTGCCGGAGTTCAGGCAGAGCTGACAATACCTCGTCAGTGATTAGATGAAAGCCACGTGTTCTGCGCTTCAGTTCGATTCTGCGTTGTAGCCAAGCCATATTGATCCTAGTCAAACTACTGGTAAATATAGGTGGATTAAACCTCCAGTGTACATTTTTTCATCCTCAAAGCGATTGACTTTCCATCAGCAAAAGCTAATATATGCGAAATTGTGATATAGATATAACTTTTTGGAGAAGCGTGATGACACCTTTAGTTAAGACATTCTTCGACGAACCTACCTTTACTTTTAGCTACGTTGTTTCAGATCCTGAGACCAAACGCTGTGCGATTGTCGACTCAGTACTGGATTTTGACTACGCCGCTGGCAAGACTGATACCGTATCTGCTGATCAGATTGTTGACTATGTAAAAGCTGAAGGTCTGACGGTTGACTGGATTCTGGAGACCCACGTGCATGCTGACCACCTGTCAGCAGCACCCTACCTCAAAGATAAGCTGGGCGGTCAGCTCTCTATCGGTGAACACATCACCACCGTACAGAATGTTTTCGGCAAGGCGTTTAACGAAGGTAGCGCCTTCCAGCGTGATGGCAGCCAGTTTGACCACCTTTTCAAAGATGAAGAGCAGTTCAAAATAGGCACGATCGAAGCGCGTGCCATGCACACACCGGGTCACACTCCAGCTTGCATGAGCTACCTAATCGGAGATGCTCTGTTCGTTGGCGACACGCTATTTATGCCGGACTACGGCACAGCGCGCTGTGACTTCCCAGGTGGCGATGCGCATACACTCTATATCTCTGTGCAAAAGATTTTTTCGCTGCCTGATGAGACACGCATGTTTATGTGTCATGACTACAAAGCACCAGGGCGTGACCATTACCTGAATGAGACGACTGTGGGTGAAGAGCGTCTTCACAACGTGCATGTCGGTGAGGGTAAGTGCGAACAAGAGTTTATCAAGATGCGCACCGAGCGTGATGCGACACTGTCAATGCCGCGTCTAATTCTGCCGTCGGTACAGGTCAACATGCGTGCTGGCCATATGCCAGAACCTGAGGAGAACGGGCAGTCATACCTCAAGGTGCCGGTAAACCTTTTTTAAGATGCTGACTTTAAAATTGGACTGCTGGCAAAAGTTACCCTCATCGGCGACTATTGCCAGCAGCACTCACTCTATGAACCGTGAAATTGAACAGCCCGTGAAATTTCAAACAAAGTGCAAATCTAAAAAATAACTATAAAACACCTTTTCCCACGGAGAACAAACCATGGATGCACGTAAACTAACGCCCTTTTTAAGTGTGGCCCCACAGATCAGTGTTGAAGATGTCGGCATTGCCGCTTCAATGGGCTTCAAAACACTCATCTGCAACCGGCCCGAGAACGAGAGCGAAGACCAGCCTGAAATGCAGGCAATTATTGATGCGGCTCAAGCTCAGGGTATGGAGTGGCGCTTCCAGCCAGTCATCTCTGGCAAAGTTACGGACGAGAACGCAGCCGAGTTTGGCGCTCTCCTAAAAGAGGTACAGGGCCCCGTTCTGGCCTTCTGTCGTACCGGCACACGCTGTACAACGCTCTGGGCACTGTCCGAAGCAAACCATTTGGCACCCGATACGCTGTTAGAGACTGCTAAAGGCGCCGGCTACGACCTAGCGGGATTGCGCTCGCGTCTTGAAGCAATTCACCAAGCAAACAACCCAGCGGTAAAGATCGCGGGGCGTCGTCATGAGATTGTAATCGTCGGCGGTGGTGCCGGCGGACAGGCCGTTGCATCGAGCCTTCTCAAGCGTCGCCCCGACCTCGATATCGCGATTATTGAACCGCGCACTGAACACTACTACCAGCCTGGCTGGACTATGGTTGGAGCCGGCGTCTTTAACCGCGCTGAGACGATTCGCCCAATGGCTGATGTGATGCCGAAACAAGCCACATGGATTCAGTCCGCGGTTTCCAGCTTTGAGCCGGATCAACACCAGGTAATTTTGGAGGATGGCGAGTCAGTCGGTTACCGCTTCCTCGTAGTCGCGCCCGGTCTATCGCTGAACTGGGACGGGGTGAAGGGCCTTAAAGAGACCTTGGGCAGTAACGGCGTTACATCGAACTACATGGTGGATCTGGCTCCTTACACCTGGGAGCTCGTGCAGGCACTCAAGAAAGGTAAGGCGCTATTCACGCAGCCACCTATGCCAATCAAGTGTGCCGGCGCGCCACAGAAGGCGATGTACCTATCTTGCGACCACTGGTACCGCAACAATCGCATCAACGATATCGATGTCGAGTTTTGCACCTCTACTCCAGGGCTATTTGGCGTGGCTGACTACGTCCCTGCACTGATGGAGTATGTGAAGAAGTACCAGGCACAATTGAACTTCCAAACGACTCTGGTTGAGGTAGATGGCGCTAGCAAAACAGCGCACTTCAAACAGACCAATGCCGAAGGTGAAGTGACCGATATCGAGAAAAGCTTCGATATGATGCACGTTTGCCCACCGCAGAAGGCACCGGATTTCATCGCCAATAGTCCACTAGCAGATGCTGCAGGCTGGGTAGATATCAGCCCTGAAACCATGCAGCACGTACGCTACGGCGATATCTTTGCGCTGGGCGATGCAGGCAACTCTCCAAATGCCAAAACTGCAGCTGCAGTACGCAAACAGGCACCCGCTGTCGCAGAGAACATCATCTTCGCACTCAATGGTGAGTCTCCGCGCGCTGTCTATGACGGCTACGGTAGCTGCCCATTGACAGTCGAGCGCGGCAAGATCGTTCTGGCCGAGTTTGGCTACGGTGGCAAACTGCTCCCAAGCTTCCCGAAATGGCTGGTTGACGGTACGAAACCCTCTACTCTGGCCTGGTTGCTGAAAGAGAAGATGCTGCCTTGGCTCTACTTCGAAGCGATGCTGGAAGGGCGCGAGTGGCTGGCGGGTCCAAAGATTTTGCCGAAATCTCCAAACAAACATGAGGCTCTTGAGAGCCAGAAGTAAACGTGTAACTAAGTTTTAGAGAGACACAGATGCTAGAACGCTACCTACCTATTCTGCAGTGGTTACGCACCTACAATAAGGGCACTCTGACTAGTGATATGGTCGCCGCCCTTATAGTAACCATCATGTTGATCCCGCAATCGCTCGCTTATGCGCTACTTGCGGGATTACCTGCCGAGGTGGGCTTGTATGCCAGTATCTTGCCACTGGTCGCGTATGCGATCTTTGGCACCAGCCGCACTCTGGCAGTAGGTCCAGTGGCGGTTGTCTCTCTAATGACTGCAGCTGCAGTGGGTAATCTTGCTCTGCAGGGGACCGCTGAGTACCTAACAGCAGCTATCGCCTTGGCGTTTATCTCCGGCTTAATCCTGATTCTGATGGGCGTTCTGCGTCTTGGTATGCTGGCAAACTTTCTGAGTCACCCCGTAATCTCAGGCTTTATTACTGCTTCAGGCATCATTATTGCCGCCAGCCAGCTGAAACACATCTTTGGCGTCGACGCATCAGGTCACAACTTGCTTGAGCTGATCGTCTCTATCGGCGAGCATGCTGACCAACTGCATTGGCCCACGCTCATTATCGGTGTTAGTGCAACAGCCTTTCTCTTCTGGGTACGTAAAAACCTGAAGCCTCTGCTAATCAAAAGCGGCATGAGTCAGGGCATCGCTGACATTCTTGCGAAAGCGGGCCCGGTTGCGGCTGTGGCAGCGACGACACTGGTTACATTCGCATTCTCACTAGATCAAGGTGGTGTGCGCGTTGTGGGTGAGGTGCCGACCGGACTTCCCGGTTTTGCGCTACCGAGCTTTGATATGGATCTGTGGCAACAGCTGTTTATCTCAGCGCTGCTGATCAGCATCGTCGGCTTTGTTGAATCTGTTTCGGTCGCCCAGACCCTGGCAGCCAAACGTCGCCAGCGGATCGATCCAAGCCAGGAGCTTATCGGACTGGGGACTTCCAATGTCGCGTCAGCTGTCTCCGGTGGTTTTCCTGTAACCGGTGGTTTCTCACGCTCAGTAGTCAACTTTGATGCGGGTGCCGAGACCCCAGCGGCCGGCGCATTCACTGCGGTGGGAATCGCTTTAGCAGCGATATTCTTGACGCCACTGCTCTACTTTTTGCCAAAGGCGACACTGGCAGCAACGATCATTGTGGCGGTTCTCTCTCTGGTCGATCTGGGTGCACTGAAACGCACCTGGAAGTACTCTCGTCCGGATTTCGTGGCGATGGCTGCGACCATCATTCTGACACTCGTTTCTGGTGTTGAGGCAGGTATTATTGCAGGTGTTAGCCTGTCGATTCTGCTCTACCTGCACCGCACCTCCATGCCGCATTCAGCCGTTGTAGGACGTGTGCCAGGCACTCAGCACTTCCGTAACGTTGAGCGTCATGAAGTTGAGACCTGTCTCGATGTAATGAGCCTGCGTATTGATGAGAGTCTCTACTTCGCTAATGCACGCTACTTGGAAGATCGTGTCTACGACCTGGTTAGCCGCAATGACTGCGTCAAAGACTTCATCCTGATGTGTCCAGCGATCAACCTGATTGATGCCTCAGCTCTCGAATCTCTCGAGGCGATTAACCAACGCCTCAAAGATAGCGGCGTGCGCTTCCACCTCTCGGAGGTAAAAGGGCCTGTGATGGACCGGTTGAAGCGCTCTCACTTCCTTGATGAGCTGACGGGTCAGGTTTTCTTGTCTCAAAACGATGCCTGGGAAGCGCTCAAACCGGTTGAAGAGTGTCCGTCAATGCGAACCAACGCTTAATCGATGAGTATCGCACTACGCTGGATTCTGGCATCGCTGATTTTTGCGCTGCTGATTCTGCTAGTGGAGCACTACTATGGCTGGGCCGGTATTCTGGCCCAGTGGTCAGTAGTTGATCTATCCGATCTACTGCTACTTACACTACTGACACTGCTCTCGTATGTGCTGCGAGCCGAGCGCGTCTATCGCTACTTCGGCCAACGCATGCAGCACCCTCGCAGGGCTTATCTCAAGATCAGCTTTTTGCACAACGCTCTGAACAACTTTCTACCCATGCGGCTCGGTGAAGCGGCCTTTCCACTGCTGATGAAGCGCCAGTTTAAACAGTCGATGCTCAGCTCAACTGCCGGTTTAGTCTGGATTCGTTTGATGGATCTGCATGTACTGCTGTTGCTGGCCGCTATTGCGCTCGGCGCCCTGCTGCCGACTATCGGCTATCTAGCGCTGGCCGCATTGATAATCGGGCCTGTTGTGATTGGGTTATTTCGCCGTCGTTTGCTTGCGCTACTGCCGGAGCGTTTACAGGTAAAGCTTACAGAGCTTGAGCACCTACTCCCCCACTCGCGCGGGCTGATCGTCGCGACCTACCTGCAAACACTGATTATCTGGATCGTTAAGCTTGTAGCCCTAACACTGGTACTAAAAGCCTTTCTCTCCATCGATTTCATCTCAGCTTGGGTGGCAGTTACGACTGCAGATCTTAGTGGAGTTCTGCCAATCCACGGCATCGCCGGTTCAGGCACCTACGAGGCTGCTATGTTAGCGGCACTGATCCCCCTCGGCTTCGGAGTAGAGGCGGCCTTGAGCGCCGCAATCAACCTGCATATTTACCTGCTCGGTGTCAGCGCACTCTCCGTACCTCTAGCACTGCTAATTCCAACTCAGCGCCAAACATCCTAGCTAGGTCTGCAAAACCTACTCGAGACTCCCCTTCAGGGTGAACCTAACGCCGCCTTGGTGTAAAATCGCCGCATATTTTGACCCATCTGAGCCGATTAAATGACTGAATCATCTAGCCTTTCGATTGTCGTTCCCATGTACAAAGAGGAGGCTAACGCTGCCCGCCTCGTTGAACGCGTGCATGAGGGCATGGCCAACTACTCTGGCCCCTGGGAGTTAGTGCTCGTCGATGACGGCTCGCCGGATGGGACAGTTCACGCCATTAAGGCGGCACAAACTCAATGGGGTGAGCACGTTCGCTTGATCGAGCTGCAGCGCAACTTCGGCCAAACCGCTGCCATGCAGGCTGGTATTGATGCGGCTCGTGGTGAGCTGATCGT
>JAYQBD010000047.1:0-15192 GCA_038137135.1 Oceanospirillaceae bacterium | reverse complement strand
TGGGGTTAAAGAAGAACATCAGATAGGCCGCCAGCGCCGCCGTCACACCGACGACAAGAAACACCAACCAGCCAATAAGCTTGAGCAAAATCCGCATAGCAGAGCATCCTTTCTTCATATTTGTAATCTCACCCCAGTGTAGACCACAGACAGCCGTTGGGCTCGTCGGCTTTCGGAAATTAGGTCGCGTCGTTCGCTTTGCTCACAACCCTCCTACATGGTGGGTTTTACACGCCAAAGCCGCTATAATTGCGGCCTTCGCGCAACTTCTATGGAGCAGAGCATGGCTGAACGTGTAGCCAAGGTCTCTCGAGATACCCTCGAGACTCAGATTAGTGTCGAGATCAACCTCGACGGTACAGGTCAGTTTAACGCTGAAACTGGCGTCCCTTTCCTTGACCACATGATGGATCAGATCTCCCGTCACGGCCTGATCGATCTGAACGTCAACGCCAAGGGCGACCTGCACATCGATGATCACCACACCGTGGAAGATATCGGCATCACTCTGGGTATGGCGTTCAAACAGGCAGTGGGCGACAAGAAGGGAATTCGTCGTTACGGTCACGCTTATGTGCCTCTTGATGAAGCGCTGTCTCGTGTTGTTATCGACTTCTCTGGCCGTCCAGGCCTTGCCATGGATGTAGAGTTCGTGCGCGGTTCTGTGGGTGGTTTTGATGTGGATCTGTTCAGCGAGTTCTTCCACGGTTTTGTAAACCACGCCGGTGTGACGCTGCATATCGATAACCTCAAGGGCAAAAACACGCACCACCAGGCCGAAACCATCTTCAAAGCCTTTGGCCGTGCGCTGCGTATGGCGCTGGAGTTCGATCCACGTGCAGAGGGCATGATGCCTTCAACTAAGGGCTGCCTTTAAGCATGAATCGAATTGCTGTAATCGATTACGGTATGGGCAACCTGCACTCGGTTGCCAAAGCACTGGAGCTGGTCTCTGAAAACACCGAAGTGGTCCTCACCGCAGACCCGCAGGCAGTACGCGATGCAGATCGCGTGCTGCTACCGGGTGTCGGCGCGATTCGTGACTGTATCGCTGAGATGCGCCGTCTAGGTGTAGACGCAGAGGTCAAAGAGGCGATCCAATCAGGTAAACCATTTCTCGGTATCTGCGTGGGCTACCAGGCGTTAACCGACTTTTCGGAAGAGAACGGTGGCGTTGATTGCTTGGGCGAGTTCGGTGGTCGAGTAAACTTCTTCGGCAAGAGCCTCAAAGATGCTCAGGGCGAAAAGCTCAAAGTGCCGCACATGGGCTGGAACCAAGTTAAGCAGACGCTGGACCACCCACTCTGGCAGGGTATCGAGCAAGATACACGCTTCTACTTTGTCCACAGCTACCACGTACATCTTGCCGACAAGGCGTTGGTTGCGGGTACATGTGAGTACGGCGTGCCTTTCGATGTGGCGCTGGCCAAAGAGAACGTCTTTGCTGTGCAGTTCCACCCTGAAAAGAGCTCCAAAGCAGGCCTTAAACTGCTACAGAATTTTGTAAATTGGAACGGCCAGCAGTAAGCCCCGTTCAAGCGTTAGGAAGCTAGTTCAATGCTGATTATCCCCGCGATCGATCTAAAAGATGGCAAGTGTGTACGCCTACGTCAGGGCCGTATGGACGACTCAACCGTCTTCTCTGATAACCCTGTTGATATGGCGGCTAAATGGGTCGATGCGGGCTGTCGTCGTCTGCACCTCGTGGACCTCAATGGCGCCTTCGCCGGCAAGCCGGTCAATGGTGAGATCGTCCAAGAGATCGCTAAAGCCTACCCTGATCTGCCAATTCAGATCGGTGGCGGCATCCGCTCTTCCGAGATCATCGAAGCTTACCTCGCAGCGGGCGTAAGCCAAGTGATTATCGGTACTAAAGCGGTAAAAGAGCCTGAGTTTGTGACTGAGATGTGTAAAGCCTTCCCGGGCCACATTATCGTCGGTCTGGATGCGCAAGATGGTCGCGTCGCCATTGATGGTTGGGCTGAAGTGACCGACGTGATGGCTGTTGATCTGGCGAAGCGTTTCCGCGATGACGGTGTCTCATCAATCGTTTACACCGATATCGCCCGTGACGGCATGATGCAGGGTGTCAATGTTGAGGCGACCGTAGATCTGGCCCAGCAGGGTGGCATTCCAGTTATTGCGTCGGGCGGTGTGACTAATATCGATGATATCCGCGCACTGGCACAAGTGGCTGGCAAAGGTATCTTTGGCGCCATTACTGGCCGTGCGATCTATGAAGGCACCCTCGATGTTGCCGAAGCACAGGCGCTGAGCGATCAGCTGACTGGCAACTAAGCAGGACTCCAAAGATGGCACTGGCTAAGCGTATTATCCCCTGTCTGGATGTTGAAAATGGTCGCGTTGTGAAGGGCGTGAAGTTCCTTGACATCCGTGATGCTGGCGACCCGGTTGAGGTGGCCCGCCGTTACGATGAGCAGGGCGCCGATGAGATCACCTTCCTTGATATTACCGCTAGCCATGAAGGCCGCGACACCATGGTTCACACCGTTGAACGCATGGCTTCGCAGGTATTCATCCCTCTCACCGTCGGTGGTGGAGTGCGCACCTGTGATGATATTCGTACGCTTCTGAATGCTGGCGCTGATAAGGTCTCTATCAACACGGCGGCGGTATTTAACCCCGAGTTTGTGCAAGAGGCGGCCGAGCGCTTCGGTAGTCAGTGTATTGTCGTGGCGATCGATGCCAAGAAGGTATCTGCTCCTGATGAAGAGGGTCGCTGGGAGATCTTTACCCACGGTGGCCGCAAGCCGACCGGGCTCGACGCAATCGAGTGGGCGCAGAAGATGGAAGAGCTGGGCGCTGGTGAGATCCTGCTGACCTCAATGGACCAGGATGGCGTTAAAAACGGTTACGATCTGGGTCTAACGCGTGGCGTGTCAGAAGCGGTTAACATTCCAGTGATAGCCTCAGGTGGTGTCGGTAACCTAGACCACCTTGTGGATGGCTGTATAGAAGGTAAGGCGGACGCTGTTTTGGCCGCTAGTATCTTCCACTTTAACGAGTACAGTGTTCCAGAAGCCAAAGCTTACATGCGTGAGCGCGGCATTGAAGTTCGCCTGTGATAGGCTCAACTAAATAGGGAGTAGAACATGATCTCAGAAAACCGCTTTGAACAGCAGATACGCGCACTCGAACCTTGGCAGCAGATGCTCTTCGCGACCGCGCTATCTGAGCGCATGTTCCTTAACTTTGCACTCTTCTCCCGCCTGATGAACTTTGGCGATCTGGAGAAGATGCGTAATTTGCTCAGCTCCATCTGGGAAGAGCAGATGCAACGTGGCACCAAAGTGAACTACGAAGTGCAGCTCAACCATGTTGAGGATAATATCGTCGACCTCGATGAGTACGACATGTTCGGTGCTATCCCAGCTCGCGATGCCATGATGGCGCTCTTCTCCACGCTGATTTTGAAGCTAGAGCAGGAGAGTGATGAGGCAGTTGCGGTCTCTAACCTCTCGTACGACACCATCGGCGCCTATGTCGAGTTCGCTGAGGCCGATGATCAAATGTCTGATGAGGAGCTAGTGCGCCTGATCAATATGCACGATCTGATGCTAGACGAGGATGCCTTCCAAGAGGAACTTCTGGAACGTCTGTCGGGTACTAGCTTCAAACCCGCCGTGGTTGAAACTGTGCGTGAGCTTGCGCAGAACCAAGGTGTATCCAATATCGGAATTAGCGACGAGGATTGATGCTTAAGCTAGGTCTTGCACTGCTAATCTTGCCCGCTATCGCTCTGATGGCTGGTTACATGGTCGAACAGAATCAGGTCGAAGCCTGTATTCAAGGTGGCGGTGTTTGGCACTGGGCCGCTGAAACCTGTGAAGAGTCCGGCAAATACCCCTTCGTTTCGTTTATGCAGCGTAATCCCCTACTGGTTAATGGCGGCATGTTACTGGTCGTCGTTGGCCTGTTTATGACCTTGATTGGCCTCTACCGTCCTAAAGCTGCGGAGTCACGTTAAGTGAAGAAGGTGATACTGCTGGCGCTCGTGTTAGTCGGCGTTGCTGGTTACATCTGGGTTAAGTTCTACAGCGATGAGTGGCTGGCCGAATTCAATGATGAGCGCCAGAATGCAGCTGCTGAATTTAGACAGCAGGGGCAAGCTTTCGGTCAACAGTCTACTCAGCAGGGCTGTTTTGATCAGGCGCTCACAAGCGTTGAGGATTGCCGCTCACCGATCTGCATGGTCGACTCAGGTAACTTCCTTCGCGGCTGCTTTGAGACCAGTGCCGAAACTCCCAACTTCTGTGAGGGTGTACCCGCCTATCAAACCAAGATCACCGAGGATGAGAAGTCCTGGGCACGCTATGGTTGTTGGGATATCAATAATAAGAGCGATGGCTGTCGACTGCTAAAGCGCCAGCAGCAGGCGCTCTGTAGCAATATCGATACATCTATAGAAACTGAGGTTAACTGATGAATCAGATCTTATTCACCGTAGAGCCTTTTTTCTTTTGGGGTGGCCTGATCGTCTACATTGCATCCCTGTTTATCTACGGCAACCGCACTAGTGACTGGAACGCTATTCTGCGCTTCTGGCAGCCGATGATTCAGTTCAGCGCGCTGGAGTTTAAAGTGAACCGTGCCGGACTTGCGTTAATGATTCTTGCTGTTGTAATTCGTATCTACCTGAACTTCTTTGCATCATGAGTGGTAACAACCCTATAGCAGGATCGCTGTACCTGGTGCGTGGCTTTAGCTACCTACCCAAGCCCGGTATCCGTGCGTTTGTGCTGATTCCGTTGCTGATCAATCTGTTCCTTTTTGGCGGTGCGATCTATCTGCTGATGAGTAACTTCTCTGGTTGGGTGCAGTATCTGATCGACCTCTGGCTGCCTGATTGGGAGTGGCTGAGTTTCCTTGAGTACCTACTTTGGCCGCTACTAGCGGTGCTTGTCGTGATCGGGGTCTATTACGGCTTTTCGGTGGTCGCTAACTTTATCGCAGCGCCGTTTAACGGGATTCTGGCCGAAAAAGTGGAGCAGGATCTGCGCGGGCAGGTGAACTCCAATTTAGACAGCTGGCAATCCGTCGTAAAGATGATTCCTCAGGCTTTAGGCCGTGAGCTCTCTAAGCTCGCCTACTACCTGCCGCGCCTGCTGATGCTGTTCATTTTAAGTTTTATCCCGGTGCTGAACCTGGTGATGCCCTTTGTCTGGTTCGTCTTTGCGGCTTGGATGATGGCGATCCAGTACTGTGACTACCCGATGGATAACAACCGCGTAAGTTTCAAACAGATGAAGCAGCTGCTCGCCGAGCGACGCTGGTCTGCGTTGGGTTTTGGTTCGTTGGTGCAGTTGGGTATGCTGGTGCCGGGGCTTAATTTGATTTTAATGCCGACAGCGGTAATTGGTGCAACGATCTTCTGGGTAGAGCAGTACAAGCGCTAGTCGCGTGTAACTCGATGTGCAGGGAAGGTTATGCTGAAGCGGCTGCCCTCGCCAAGCTTGCTGGATACGCCTAGTGTGGCATTGTGACGAACCAGTACATGCTTAACGATTGCTAAGCCCAGCCCGGTGCCACCGCTGTCACGAGAGCGCCCCTCATCAACGCGATAAAAACGCTCAGTTATGCGAGGAATATGCTCTGCAGCGATCCCTTCGCCGTTGTCTGTGACGCTGAACAGTGCTCCTCGCTCCATCGCTTCAAGCTTGATCGCTATTGTTCCCTGTGCCGGCGTATAGCGCACGGCATTGAAGACCAGGTTGGACAGTGCACTTCGAATCTCAGCTTCATTACCTAAGATATCCAAACCCTCCACCATCTCTAGGCTTATCGCGTGTTGCTGGTCACCAGAGACATCGCGTGCTTCGTTGGCAATATTGGTGAGCATGTCGCGAACTTGGATCGGCTGTCGGCTGCGGTTCTCTGCACTCGTCTCTAGGCGCGATAACGTCAAGAGATCAGCAATCAGTGCAACCATCCTATTGCTCTGTGACTGCATGGTGCCGATAGCCCGTGCGATTGGGGCCGGTAGCTCTTGCTCGCGCAGAGTCTCTAAGAAGCCGTGAATCACTGTAATTGGCGTTCGTAGCTCGTGGGAGGCGTTGGCTAAAAAGGTCTGGCGCATCTGCTCGAAGCGCTCGTTTTCAGTCACATCGCGAGCGATCAACACACGTTCCCGATTTTTTTCGCCGAAGCGATGAATGCGGTACTCAAGCGTCCGTTGGCCATTGGGAGATTCCAGTTTCAGCGACCGTTCCGCCTTGGGGTTCTGATAGAACTCGACGAATTCTGGTTCATTAATCAGCTCTTCCGGGCTGAGCATGCGCTGATCGGGCTTGAGGCCAAAGATGGTTTGAGCAGAGGGATTCCACCATTCGATCCGGTTCTTGCGATCAATGATTATCACGGCATCACTCATGGCCTGCGTTGCCGCTTCGAACTGGTTCATATCCTCATGAACCTCATCATATTCGGCATCGGTTTGATCCCGGTACCTCACCAGGGTCTCTACCACTCGCTCCATCTCAAGTGGTAGTTTTGGCTTCGGCAGCGTCAGCTGGCTGGCGGTCCAGCGTTGAAGTTCTGCAATCCAGAAAACTGTCAGCAGCGCCCAAAGTATTAGGCCGATTAGCGCCCCGTAGATTGAATTGAGATCGATGCTGTAGGCGAGCAGTGCAGGCAGGCCAGTAAAAACCGCCAGAATCAGCAGTTGGCGCGCGATCGATCCTATCAATTGAGACTCCTAGAGTTTGGTGGAGAACCTATAACCGGTACCACGCACCGTTTGGATAAGGTTCTCAAGGTCTGTGCCCAATGCTTTTCTCAGTCGGCGAATGTGCACGTCGACGGTACGTTCTTCAACGTAGACATTACCACCCCAGACCATATCGAGTAACTGGCCGCGCGAGTATGCCCGATCTTGATGGGTCATAAAGAAGTGCAGAAGTTTGAATTCAGTGGGGCCTAGGTTAAGTGATTGTCCGGCAGCATCACTGACTCGGTGAGAAACTGGGTCTAAGATGATGCCACCAATAGAGATCGCGGCTTCATCAGCGTCCGGCAAGGCGCGGCGTAGCACGGCCTTGAGGCGAGCGATCAGCTCTTTGGGTGAGAAGGGCTTAGTGATGTAGTCGTCGATGCCTGCCTCTAAACCTTGCACTTTGTTATCCTCGTCCGCTTTGGCGGTAAGCATAATAATCGGCAGATCCTTGGTCGCTGGATCGCTGCGCAGACGTCGCGCTAACTCAATGCCACTAGTACCAGGCATCATCCAGTCCAACAGCATCATGTCAGGTTTCTCATCAATAATCATGGCGTGGGCGCTCTTTGCGTCGTTTGCTTCTAGCGTGTCGTAACCAGCTAGCTCTAGCGCCATAGCAATCATTTCGCGGATAGCGGCTTCATCATCAACGATTAAGATACGTCGTGCTCTGCTCATGCTCTTTCTCTGCTAATTTGTGATCGCTCCATTTAATGATGCTTTTGTTACAAACAGATGACAATTGAGCTTACCAGTAGGCGGCAATAATCCCCAGAAGCACGAGCAGTTCGGCGACGTGGTTGTTCAGGAAAGCTTTAAAGCAGCCTTCGCGCTGTCGATCGCGTATCAACCACTGCTGATAAGCGAATAGGGTGACTGCGCCTGCGAGCCCCAAATAAAATACTGTACCTAGCTGCTCGATGACTCCTACCCAGATCAAAATTGCGATGGAGAGGGCGTGCAGGGTTGCGATAGCAATCTTATCGTACTGACCAAAAAAGACCGCCGTCGACTTGATGCCGATCTTAAGATCATCGTCGCGATCGACCATTGCATACTGGGTGTCATAGGCGACTGTCCATAGAATCTTGGCAAGGTAAATCAGCCAACCCACCGAGGTTACTTCACCCAGAGTGGCGGTAAATGCCATCGGAATACCCCAGCCGAATGCCATACCCAAGACCACTTGCGGGAAGTGGGTGTAGCGCTTCATAAAGGGGTAGCTGAAAGCCAAGAGCAGTGCCACAGGCGAGAGAAGGATGGTCTCTTTATTGGTAAACAGTACTAGAACAAAGGCCAGCAGCATCAAACCGACAAAGAGTACTATTGCTTCTTTGCTACTTATTCGACCTGTGGGCAGGGGACGCGATGCGGTGCGTTTTACATGACCATCCACTTTACGGTCAGCAAAATCATTGATAACGCACCCGGCTGAGCGAGTAACCCATACCCCAGCGCTAAAGATGATGATTAACTGCCAAGCTGGCAACCCTCCTGCGGCGATCCAAAGTGCCCAGAGGGTTGGCCACAGAAGGAGATAGGTACCAATTGGCTTGTCCGCACGCATGAGTTGCCATGCGGCATGGATTTTATCTGCTGTTATCACGAAAGCGCTCTGAGGTTGGGCGTTTCGCTAAGTATGAAGTGGCAGCATACTTAAAACAACAGAGCCATTTTAGTCGCGTACGATCTCTCGAATCTCTTGGTTATCCATATGTCGCACATCGGTACCGCTAACTTGATAGATTAGCTGCTCTGCGAGATTGCAAGCGTGGTCGCCGATTCGCTCGAGCGAGCGCAGCACCCAGATTGCTTTAAGCACGTTAGTGATAGCGCGTGAGTCCTCCATCATAAAGGTGATTAGAGAGCGCATGGCTGACTGATACTCCTGATCGACATGCTGATCAAACTTAACCACCTTGTAGGCAAGCTCCGTATCGCCGTTGCTAAAGGCCTCTAGCGCAAGGTTCAACATTTCAACAACGAGCTCACCGGTATGCCGAATCTCAGAAATCCCTTTAGTACCGCTATCAGCCGCAATCAAATCAATCGCCTGTTTTGCCACCCGCGAGGCTTCATCCCCAATTCGCTCGAGGTCGGAAACCGCTCGGCTGATTGAGATGATCAACCGTAGGTCAATTGCTGCAGGCTGGCGAAGTGCAATGATCTGTGTGCAGTCTTGATCAATGCGACGCTCGAATTCATTGGTTTGTCGATCGCGGTCGATCACTGCCTGCGCCAACTCTTGGTTTTGCTCACGCAGTGCTGTAACAGCGTCGCGTGTCTGGCTTGCGACCATCTCACCCATTTTGGAGAAGTCGTTACGTAACTGCTCCAACTCGTCGTTAAACTGTTTGGAGATATGTTGAGAGTAAATTCGGTTGTTGTCGCTCATTCTGGCCCTCGTCATTAGCTGGCAGAAACACTTTGACGCTATTGTTTCACTGAATTGTTAGAGTTTTATGACAATACAAATTCGATCTAGATCTATGGTCTGGTCAGAATCTGGGCCTGAAGGCTAGGCGTAAACCGGCACAACCCCTATGATTGGGGTATACGCAGTGGTTTCACCTAGGGAAGCTTTGATGCAATTAAGCGAGAAAGAGTTAAGTTGGCTCTCATTTAATGAACGCGTCTTGCAAGAGGCGGCGGACGAGCATGTGCCGATCATCGAACGGGTGCGGTTTCTTGGTATCTATTCTAGTAATTTAGATGAATTCTTCCGTGTCCGTGTCGCCGATCTTCATCGAAAGCTTAGGCTAGAGCGTGCAGGTGCTCTGGTGCCGAGTGGAATGTCGGCCGAGGAGCTAGTCCACCGAGTTAATGAGAAGGTGCAGGAGCAAGCTGACCGATTCAACGATATTCACATTGATGTTATCAAGGGCTTGGCACGACGTAAGATCTTTCTCGTTAACAATGACCAGCTTAACGAGAAAGAGGGCGCTTGGTTGCGCAAATATTTCCGTGATGAGGTGCTGCA
Source organism: Oceanospirillaceae bacterium (assembly GCA_038137135.1). GTDB lineage: Bacteria > Pseudomonadota > Gammaproteobacteria > Pseudomonadales > Balneatricaceae > Marinobacterium_E. The sequence continues at coordinate 5,479 of JAYQBD010000047.1, read as the reverse complement.
CCATATCACGCCTCTTATCTTGACTGAGACCACAAAGCTCGCTGCGGTAATGAACGATGAGGACGCCTACCTCATGTGTGCACTGCGTCAGGGTAGTAAAACTCAGTACGCACTTGTGCCAATACCCTCAGAACAGACAAATCGTTTTGTGGAGCTACCCCGGATCAAGGGTCAGCGCCGTAAATCCATCATCGTGCTAGATAACGCCATTCGCTACTGCATCGAAGATATTTTTGACGGGTTTTTGGAGTTCGACTCGGCCGAGATGTACTCGGTTAAAGTGACTCGTGACGCCGATTACGACCTTGAGCGTGACGTCGAACTATCGCTGCTCGAGAAGATGTCTCAGGGTATCAAACAACGCGACACTAACCGTCCCGTGCGCCTCGTTTACGATGAGATGATGCCGAATTATATGTTTGACTATATGTGCGAGAATTTGGGACTTGAAGCCGATTCAGAGACCACTGCCAGTGGTCGCTACCGCAACTTTAGGGACTTTATCGGTTTCCCAAATGTTGGTCCTCGTTATCTAGAGAATGAAAAGCTACCGGCGCTCAACAGTAAACAGTTTGATAGCGCCACCAACGTGTTTGAAGCGATATCTAATGGCGATATCTTGCTGCATTACCCCTATTACAAATTCCGCTATCTGACCGACTTTGTGCGCGCCGCCTCTTTTGATCCGGCGGTGCAGCAGATACAGGTCACAGTCTATCGCGTTGCGCACAACAGTCAGATTCTTAAATCTCTGATTGAAGCCGTGAAGAACGGTAAGAAGGTTATTGTCGTCGTCGAGCTTAGCGCTCGGTTCGATGAAGAGGCTAATATTGAGTGGGCGCGCGAACTGACCGAGGCCGGTGTTGTTGTGGAGTTTGGCGTGGCATCGCTCAAGTGCCATGCAAAGATCATCCACGTGCTGCGTCAGGAAGGTGAGGAGCAGGTCGCTTACGGTTACATCAGCACCGGTAACTTAAACGAGAAGACCGCGCGCACTTATACCGATTTTGGCCTCTTTACCAAGCACCCGGAGATCACTGCCGAGTTGGGACAGGTCTTCGATTTCATTATCAATCCGTATAAAAAGTTCAAGTTCAACCATCTGTTAGTGAGCCCAAACTTTAGCCGTGAACCGATCTATGAACTGATTGATGAGGAGATAGCCGCAGCGCGTGAAGGCAATCGTGCGGAGATCTTCTTGAAGGTTAATAACCTCGTGGATGATGGTCTTGCTGGTAAGCTTTACGAGGCTAGTCAGGCCGGGGTGAAAATTCGCCTAATTGTACGTGGTATGTGTAGCTTACAGCCCGGAGTAAAGGGTTTGAGTGAGAATATCACTATCACCAGTATTGTGGATCGATATCTCGAGCACTCGCGGGTGGCGCTCTTTTATGCCAACGGTAAACGTAAGATGTACATTACCTCTGCTGATTGGATGACCCGCAATATTGATCATCGGATTGAGGTGGGGTGCCCTATTCTAGACCGCAATATTCGTAAGGTGATCAAAGATCAGATGGACCTGCATGTCCGCGACACCAGCAAGGCGCGCATCCTTGATCCGGAGCAGCGCAACGAGTACGTGACGCGTGGCAATCGCAAGAAGATCCGTTCGCAGATCGCGATCTATGAGTACTTGAAGCAGTTGGAGAAGTCGCGTGACTGAGAATCAGAACGTCGAGTCAGAGACGCAACACTTTGCGGCAATTGACCTAGGCTCCAACTCCTTTCATATGCTGGTGGTGCGCAAGCTCCATGATGATGTGCAGATACTGTTTAAGCACAAAGAACGGGTGCGCTTAGCCGAGGCTCTAGATGCGAAGAATAATCTTTCGAAAGAGGGTATCAAACGCGGTGTCGAGGTGCTGCAAACCTTTGCTGAACGGCTAAAGCCCATAGAGAACTGTGGTGTGCGTGTTGTCGGTACCCACACGCTACGTATTGCTAAGAACCGCTTCGAGTTTCTCTCTGAGGCGCGCAACGTCTTCCCCTATGATATTGAGATCGTTAGTGGTCAGGAGGAGGCGCGCCTGGTGCATCTGGGTGCTTCAAGCAGCGAGCACCTGGCCGGAAATACTCTTGTCGTCGATATAGGCGGTGGCTCTACCGAGGTTGCGCTGGGGACTGAGCGCAATATGGAGTTGGGCCGCTCTCACACCATGGGGTCCGTAAGCTTCACCCAAGCCTTTTTTCGCGATGGCGTTGATAAGAGCCGCTACAAACGGGCGAAGCTCTACGCCCAACAGCACCTCGAGCGTTTCTCTGCGCACTTTGTTGCTCTGGGTTGGAAGCAGGTCAGATGTACTTCAGGCACCGCTCAGGCCATTGCTGCAGCGAGTGAAAATTTGGGTCTGGAGCCCGGTGAGATAACCGCTGATAGTATTAAAAGCCTGCGCAAGTTAACCATTAAAAATGAGCTCTCCACCAAGGTGATGAAGGGTATCAGTCCAGAACGCGCTACGCTTTTTGCGGGTGGTTTAGCGATATTAGATGCGGTTTTCTCGAGTCTTCAGATCGAGCAGGCGAAGTTTTCATCGGGTGCACTGCGGGAGGGGCTGATAAGCGAATTTCTCTCCTCAGGTGATCAGCTTGATACTCGTACACGAGCAATTCGCTCTTTGATGGCGCGCTATCATGTGGATGTTGCTCACGCCGAGCGTGTGGCCGATACGGCACTTAAACTTTGGCGTCAGGTAGCGCCTGATCTCAGACTGCCGCTGTTCACCAAGCGCTACCTGCAGTATGCCGCGCTGACACATGAGATCGGTCTAAACATTAACTCCAGTGGGTTACAGAAGCACTCGGCCTATATCCTTGAACACTCCAACTTACCGGGCTTCAGCTTCGATCAACAGCGTCTGGTGGCATTGATGGTGCGTATGCACCGCAAGAAGCTCAAGCGTTCCCTGGTCACCAATCTAGGCATGATCTCCAAGCGTCATGCAGTTACGTTAATACTGCTACTTCGCATGGCGGTACTATGGCACCTGACGCGTAATCCTGAGACGCCTGAGGTGCCGCAGATGGAGTTCGATGGTGAGAACCTGACCCTCAGGCTCGACGCCAGCATCGCGGAGGAGAATCCACTCCTTATTGCTGACCTCGAGCGTGAAGAGGCTTATTGCGAACAGTTTGGCCTCACTACTCGGCTTGAGTTTCGACTTTAGCTTTCAACCAAAGCGACCCGTAATGTAGTCCTGCGTGAGTTTATGCGATGGGTTAGTGAAGATCTGTTCGGTACGCCCCACTTCTACCAGGTCACCGAGGTGGAAGTAGGCCGTACGATCTGAAACACGTGCAGCCTGCTGCATAGAGTGGGTGACGATAACAATCGTGTACTGCTGTTTCAGCTCTTCAATCAGCTCTTCTACCCGCGCTGTAGCGATAGGGTCCAGAGCCGAACAGGGCTCGTCCATCAGAATGACCTCTGGACTCACAGCAATCGCGCGCGCGATACAGAGGCGTTGTTGTTGGCCGCCAGATAGGCCAGTCCCGGGTTGATCTAATCTATCCTTCACCTCACTCCATAGCCCGGCGCGTTGCAGTGCAGATTCAACTACGTCATCTAGCTCGGCTTTGTTGCGCGTCAGCCCATGAATGCGCGGGCCGTAGGCGATATTGTCGTAGATGGACTTAGGGAAGGGGTTGGGCTTCTGAAATACCATACCGACCCGAGCCCGCAGGGGTACAACATCGACGGAGGGTGCGTAGATATCTTCGCCGTCCAGAGTGATTTCACCGCTGACTCGACAGATATCTATGGTGTCGTTCATACGATTTAGCGTGCGAAGAAAGGTCGATTTGCCGCAGCCCGATGGCCCGATAAAGGCGATGACCTCTTGCTCAGCGATGTCTATGGTTACGTCTCTGATCGCGTGTTTATCGCCGTAGTGCACATTCACGTTGCGAGCAGTCATGCGAGGGTTGTCTACATACACATTGCCTGTCGTTGTTGTTGCGATCGTTTCCATGGTTGTACCTGTCGAGCTATTAATCTGTTTTAAACTTGTCATCGTCTCGCCTCTTACCAACGTCGCTCAAGCTTCTTACGCAGGGCGATGGCTGCTGCATTCATGGTGATAAGGAATGCCAGTAGTACGATAATTGCCGCACTAGTTTTCTGAATGAACATGCGCTCTGCGAAGTCTGCCCACATAAAGATCTGCACCGGCAGAACCGTTGCTGGATCGGTAAATCCAGCAGGAATATCGACAATAAAGGCGACCATCCCAATCATCAGTAGCGGGGCTGTCTCTCCGAGTGCCTGTGCCATGCCAATAATTGTCCCTGTCAGCATGCCGGGCAAAGCTAGCGGAATGACATGGTGAAAAATCACCTGCATCTTCGATGCCCCAATACCTAAAGCTGCATCGCGAATACTCGGTGGAACAGCTCTGATAGCAGCGCGGGAGGAAATAATGATGGTGGGAAGTGTCATTAGAGCCAACACAACCCCCCCAACCAATGGGACTGAGCGGGGCATGCCAAAGGTGACGATAAAGATTGCTAAGCCCATGATGCCGAAGACCACCGAGGGTACTGCAGCGAGATTGTTGATATTGATCTCGATAATCTCGGTCCAGCGGTTTTTAGGCGCCAACTCTTCTAGGTAAACAGCGGCCGCCACCCCGAGTGGAAAGGCGATACTGATACAGATTGCCAGGGTCAGCAGAGAACCGATGAGTGCACCTTTAATGCCGGCCATCTCAGCATCACGCGAAGCGGAACCAAAAAACAGATAGTCGCTGATTTCGTAGGAGATCAATCCCGCTTGCTGCCATTTATCGACAACTTCAATTGTTAAATCGTCGATACGGCGATCTTTCTCAGGCGTCTCTCGCTTAATGAAACCGCGTAAAAACGAGTCAATATCATCATCAACGGCAAACTTTATACGCTGCGTTGTGCCCAACTGCTTTGGATTGTCGGTTACGTACTCAATCAGACGGATTGAGGCGCCGGAAGAGACCATTTTACGCAGCGCTTTTTTAAGTTTACGCCCACCCTCTTCGCCAATTGAGGACAGCGATGCTTCGAGGATTAGCGCTTCGGCATCCCCTGAATAGAGCGACGCCGCTGACAGATCGCCTGCAGGGTCAAGTCTGGCGCGATCAAGTTCCACTTCGAGTTCCACGTAGTACTGAAACATCCCCGGTAACCCTTTACTTAGGATGCCGGTAAACAGAACCGCGAGGAAGGTGAGTGCCAAGGCTACAGCAGAGAGCCCCATCAAACGGAAGCGCTTTTCACGCTTGCGGCGTTGCTTCAGCGAAGCCGCTACCCGCAGAGTTGCCTCTTGGGGAGAGAGTCCCTTAAATTGATGATCAGTCATATTGCTCCCGATACTTCTTAACGATCTGCAACGCGAAAAAGTTGAGACCTAGTGTCAGAATAATCAGCATGGTTGAGAGGGCGAATGCGGACAGTGTTTTAGCCGACTCAAACTCCTGGTCGCCGACAAGGATAGTGACGATCTGAG
>JAYQBD010000046.1:0-15569 GCA_038137135.1 Oceanospirillaceae bacterium | reverse complement strand
TACCTGCCTGTCACGCAGGGGGTCGCGGGTTCGAGTCCCGTCCATTCCGCCATTTTCGCTTTTTCATAAAAAGCATCGCCACGTGACAGTGGCACGCCTCCAAGGTTATGGGCGAATAGCTCAGTTGGGAGAGCATCTGCCTTACAAGCAGAGGGTCGGGGGTTCGAACCCCTCTTCGCCCACCATAACCTACGCAGCTTTTTGTTAATGGGCTAAAGCTCGCTCATGAAACCCGACTTATTGAACCCTTTTGATCACCCGCTTTTTGACCGGCACCAGGTCAGCGTTGATGTTCTACGTCTCGATAAAATTGATCCGCTGATCAGCGGTAACAAATGGTTCAAACTTCAGCCTCTTCTAATTGGCCGAAAAGCTAAGCGTCCGATACTCAGCTTCGGCGGGAGTTACTCAAACCATCTACACGCCCTCGCTCGCTTCGGACAGCGCTATGAGATTCCAACCATCGGCGTGGTACGCGGTGAGCGTAAATATACGCCGACCCTTGAGGACGCAGAGCGCTGGGGTATGCAGCTCCACTTTATTGACCGCGATAACTATCGGGCAATGCGGGATTCAAACTCTGTGCAGCGCTCAAACGTTATACGGGAGTTAACTGCGCGCTTCGGTCGATTCGATTTGATTCCGGAGGGCGGAGCTACCGGCAGCGCTCTGCAGGGCTGCGCAAAGATATGGGGCTTGGTGCCTAATGATTACCGTCCAGATCTTGTCATGGTAAGCGTCGGAACCGGTACCACCCTTGCGGGTCTGGTCTTGGGTGCGCCGGCAGGAACCCGATTGGAAGGCGTTGCTGCTATTACGGATTTCAACTATCTCAGACCTGCCATTGGTGCCGTACTGTTGGGACGCAGGCTGAATCCAGACGTCAGTTGGACGCTTCTGCCCGGTGTTGACTTAGGTTTTGCGCGTTTAAATGCAGAGCTTGCGGCGCTGTGGATGGCTGCGTCCCAGCAGAACCTAGAGCTAGATCCCGTGTATACGCTCAGAGTGCTGCATACACTGATTCGACGGCTTCTTAAAGGTGAATACAAGCCGGGTTCCCGTATTATGCTGGTGCACACCGGGGGGCTTCAGGGGCTGCGGGGCCAGCAAGAGCGTCTTAGCCGTTTGGCCTCTGCCCATTGTGGTCCCATCCCTCTATAATCCAGTAATACTTATCTAAAGCTCCACTTTAGAGAGCTTATCTGCGACCGTACAAGGGAAATCTGATGGTTGAATTTAAGAAGATAGGCCTGATTGGCCGTCTTGGAAGCCGCACAGTTATCGATACACTGAAGCAGCTTGGACGTTTTCTGGAAGAGCGTGGCTTGCAGGTCGTTGTTGATGCTGCGATCGCCGATCTAATGCCCGGCCACGGTTATCAGGTTGCCAAAGGGCGCATGATCGGCGAGATCTGTGATCTGGTGATTGTTGTCGGTGGTGATGGCTCGTTGCTGGGTGCTGCGCGAGTGCTTGCGGCAACCGGTGTACCCGTCCTTGGGGTCAACCGCGGTAACCTCGGCTTTTTAACAGATATCAGACCCGACGAAATCGAGCAGAAGGTGGGCGACGTTCTCGAAGGTCGCTATTCAGTGGATAAACGCTTCTTGCTGGATGTGGTGGTTAAGCGCAACGGTGAGCCTATCGCAGAGGCGACCGCGCTGAATGACTGTGTACTGCACCCGGGTAAAGCGACGCGTATGATTGAATTTGAGCTCTGGATTGAGGGGCAGTATGTCTACAACCAGCGCTCAGACGGTTTGATTGTATCAACGCCTACCGGTTCTACGGCTTACTCGCTCTCCGGTGGTGGACCGCTGATGCAGCCTAAATTGGATGCGCTAGTGCTCGTGCCGATGTTCCCGCACACCCTCTCGAGCCGACCCATCGTGGTAGAGGGTAACTCCGAACTTAAGTTGGTTGTCAGCGAAAGCAACGAGACTTATCCGTCAATCGCCTGTGATGGCCAGATGAATATCGCGCTGGCGCCGGGTGATACGGTGACCATTCACAAGAAACCGCAGAAGCTTAAGCTGTTGCATCCGCTGGATTACGACTTCTATCAGACCTGTCGTGAAAAGCTGGGCTGGAGCTCTAAGCCTGGAGGTAATGTTTAGATGCGATTGGATCAGGGTGTCGACCTTATTGGCGATATCCACGGTTGTGCGGCCTCTCTTCGATTGCTGCTGGAGCGTTTGGGCTACAGCGAGCAGGCGGGCGTCTACCGGCATCCAGCGCGAAGAGCGATCTTTGTGGGTGATCTGATCGATCGCGGACCTCGAATTCGCGAAACCATTGAGATCGTGCGCTCGATGGTCGAGGCGGGTCAGGCCGAGATTGTGATGGGCAACCACGAGTACAACTACCTCTGTTTTCGTACCGAGTCACGCACGAAACCGGGTCGCTATCTGCGCGACCATACGCCACGCAATACTCGCATCGTTCAGCAAACACTGGATCAGTATGCCAATCATCCGGCCGATGAACAGGACCTACTGAGCTGGATTCTGGATATTCCTCTGTTACTCGAGTACGACAGCTTACGTGTGGTACACGCCTGTTGGCACAAGCCGCTAATCAAGCGTCTGCGCGCCGGGGTTTCGGCCGATGCGCGTATCGATATGGAGTTTGTCCACCGCTCGACGGTGCATGAATCTTTCGAGTATCTGGTTATGGATCGCCTGCTGCGGGGCACACATATGCGCCTGCCGAATAATGAGGTGATGGTGAGTAAGGATGGCTTTAAACGCACCTTCTTCCGCACCAAGTTCTGGGCACAAGAGCCGCAGAAGATGATCGACGTGGTGTTCCAGCCCGATCCACTCCCCGAGCATATAGCGATGGAGCCGCTGACGGCGGGCAACCTGACACAGCTTCAGTATTACGCGCCTAATGAGCGCGCGCTCTTTATCGGCCACTTCTGGTGTGAGGGGGAGCCGAAACCGGTTGCACCTAATATCGCCTGTCTAGATTACAGTGCCGTGAAGTATGGCAAGCTAGTCGCATACCGCTTTGATGGCGAACCGCTTATCGATCAGAGCAAGTTTGTCTGGGTCGATGTGGATCAGGAGTTTCCGCGCGACGGAGCGAGCGGATGAGGCCCGTCCTGCAAGTTCCATTAAGTCAGGACCTTAGCGAGTTCACCCGTTTTCTCTGGGCCAACGAGGTACCCCATCGCGTCACCGAAGATGAGACCGATCAGACGCTTTGGGTCTCTCCGCGCGTCAGTGGTGAGCGCGTGGTTGAGCTCTACGCGTACTGGGAGCAGGGCGGCGATCTGAATCGTATTCAGGTGAACAGCGCCGCGCGTCGACAGGCTGTTTCTGTCGGCGATCTAAAGCGTCTGCCGGTGACCTTAGCGTTGATAGCGCTCTCTATTTTAGCAACGTTGGCGATTAACTTCGGCGCTAACGCCGATTGGCTAGGTCGACTCAGCTTTTCCCCTTTCGATATGCGTGGCAATGAGATCTACTACTCCGACTTCACAACGCTGCTAGGCAGCGGTGAGTATTGGCGTCTGATTACACCGATCTTTCTGCACTTCAGCATGCTACACATCCTATTTAATCTGTTGTGGATCTGGGTTATCGGCCGGCGTATTGAGCAGCTACAGGGGGCGATGGCGCTGATTGGCTTGGCGCTATTTAGTGGTGTGACCTCGAACTTTGCACAATTTGTTGACAGTGGCCCGCTCTTTGGCGGTATGTCTGGAGTGGTGTTTGCCGTGCTGGGTTACTCCTGGGTCTGGGACCGACTGCACCGGCCCATCTTCTACACGCCACCGGCGCTAATGGGCTTTATGCTCTTTTGGTTGGCGTTGGGCTACTCGGGTGCGCTTGAGTTTATGGGGCTGGGTGCTATCGCCAATACGGCTCACCTGATTGGTCTGGTCGCGGGTCTGATTTGGGCGGCATTGATGGGGCTGATTCTGCGCCGTTAGAGCCCGTCAACGTCCGTTTCACCCTCAGGGCTGTGATACACTCAGGTTAATCTATTCGTATTGCTACTAAAGCAAAAAAGGAAGAGTTCAGTGAACTACGAACGCATGATCGAGACGATGACCCCCGAGGTCTACGCCTCCCTCAAGCAGGCGGTTGAGTTGGGTAAATGGCCCAATGGTCAGCGCCTCACACCAGAGCAGCGCGAAACCAGTCTACGCGCCGTTATCGCCTACGAAGTTAAACGTGATCTACCTGCCGAAGAGCGTGTTGGTTATATAAATCGTTCGCGCCCTGATGGGTCTCAACACGGTAGTGACCCTCTGCAACCTGACGTATTGCGAATCCTGACTGATGACTGATATTCCAATGCAGATGCAGCACCAGGGAGTGTTGCAAAAGATGCGCGTGCGCCTTGGCGACCCCGTTGAGTACCAGTTGGCGCTTGATGGTGCCGATGAGGGTCCAATCCTTAATCAGTTTTTGGGCAAACCGGTACGTTTAGAGTATCAAGGCGCGATTAACTGTCTGGCCTGTAATCGTAAAACCAAGAAGAGCTTCTCCCAAGGCTACTGCTACCCCTGTTTCACCAAATTGCCGCAGTGTGACTCCTGTATCGTCAAGCCTGAGACCTGTCACTTTGCGCTAGGGACCTGCCGCGATCCAGAGTGGGGGCAGCGCAACTGTTTTACCCCTCATGTTGTCTACCTAGCTAACTCCAGTGGTTTGAAGGTGGGCATCACCCGTGGCTCACAGGTTCCAACACGCTGGATAGACCAGGGTGCGATTCAAGCACTACCCATTCTTGAGGTTGATACCCGCTTACAGTCCGGTTTGGTTGAGACGCTGTTTGCTAAGCATGTAGCGGATAAAACCAATTGGCGGGCCATGCTGAAGGGGCAGGTGGATCAGCTTGATCTAATCGCAGAGCGCGATCGGTTGATGCAACTCTGTGCCGCAGGGCTTGAGGAGCTGCGTGCAGAGAACGGATTTGATGCGATTCGCGAATTAGACGCTCAGCCACTTGAAATTAGTTACCCAGTGATTAATTATCCTACTAAAGTCTCAAGCCTGAATTTAGACAAGGATCCGGTCGTTGAAGGTGTATTGCAGGGAATCAAGGGTCAATATTTGATGCTCGATACCGGTGTAATCAACCTCAGAAAGTTCGGCGCTTACAATATTAAGTTTTTCGCCTAAACCACGCTTGATGGGTGGTTTAGTGCTCGACTCTTTAAGGAGCGGCGCACGTGCGTGACGGTCAACCGAAAACGATCTACCTAAAAGATTACCGTGTTCCTGCCTACCTGATCGATCAGGTCTCTCTCTGCTTCGAACTCGATGAAGAGGAGACGTTGGTCCGCAGTCGTCTCAAGGTGACGCGCAATCCGGCCAGCCATGAGAAAAACCCGGCTTTGGTACTGCACGGTCATGAATCCCTAGAGTTGCAGCGTATCTGCATCAACGGCCAGATAGTGCCAGAGCGCGAATACCAGCGCACGGATGAGACACTGACCATCGCAGAAGTGCCAGACAGCTTCACGCTTGAGACGCTGACAAGAATCCAGCCGCAGTTGAATACGGCACTGGAGGGGCTTTATAAGTCTGACGGTGTCTTCTGCACTCAATGTGAGGCAGAGGGTTTCCGTCGTATCACCTTCTACCCCGACCGTCCTGATGTAATGTCGCTGTTCGATACCACCATTATTGCTGATCCTAAACGTTACCCCGTGCTGCTCTCGAACGGCAATCTGGTAGAGCAGGGCGAGACTGATGACGGTCGCCGCCAGGTGAAGTGGGAGGACCCGCATCCCAAACCGGCCTATCTATTTGCACTGGTGGCGGGTGATTTGAGCCTGATTGAAGATAGCTTTACGACCGCCTCCGGCCGCGACGTGAAGTTGGAGATCTACTCCGAACCAAAAGATCATGACAAGCTTGAATATGCGATGGAGTCGCTTAAGCGCGCGATGAAGTGGGATGAAGAGGTCTACGGGCGCGAGTACGACCTGGACCGATTCATGATTGTTGCGGTCGACTTCTTTAATATGGGGGCGATGGAGAACAAGGGTCTTAACGTATTCAATACCAGTTGTCTGCTGGCGAGCCCTGAAACAGCAACCGATATGGCCTTCCAGCGTGTGGAGGCGGTGGTCGCGCATGAGTATTTCCATAACTGGTCGGGCAACCGTGTTACCTGCCGTGACTGGTTCCAGTTGAGCCTCAAAGAGGGCTTTACCGTATTCCGCGACTCTGAGTTCTCCGCCGATATGAACTCGCGCACAGTGAAGCGTATCGAAGATGTCAGCCTGTTGCGTACCGCCCAGTATGCTGAGGATGCCGGCCCGATGTCGCACCCGGTGCGTCCTGCCTCCTTTATCGAGATCTCCAACTTCTACACCCTCACCGTTTATGAGAAGGGCGCAGAAGTGGTACGCATGATCCATACACTCTTGGGTGCCGATACCTTCCGCAAGGGCTCAGACCTCTACTTTGAGCGACATGATGGCCAGGCGGTAACGACGGATGACTTCGTGCAGGCGATGGAGGATGCGTCTGGGCGGGATCTGACTCAGTTCAAGCGCTGGTACTCCCAGGCGGGTACACCGCGTATTGAGGTGACCTCAGATTGGGATGCTGAGCAGCGCCGTTATACGTTAACGTTCACACAGAGCTGCCCCGCAACGCCGGGCCAGAGCGAGAAAGAGCCCTTTCATATACCTGTGAGCTACGGTCTGATCGACTCACGCGGTCATGAGATACAAGCGGGTATGTTTGAGCTGCACGAAGCCCAGCAGAGCTACAGCTTTGATGGTTTGAGCGAAGAGCCGACGCCGTCGCTGCTGCGTGGTTTCTCGGCACCGGTCAAACTCAGCTATGACTACAGCGAAGAGCAACTGCTGCACCTCGTGCGCTACGATGGCGATGGATTTAACCGCTGGGATGCAGCTCAGCGCTACCTGGTCAATCTGATGCAGAGCGCCATTGCGACGTATCCTGATAAACCGGCTCAAGCTCCTGATCAGCTGATTTCAAGTTGGCGCGAGCTGATGGCAGATACTTCGCTTGATGCGGCGATGTTGGCCAAGCTATTCACACTGCCCAGCGAGGCCTACCTAAGTGAGCTGGCTGAAGTGATCGAGGTTGAGGCGATCCATAGCGTACGTGATCAGTTGCGCAAACAGCTAGCGACGGCGCTGGAGAGTGAGTGGATCGAACTCTATCAACGTCTGCAGAGTGATGCGCCATACGCGCCAACGGCCGAGCAGATCGCTGCGCGCAGCCTTAAGAACTTGTCGCTGGGCTACCTACTAGCAACCGGTAAAGCAGTCTACGCGGAGCTGGCCAGCCAGCAGTTCGCCAACGCCGATAATATGACCGACGAGCAGGCCGCGCTGTCGATGTTGGTGCACTCAGAGCACCGCGAAGCGGCGGCTGACGCACTCACCGAGTTTCGTGAGCGTTGGCAGGATCAGGCATTGGTGATGAACAGCTGGTTCTCAATTCAGGCGAGTGACTCCAATCCAGGTGCGTTGGAGCGCATCCGTCTTCTAGAGCAAGATCCGCTCTTCGATGCGAAGAACCCGAATAAGCTGCGCAGTTTGATTGGCGTCTTTGCCGGCACCAACCCAACCCAGTTCCATGCAGAGGATGGCTCGGGCTACGCTTACTTGGGCGATTGGATTATTCGCCTAAATGAGCAGAATCCCCAGGTGGCCTCCCGCCTATTAACGCCGCTGACGCGCTGGAAGCGTTATCCTGAAGCTAAACAGATACCTATGCGCGAGCAGTTGCAGCGTCTGCTAGCGGAGCCTAAGCTTTCACCAGATGTTTATGAAGTTGTCAGCAAGAGTCTGGCTTAAGAGGATTTGACCCCATGCAGCGTACCCTGAACGCTTCGATAAAATTTGATCTGCAGCAGAACTACCGCCGTTACTTGCGTTTTCTTGATCAGTACGGCGCTGACTCTGACCAGCTGAAGCTAGCGCGCGCCTCCAAGGTGTGGGTGGCTGCACTGATCATGTTGCTGTTTGCGTTGGCGTCTGACTTCTTCCTCGGTGCCAGTGCGGCGCTCTTTGGTCTCTACTTTTACCGTATCGGCGTCGCGTACATCGAGGTTACCAAGGTACAAGAGGGACGTGAGCAGTCCGAGCGCTGGTTTGCGTCTCAGGGGCTTAAGTTTGAGGGCAGGGTGCTCTACTTCAAAGATGATCTCAAGCTCGATAACCCTCTAGATCCGTTTAACGATAGCTTGTATCGGTAGGACGTAGGCGACCTGCGCTTTGTGAGAGGCTTGTGAGGCAGAGCCGAACGAGGCGACAGGGTCGCGACCTTGGCTGTGCCAAGATCCCTCCTACAACTCCCGGCTGGCCAAATAACTCTCCACCGTATCCACGATCGCCTGCGTCTGCGGATCAATCTCTAGATTCACTCGATCACCTACCTTCGCTGTGCCAAATAGAGTGCGTTCCAGCGTTTCCGGAATCAGCCAAACACTAAACGTTTCGTCAGTAACATCAGTCATCGTTAGGCTACAACCGTTAAGCCCTACAAAGCCTTTGTCCAAGAGGTAGCGAGCGTATTTGGCCGGGCGCTCGAAGCTGATGCAGCAGTTGGTCTCGGTGCGCTCAATCGCCGTGATTTTGACGGTGTCGATAATGTGACCCGACATCAGGTGGCCACCAATCTCATCACCAATCTTTGCCGCGCGCTCAAAGTTTACATGGCTGCCCACTTCCAGTTCACCCAGATTGGTAAGCTTTAGTGTTGAGGCGATCGCGTCAAACCAGACACGACTGCCCTCAAACTTGCGTACCGTCAGGCAGGTGCCGTTGAGGGCTATGCTTGCACCGTGCGCAAAGTCGGTTCCCGCGCTAGTCGGAAACACCAGATTCAGCGCGATGAACTGATCGGCTGGCTCTATCGCTAATACCTCGGCTGTACCCTGAACAATACCCGTAAACATGCGCAATCCTTTAGTTCTCTGTTTGTGACCCTGAGTTACGCGCAATCCTAGCACACAGATTCCCTTGTTGTTCGCGACCTTGGCTGCGCCAAGATCCCTCCCACGGAGATATGGTCTGTCCATCGGGCGGGTGCGTAACTTAAGTGTTAACAGTTTTCTGAGGAGAGATGCGTGCGCGTTCTTGTTACGGGTGCCAGCGGTTTTATCGGCACAGCGCTCTGCAGAGCGCTATTAAAGCGCGGTGATCAAGTTGTTGCCTGGGTTCACAAAAGCGAACCAGAGGTGACGGGCCTAGAACGTATCGATCAGCTTGATCAGTTAGAGGGGCTGATAGATGCGGTGGTTAATCTTGCTGGCGCTCCGATTGCGGATGCGCGTTGGAGCGACTCGCGCAAGGCGCTACTGCTCTCAAGCCGGTTGGACACCACCAATGCTCTGATTAATTGGATGTCGCAGCAAAAAGAGCCGCCGAAAACGCTGATCTCAGGCTCTGCCATCGGCTTTTACGGCGCTTGCACTAGCGATGAGAAGATTACAGAGGCCTCTGCGCCTCTGTGTCAGGACTTCTCGGCTGACCTCTGTCAGCAGTGGGAAGCTGAGGCAATGAGAGCAGAAGGTCTTGGCGTGCGCGTCTGTCTGCTGCGCACCGGTGTGGTGCTGGGTAAGGGCGGGGCGCTTGCCAAAATGCGTCTGCCCTTCTTGATGGGGGGCGGCGGTCCGATCGCTTCAGGCAAACAGTGGATGCCGTGGATTCACCTGCAGGACGAGGTGGATGCGATTCTACATCTGCTCGATCGCGACGATTTGAGCGGTCCCTTCAATCTGACAGCGCCTGACCCGTCGCGTAATCGTGATTTCGTAAAAGCCTACGCTGAGAGTTTGAAACGGCCTGCGTTTATGCCAATGCCTGGTTTCGCGGTTGATTTGATGCTGGGTTCAGAGGCCAGTGCACTGTTGACCGAGGGGCTGCGAGTCGTACCCCAGCGTCTCGAGGAGAGTGGTTTTCAGTTTACCTATCCGATTCTGGAGAACGCGCTGCTAGCGGTTGCTAAAAGCTACTGATACCGATTAGGCCTCATCCGATGGATGCTGCCGCTTCGGAGCGCGCCGATCCGCTTCGAGTGTCTCCATACGCTGCAGCGCCGATACTGCCGTATGCAGCTGACTCTCAATGCGCTCCAGACGCGCCTCCAGCATCTGGATTTTTAGCAAGGTCGCCTGCTCACGATCAACCATCTCCTTCTCATCTCTCTCGATAAAAAAGACCGAGAAGCTCGCTGTCAGTAGTGAGAATAGGGCTACGCCAACCAGTATCAACAACATCCCGACAAGACGCCCCTCAAGCGTTGTTGGTACCAGGTCCCCGTAACCTACGGTGGTCATGGTGACCCAGGCCCACCAGAAGCCGTCTACGGGGTTTTTAAACGCCGGGTCTAAGCCCGATATTAAGAAGGCTGAAAGCACCAAAAAGCCGAAAGCGACCATCAGAGTGATGCCTAAGTTGTGCCGTCCTAGTACGGAGCGCAGGTCTGCCGATAGCCTAAAGAGAATGCCGAAGAAGAGCAGCAGCCGCAGTGAGCGCAGAAGGCCTGAGTTAAACGCAACCGCCTGAATCGTCAATGGAATACCGACCAGCACAATGAATAGGCTGAGCCAGTTCTGCTTCAGATAGCGCGCAGGGCTATCCACTAACCAGAGCATTAACGTGAGCTCTGCGGCAAAAAAGCCCCAGATGATCCAGTCTGAAAGCGGAAGGTAACTGGCGTTACCGGTTCCTGAGGTTTGGTGATACCAGTCAATTAGAATCCAGAAGGCTAGAATCAGCAGCGGCCACTCAAGTGCGCGACCCCAGCGCTGAGCGGTTTCGTTCTCGCGCGGGTCTACCCCGGCTAAGCCGATAAAGCGCATCAGTTTGTCATGTTGCTTGTGGTCGCTCACGCTGCTCCTTGAATGCGCTCTGGATCTTTATCTATTAAGATTAGCGCGAGTGGCGCAATTTGTTGAGTATTAAACGAAAAATGGCCAAGACGCCCGAATTTAATTTCACTAAAGCCAAACAGGTGGTGGTGGATCTAAATATCTCCGAAGATGAATTTCTGCGTGTCTACCGCGGCAGCGCTAGGACGGTGCTCGCCTATAGCATTGATGGGCGTCGCGTCAGTTTTCCGGCCAATATCCTCCAGCCCTATGTGACGCGTACCGGTATCCGTGGTCGCTTTAGGATTCGCTTCGATACCGAAGGGCGCTTTAGCTCCATTGAGAAGCTGGTATAATCGCGCCACTTTGAATTTTTGGCGGATTGATAATGCTCTACGACCTAGCCCGTAACCTGATGTTCCGTATGGATGCCGAGAAGTCGCATGACCTCGCACTCGCCAGCATGAACTATGCAGCGGAATTTGGCCTACCGCGTCTGATGGGCGCACAGAAGGTTGAGGCTCCGGTGGATGTGATGGGTATCCGCTTCCCCAACTCAGTCGGCCTAGCTGCGGGTCTGGATAAGAATGCTGCCGCGATCGATGGTATGGCCGCCATGGGCTTTGGCTTTGTTGAGGTGGGTACGGTAACGCCGCGTCCACAACCGGGTAATCCAAAACCGCGCCTTTTCCGCATCCCAGAGCATAGTGCCATTATCAACCGTATGGGGTTCAACAACCTGGGTGTGGATCAGATGATCTCCAATATCGAGAAGGCCAACTACAAGGGTGTTCTCGGCATTAATATTGGTAAAAACAAAGATACGCCCAACGAAAACGCTGCAGATGATTATCTGCTTTGCATGCGCAAGGTCTACCCGCACGCCAGCTACATTACGGTAAACATCTCGTCACCGAATACGCCTGGGCTGCGCAGCCTGCAGGTGGGTGACAGCCTGAATCAGCTGCTGGATGCGCTCAAAACCGAACAGGCTCGCCTCTGCGGTATCCACGGGCGCTATGTTCCGGTAGCGGTTAAGATCGCCCCGGATATGGACGAGGATGGTTTTGTCGCAACCGCGGGTGCGCTGAAGAGCTTTGAGATGGATGCCGTGATCGCAACCAACACGACGATCGGACGTGAGGGTGTCGAGGGCTCGGTCCTGTCGCAGGAGGCCGGTGGCCTCAGTGGTGCGCCTGTGCGCAATCTATCGACTCAAGCCATTCAGATGCTGGCTGCAGAGCTAAACGGTGCGTTGCCGATTATCGGTGTCGGCGGTATCACCGAGGGTTTTGACGCTGTCGAAAAGATTGAAGCGGGGGCTAGCCTAGTGCAGCTTTACACGGGCTTTATTTACCGTGGACCGCAGTTGGTACGTGAGTGTGCAGAAGCAATTCGAGATAGAGCAACGATCAAAGCGGGCTGAGTTAGTCTAAAACGTAGACGGCTCCCCAAAGGGAGCCGCTTTTCTTTGCTTGAGTTGAGAATTTGAGTTAGTGCAAGGCCGGGTTGGCCTGTATAGCAGAAACGCCGGACATTCCGCTCCAGTGGGCGTCTCTGCCCTCGCGCCAGCCGTTCATCCAATAACTGCGAAGATCCGTTGATTCGACAGGGCAGTCAGACTGTGATTTCCCTTCCAAACCAGCGGTAAAACCGCGCTTGTAAAGAGTAGAGCTACGATCTCGTTTCTGTTTTCTCATAAACAACGCCTCATTTTTTGATCGTTCTTAGGTAGCTCGGCGCTACCCTCGGCGGCAGGCAATAATGTTCGCCTACACTCTATTTCTATCGTAAAAATTGAGGGTGTGCGATTTAAAAATGCTATCTGCAACAGAGTTGCAATAAATTCGTCACTTTCGCACCAGCAAAATAGAGAGCGTTTTCAGCAGCTTAGCGCCGCGATCAGATCGAGTGTAAAATAGCTGAAATATATTCAACTTTGGGCGTTTTTTTGCGTCCTGCGAGGCCAATTTGGAACTTTTTATCACTTGCCCCAAAGGGTTAGAGGAGCCTCTGCTAGAGGAGCTTCAGCTACTCTCTGCAAATGCCGATGGCGAGCACACATTTAAGCTGACTCAAGCCGGTGTTCGGGTGGAGGCGGATCTTGAGTTCGCCTACCGCGCCTGTCTCTGGTCGCGCCTAGCTAACCGCGTATTGCTGCTGCTCGACCTGGTGCCAGCGGCTGACGCTGAGGCGCTGTATCAGGGTGTGTATGCTATCGACTGGCTCGCACACCTGCGCCCAGAAGGTACTTTGACGGTGGATTTTAACGGCCGCTCGGATGCGATAAACAACACCCACTTTGGCGCGCTTAAGGTTAAAGATGCCATTGTTGACGCAGTGCGTGATAAGACCGGCAGCCGGCCCTCGGTTGATCGTAAACGTCCAGACCTACGCATTAACGTGCACCTAAAGCGCGAGCAGGCGCAGATCGCCATCGACCTCTCCGGCGAGAGTCTGCACCGTCGCGGCTATCGCTTGCTGGCAGGTGCTGCCCCGATGAAAGAGAACCTTGCGGCCGCCATTTTGGCACGCGCGGGTGTGAAGACGGGTGTGAGCGACCTACCTGATCTGATTCTCGATCCAATGTGTGGTTCGGGCACGCTGTTGACAGAAGCCGCCATGATTCTGGCGGATATCGCCCCAGGGCTGAAACGACGTCAGTTCGGTTTTGACCGCTGGGTGCCGCACCAAGCACCGCTATGGAATCAGCTTAGAGAGGAGGCGCAAGCGCGCCGTGAGGCGGGTCTGCAGCAGTCGCTGCCGCAACTGCAAGGCTATGATGCCGATGCACAGGTGTTAGACAGAGCACGCGCTAACGCCGTAGAGCTCGGCATTGAGCACCTGATAACGCTCGAGCGTTGTGATCTGGCGAGCCTAAAAGCGCCACAGGCGCAGGCGGGCTTAGTTGTTAGTAACCCTCCCTATGGTGAGCGCCTCGGCGAGCAGTCTAGCCTACGTTTTCTCTATGCCGAGTTGGGCAGCTTCTTGAAAACCCAGTGCGGCGGATGGCGAGCCGCCGTATTCACCTCCAATCCCGAACTAGGCAAGGTGATGGGATTACGTGCCGAAAAGATCTACAAACTATTTAATGGTGCACTTCCTAGCCAACTACTGTTGTTCTCAGTCTTTTCGCAACAGCAGCGAGCTGAGGTAGAGACCGAGAGAGAGGCTGCTCAAGGTGAGAATAATCAGCAGCCCGCACAGATCTCTGAACAGGCGCAGATGCTTGAAAACCGCCTGCGCAAAAACCTCAAAGCGCTATCGCGTTGGGTTAAGCGAGAACAGCTAGAGGCGTATCGTGTATATGATGCGGATCTGCCTGAATATGCTGTCGCGATCGATCGTTACGGCGAACAGTTGGTGATTCAGGAGTATGCACCACCGGCATCGGTGGACCCAGTTAAAGCCTTCCGTCGTCTGCAGGATGCTGTCAATGTCGTGGGGCGTGTGTTCGAGGTGGGCGCGGATAATATCATCCTAAAACAGCGCAAGCGTCAGGCGGGTGCTGATCAATATCAGCGTCAGGCGCAGCAAGGACGCACCGATTTGGTGCGCGAAAAGGGTTGTCTGTTTGAGGTTAACCTGCGTGATTTCCTCGATACCGGTCTGTTTCTTGACCATCGTCCTGTGCGTAAACGTATCCAAGAGCTCGCAAAAGGGAAGGATGTTCTGAACCTTTTCTGCTACACCGCAACCGCGAGTGTGCATGCGGCTGTGGGCGGTGCAAAGTCGGTCACCAGCGTCGATATGTCGGCCACCTATCTAGAGTGGGCACAGCGTAACTTTGCACTCAATAAGCTCGAGGGTGCGCAATATCAATTTATTCAAGCCGACTGCATGCAGTGGCTCGATCGCCCACGGCGTGAGCGCTTTGACTTGATCTTTATGGATCCTCCGACCTTCTCCAACTCCAAGCGCATGCAGGATATCCTCGATGTGCAACGCGATCATCAGTTCCTGGTGCGCGCTGCTGTGGAGCTTCTGAAACAGGGTGGTCTGTTGATCTTCTCCAACAACTACCGCCGCTTCAAAATGGACTATGAGGCGCTCTCAGAGTTCGACATTAAAGAGATCACACCTCAGACGATCGATCAGGACTTCAAGCGTAACGCGAAGATCCATGTCTGCTTTGAGGTTCGTCGGCTTGATCATTTAACTGATTGATTTTATTGGTTATATTCTGTTTGGCATACCCATTGCTAAATTGGTGCAACCCTAACGCGGTTGCATCAAATTGGTGCATCAAGATTTCCTTCCTAACTCATTGATTTTAAATGGAATAGATGAAATCAAAACCCGTTAGGTGGATCGGCACGGAGCCGTTCGATCAATCGATTAACGCACCAAAAGAGTGCGTGTGGATGTTAAAAGCGCCCTTGTGGTGCACTTTTAGGAGAATTTAACGTGGAAACAGTAAACAGCGCCGTTGAAACGCTGATGCAGAGTGCGAATACGCTCTTCATTCTGGTGGGTGCCATCATGGTCTTCGCGATGCACGCAGGCTTCGCATTCCTTGAGGTCGGTACCGTACGTCACAAGAACCAGGTTAACGCACTGGTTAAGATCATGACCGATTTCGGCGTATCTGCCGTGGTCTACTTCTTCATTGGGTACTATGTCGCGTATGACGTAACCTTCTTCAGCGACGCCGCAACGCTAGCTGAAGGCAACGGATACGACCTTGTTAAGTTCTTCTTCCTGATGACTTTCGCGGCGGCTATCCCTGCCATCATCTCTGGCGGTGTAGC
>JAYQBD010000045.1:0-15607 GCA_038137135.1 Oceanospirillaceae bacterium | reverse complement strand
TGTCAGACGCCAGCAGTGCCTTGCCAAGATCGGTCGGGAACTCCACATCCACATCCACTACACGGCCATCACGACAGACGTTAACGATGGTGTCCATACAGGTTGAGAGCAGCGAGTACTTCTCATCCGGTGCAGCGATAATGGTCTGCAGGCCCAGGTCGCTCATAAAGCCGAGTGAAGTGACTGTGTTCTCCGAGTCGAGCTTGTTGAACGCCTCATCAAATACCGACAGGCTGAAACCGCCCACAGGTTTGCCATCACCCCCCTCTTTCAAGCGGTAGGTCGCACCCAGTGCGGCTGCCATCGCAACGTAGAACGGCACCTGGTGCTCACCACCCGAACCGGTTTTGATACGCTGCGTCAGCGTTGTCTTACGGTTGCCGTCCAGATCCTTAACCACCAATTCGAAGTTGTAGAAGTTACGGTAATCCTGCAGCAGGCTCGACTCGCCCTCATCCTTGAGCACATCATGAATCCGCTCAAGTGCCGACTTGTGGCGGGTGTCCTGATCAAACTTCATATCGAAGAGTGAGCCGACATTGGCCGAATCCAGGCTAGTGTATGCCTCTACCAACTCCAGAATCTCTTTGAGCTCTGGGTTTGGCGTCATCTCAAAGCTGTACATCTCTTTGTGGAACGGGCGGTTCTTAAGATGCGAGTTCAGTTCACGAATCAGATCCCGGATCTTGTTGATCTGGTCATTCAGGTGAGCAACGAAGTCAGAACGGAAGGCTGACTCAGCCTCCATCCGCGCACGTTCCGCCTTAGCGGTGTATTGCGCCAGCTCCGACTCTTTCAGCGAGTCGACCGTCTCGTTTACATACTGCTCAAGCTCGGCGTGGGTTGAGTCAGGGCCAACTTTGTCGAGCTCTTGGTGACTCAGACCACCGCCGTGATGACGCGCCTTGTACTGGGCGACGCCGTCGCGTACGCCATTCTTCTTACGCTCATGCAGCGACAATTCAGACTGAGCCTTTTTGGCCGCTTCAAAGATGATGCGCTCTAGCTCACCGCCACAGCTCTCATCCAGGTAGTCGCGCTTCTCTTGCGCAGATTGCGGGTCAAACTCAGCATTGCCTTCACACTTGGCACGCGCCTCGGCGTGCTCGCTAAGATCTTTCTCAAGCACCTCAAGCTGGGCACCATCTTTAATCAGACCGGTGCGCGCCTTCTGCAGCTTATCCATCAACAGCTGTTGCTGCTGTTCTGTCTCTTTCTGCAGGTTCGCCAGGTCAGCGATGCGCTGCTGGATGCCGGAGTCATCATGGTTCCGCAGATCGGTGATCGTCTGCTGATGCCCCTCAATCTGGTGCGTCAGCTGCTTACGCTGCTGTACCAGATCGAACACTTTTTCGTTTACCTGCGTCAGGCCACCATCAAGGCTGATCAGCGCGTCACGCAGTTTTTCCAACGAGTCGTGCTGCTTACCGAGCAGCGTAAACTCGTTGATCATGTCGTCTACCTGCTTACCCTGCAGCGCCAACTGATCACCGCGACGACGTATGCCCATGATTGGCGTCATCTCGTTGATTGATGTAGTTGAACCCTCTGTCTGCAGCATGCAGTCATAGGTCAGTGCGCGCTCGTGGCGCAGCAGTTCAGTTTCGGTCTCAACCGCCATCACACCGCCCAGCGCACGGTTCATGTAGGCCATAGCGTGCTCGTTATCGGTCTCAACAAACTTCGCCAAGGTACCTGGCTTAGAGCGGTTGGCCCAATCAGCCGACTTGGTCGTGTTGATGATTCGACAACCCTTAAGGTGGCGACCTTTACGACGATAGAGCGTGATCGCCTCTTTCACGCGATCTGGATCAACAATCAACGCTTCACGACGCGCACCCAGGAAGGACTCAATCGCGATACGCCACTTATCTTCGGTGATATCCACCAGCTCACAGATTGGTGTGGACTCGATGCCATACTCATCCAGCAGCTCCATCAGCTCAGCAGTGTTACGTCGCACTGGCGCACGCCCCTGCTGTAGCTGTTCAACCGCAGACTTCTGGCTCTGAATTTGGTTACGCAGCTCGGAGATACGGATAACCGACTCTTCGAAACGGCGTGAAACTTTTCGACGCACGTTCTCAATCTGCTTGCGCAGTGCATCCAGCAGATTATCAACGTCAACCGGCTCATGCGGCCAAGCATCCGCCATCAGGTTCTCGCCCGAGCGCCAGAGCTCAACAGCCTGATCAACTAGCGCCTTGAACTCGTCGGGCAGCAGGTCGCGATGGTGGTTAAATCCAACCGCGGTACGCATCAGTGAATAGGATTTCTGAATGCGCTCTTGCACTACATTGAGCTCATGCTGGTTCGCACGAATCGATGATTCGAGTGCGTTCACCTGGTGGGCTGAGTCGGTGTTATTTAGCGCAGCTCGGGCATCAGCGAGGTCCTGCATCACTTGGTTCAGCTGCTGGCCAACCTCAGTTAGCTGCTCTTGAACCTCGGTCTCCTGCTCCTGCCAAGTCTCAAGACGCTCTTCGGCCTCCTCTTTGCGCAGGTCGGCATTTTCGAAGCGGGTCTCATGTACCACCCACTCGTACTCAACCGCATTCTTAAGATTACGGCTGATACCGCGGCAGAGCTCCTGCACCTTCTCGAGCTCGTCGATACGATCGGCCACCTCTTTGGTTTTGGCCTCCATCGCACGGTACTCATCGAGTGACTTGCGGAAGGCACCGACGTGTACCACGTTTTCATCCAGCACAAACTCACGCACAAAGCGTGTTGGACTATCGATAGGGACAAACTTCAGCGCGTTCTTAAAGTTTTTGATGAACTTATCATCATCATTCGGCATCGCGGCATCGTGACTCAGATGCGTCACCAGCTCTCGAATGTAGCGGCTGGCACGCTTCTCCAGAATCATATCTGGGCACTGCTTCATCAGTGAGTCGCGCACTTCAGGCCAAGGACGCGGCATACGGCCGTTGCCCTGTTTTACTGTGAAATCATCGAGCGATACGGAGAAGTCTGGCAGGATAAAACGCCCCAAGATCTCCTCTTCTGCGCTAGCAGTCGATGCACTAATGGCGATACCGACACAGCTCTCTTTCGCTGTCTCAGTATCAAAGAAACTCATCGCCAAGTAGGTGATTGAATCTTCACGAGCACTTGCAGCCTTACCGCCGTCATCCAGATAACCCAAGCAGTAGGTGCGCAGTGAGCGCTCTGATTTCTCGCCCGCTGAGGCGTTGAAACTCAAATGGCGTTTGTGGCCACCCATCAGGATGGTCTGCATCGCATCCAGCAGTGACGACTTACCCGAGCCGTTGGGGCCGACAATCGCAACGCTACCTTTGATCGGTATCTCTTGGGCGCCCAAGACATACCAGTTAACCATGACTAGACGATTAAGCTGTTTCATCGTTCGCCTCCTGTGCGTCCGCTTTCTCGGCGTTCACTTCCTCTGTAGCAGAGTCTGCCTGTTCGTCCGCACTCTGGGTGCCGTCCTCGGCAGCGTTTCCTGCCTCTACTTCGGCTGCACCCTCTTCAATCAACTCGGCGTCAGTCTCTTCGGAGCTCAACTCCATATCACGGTTTTCGGTATCGCAAAGCGCTTCGAGCTGACGAATATAATCCTCAATAACCACCTGACGCACAGTTGGATAGATACTCAGCGGTACATTTTTGGGGTCAGTTTCATCAGGACGGCCGCGATCTATCAGGCCGTGACGCGACATCAGCGAGAGGATCTCTTTTAGACGCGTCTCGTTGGGAATCTCTTTACCGGTCAGACTAACGTACAGGTTCAGCAACTCATCACTGCTGGTGTAGGCCAGTCCGCTCTCAACCTCAAAGTTTTCCAGCTTCTGTTCGTAGATCTGACGCACGCATAGCAGCAACAGCGACTCATCTAGTTTGAGGCGCATCACGCGCTCTTCAGCCGCCGGGATAATGCCGAGATAGGCCTCATCCGGCTGGTAAACAAGCGTCCAGCCAATCGCGCGGAACAGGTTACGGAAGTAATCGATATTGTGTGACACCAAAAAGTAGAGGTCACGCTGCGACGGTTTATCAGCGTAGACAAACTGATTGGTCAAAATCTGATTAGCGGCGCGCACGAAATCATCTTCGGTGGCTTTCTCGTTGCGCTCTAGCGCTCTCTTTAAATCAGCAAGCATTAGGCATTGCTCCTGTGAATCGTAAAGCCACGGCACTCAACCATGTCGGCGACGCAAACGTAGCTATCATCAAACTCTATCTGGTAGCGCGCCGCGGTCTTGCGCGCTTTTTTACCGAGGGAATTAAGGTGTCGGACGTAACTGAAGCAGATGTAGTCCTCAATCGAGTCGATCGCAAAATCGGTTGCCGCAATCTGCTGCTGACCCGCTTCGAAGTGGCGTTCTAGGTAGGCCTCAATACGATCCACCTTCACCTCACGACGCGCTTTCCACTCTTTGAATAGTTCGCGCTGACGCAGCACTTTCGGATCGATCTGCTGCTGCGTAATTACGCGCGGTTCAGTCGCCACACGACGCTTGATGGGTGAGCGGATACTGATAGGCGAAATGAAACCGTACTGATCGAGCGTGCGAACCGGCGGAATTTCGCGGCCATCTTTCTGACCGAGCTGGGTAATCAAACGCGACAGACGCGACGCCATACCCGGCGTGGTCTTGTCCATGTAGCGCACGGTATCGGCGACGCGCTTCTCGAGCTGGTAACGGAAATCATCAATCGCCTGCAGGCGCAGATCCACTGACTCAAAGATACGAATGATACGGCTGATGTGCTGATGCACCATCGCCTCGGCCGTCTCCTGCTCCACTTCGTACTGCATCTGATAGTGCTGCGTCAGCTGCTCGAGCTTGAGCGTATCGAACTGTAGATCGCGCAGTATCGACAGAATCTGCCGGCGGAAACGGAAGGGGTTGTTCTTAGTCTTCAGTGTCTTGTAGTCAGAGACCAGAATCTGTTCAACAAAGCGCTCGAAGAAGCCGCGCACAATCTCTTGTGGGTTGTGACTCTCAGCCAGATTGATCTTTAGCTCACGCAGACCCAAGAGCATATCAGTCAGATGCGCACTAAACTCGGCCGCAGTCTCTGAAGCCTCAGACAGTGTAATGCCTCGACCGAGCGGATCGTTGATCGCCGCTTCGAGTGAGGAGAGCACGTTCAGAACGGCGCCACCATAACTGCGTTTTTCGAAACGCGCGATGGAGACTAACGAGCGCATCAGATAGCTCACCGATGGCTGCAGTAGCACATAGGTGCGGTAGATCTTCTGCTCTTCCTCGAGCCAACCGGTCTGCACAAGACGGCGGTAGATGCGATTGGTGTAGTCGGCGCTACTGCTGGGCAGCTCCGTCTCCTCTTCAGACTCCGCAACCCAACGGCGGACGCCGAGACGTACCACCGCACCCTCGATAGTCGAGCGCACCATATCCTTGGGTATAAATGGATCGATCAGGTCTTCATCGAAGAAGAGGTCCGACAGTTCAAGCAGTACAGCCTGGTAAACCTGACGGTTCTGCCCGGAGAGTGGCGAGAATATATCTTCGGGTAACTTACTAAAAAGCACTTAAATCTGGCCTTAAAATCTCTGTAGCAGTGCCGCAACGACCCACTACTTTTCTAATCATTAGCGCTCGATTCTAGCCTAAAAGAGAGAGCGGTATAAGTGTCACCTCAGGGATAAATTAGCAGTGACTTAAATTCACTGTATAATCAGCCGCTTGGCATCTTAACCTGTCTCTGGACACGAGTTCACTTTGATTTGCACGCTGCGCGTTACACTGTCTCTTTTGCTTGCTTTGAGCCTGCCGTTGCAGGCTGCAGAGCTGCGTGTCGCTGTTGCGTCCAATTTTCTGATTACCCTAGAGAAACTAGCTGACACGTTCGCCTACGAGACTGGGCATCGTGTAAAGGTGAGTTCCGGTTCGACCGGGAAGCTCTACACCCAGATCCGCGCAGGCGCACCCTATGACCTCTTTCTTGCAGCGGACAGCGAACGCCCGAGGCTACTGGAGAGCGAGGGTCGAATTTTGCCCGAGAGCCGTATGACTTATGCACGGGGACAGCTGGCGTTTTGGAGCAGAGAGGCGGGGATTGAGATCAGCGTTGATGTACTCCAATCTAATCCGCCCAAACGACTGGCTCTGGCCAATGCTAAAACTGCTCCTTACGGCCGCGCCGCTGAGCAAGCCTTGAAGAGCCTAGATCTAGACTCTCTTGGGAGCCTGCGTGTGCGAGGCGAGAACATAAGCCAGACCTTTCAGTTGGTCTATTCCGGCGCAGCTGAACTAGGCTTAGTCGCGTACAGCCTAGTTTTGGCGCAACAGAGCGGGAGCAGTTGGTTGATACCCACGGAAAATTACGAGCCGATTGAACAGCAGATGGTGATTGTGAAACGGACAAAACAGCCCGAACTTGCGCGCCAGTTCCAGCAGTGGATGCTGACCAAAGGGCGTCAGATTATTCTGGACGATGGCTATCTGTTGGAGCCACAGGATGGCTGAGTTGTCCCTGTTTGAGCCAATTTGGTTAACGCTTAAGCTTGCGCTAGTGAGTACGCTAGTGCTGCTAGTACTGGGCATTCCCTTTGCTTGGTGGTTAGCCCAGCGTCGCGGCTGGTTTATCGATACCCTGAACACCCTAGTGGCACTGCCACTGGTGTTGCCACCGACGGTGATCGGTTTCTATCTATTATTGGTGATGTCACCCGAGTCGCCGCTGGGAAGTTGGCTGGATAACACTTTCGGACTGATATTACCGTTTAGCTTCACCGGTCTGGTGATCGGTTCGGTGATCTACTCCCTCCCTTTTGTTATCCAACCGGTACGAAATGCTTTTGCTGCCATCGGCCCTGAACCCTTGGAGACGGCAGCTACCTTGCGAGCCAACCCCATCGACGCTTTCTTTACCGTCGCACTGCCATTGGCGCGCCCCGGTATATTAACAGCGGCCGTGTTGGGCTTCGCCCATACCCTAGGGGAGTTTGGCGTCGTTTTGCTGATCGGCGGTAATATTCCAGGTGAGACACGGGTGGTCTCAATCGCTATCTACGATCAGGTAGAGACACTTGAATGGGCCAATGCACACTGGCTCTCTGGCATTATGCTGGTGATCTCGTTCCTACTGCTACTCGTGATGCAGCGCCTGCAGCGCCGCTCACAGGGGATGCTATGAGTCAGATAAAACTTAGCTCTCAGTTGCAGCGCGGGGACTTCAAACTCGACTTTGAACTCTCAATTCCCGAGACCGGTATCACCGTTCTCTTCGGCCCATCAGGTTCGGGCAAAACAACGCTGCTCCGTATGTTGGCAGGGCTAGAGCAGTACGACCACACCCAGATGAGCTGGGGTGATGAAGTGTGGCAGAGCGCCGAGGCGTTTATACCCTGTCATGAGCGCGATATCGGTATGGTGTTTCAGACGCCGCGGCTCTTCCCACATCTGAATGTCGAGCAAAATCTACGCTACGGCATGACACGTGCGAGCAAACCAGCGAGTGAGTATGAGTTCAATGAACTTATCCGTTTGCTAGGGTTGGGCTCTATGCTCGAACGCGACCCGAACAGCCTCTCGGGCGGTCAACAGCAACGTGTAGCCATAGCTCGCGCGCTACTGATGCAGCCCTCACTACTGCTGATGGATGAACCCCTCTCTGCGCTGGATGCAAAGAACAAAGCGGAAATTCTGCCCTACCTTGAACGCCTGCATCAGGAGTTGAGGATCCCGCTGGTTTATGTCACACATGATCTAACCGAGATGGCGCGCCTAGGCGATAGCCTGGTCCTGCTTGATGAGGGCAAAGTTATCGCCGCTGGTCCCATGTCCTCACTCCTGACCGACCCGGATCTTCCGCTGGCCAACCGCCAGGACGCCTGCATGCAGTTTGACCTACCGGTGGTCAGCTCAGATCGCGAATACGGCCTGTGTGAGCTGCGCTTTAACGATCGTGTAAATCTTGAGTTCGCCTGCACCAGCAGCACCCCCGGAAGTCTCAGACGCGTATTGATTCAGGCCGAAGATATCACCCTGTCGAACAAGAGCCACAAAACCTCTGCACTCAACCAGATACCTGTGTTTGTGCGCGAGAGCTGGTCGGTCGGCTCTAGCCACGAGCATGTGCTGCTTGAAACTATTGGCGATCAGCTACTCATTGCGCGCATTACCCGCAAATCTGCACGTAAGCTGGGTATTGAGGTGGGCAGTACACTGATCGCTTCTATAAAAACCTCGGCACTACGCGGCAGTATTCGCTAAATATTGATCTCCAACCGCCCCGCAAGGCTTTACCTACCGACTAGCACTGATAGAATGCGCTAAAATTACCTGGTACCCAGTGCTCAATTACTGAGTGCCCCAAGCGACCGCCTGACTAGGCTCTACCCTGATGCCAGCGCGCGGATTTTTTCACCACCTCAACTAGGGTTTGTGGATGAAATTTCGTTTTCCCGTCATCATTATTGACGAAGATTTCCGCGCCGAGAACATCTCGGGTTCTGGTATTCGTGACCTTGCCGAAGCGATTCAAAAAGAGGGTATGGACGTCACTGGCCTCACCAGTTACGGCGACCTAACCGCCTTCGCACAGCAAGCGAGCCGCGCCTCATGCTTTATCATCTCGGTCGACGATGAGGAGTTTGAGAGCGGAGAGTCTGAAGACCTCTCCGCACAGGTTCTGGGTAACATCCGTGATTTCATCGGCGAAGTGCGCAAGCGCAACGCTGAGATTCCGATCTTTCTCTACGGTGAGACACGGACCTCGCGCCACGTAACCAACGATATCCTGCGCGAGCTGCACGGCTTCATCCACATGTTTGAGGACACGCCAGAATTCGTAGCGCGTCACATCATTCGTGAAGCGAAAGTCTACCTCGACTCTTTGGCACCGCCGTTCTTTAACGCCCTGATGGATTACGCCAGTGACTCATCTTACTCTTGGCACTGTCCGGGTCACTCAGGTGGCGTGGCATTCTTGAAGAGCCCTGTCGGTCAGATGTTCCACCAGTTCTTCGGTGAGAACATGCTGCGCGCTGATGTCTGTAATGCGGTGGAGGAGCTAGGCCAACTGCTGGACCACACGGGCCCAGTGCATGACTCTGAGTCCAATGCTGCGCGTATCTTCGGCGCTGACCACCTATTCTTCGTAACCAACGGCACCTCAACGTCTAACAAAGTCGTTTGGCACTCAACAGTAGCACCCGGCGATATCGTGGTCGTAGACCGTAACTGTCACAAGTCGATTCTGCACTCCATCATTATGTGTGGTGCGATTCCGGTCTTCCTGATGCCGACGCGCAACCACTACGGCATTATCGGCCCAATTCCGAAGAGCGAGTTCGACCCAGAGACGATTCGTAAGAAGATTGAAGCGAACCCCTTTGCGCGAAACGCTGCGAATAAGAAACCGCGTGTGCTGACGATTACACAGAGTACCTATGACGGCGTGCTGTACAACGTTGAGACGATCAAAGAGATGCTCGGCGATACCATTGATACGCTGCATTTCGACGAAGCTTGGTTGCCGCACGCGGCGTTCCACTCATTCTACAACCATATGCACGCAATAGGTGGTACCGAGGCACGTCCGCGCTCTGACGACACCCTGGTGTTTGCAACCCAGTCTACGCACAAACTGTTGGCCGGTCTGTCACAGGCGTCACAGATTCTGGTGCAGGATGCGAAGAACCGTCAGCTGGATACCTACCGATTTAACGAGTCCTACCTGATGCACTCATCCACCAGCCCGCAGTACGCGATTATCGCCAGCTGTGACGTGGCGGCGGCGATGATGGAGCCTCCGGGTGGTCAGGCACTGGTTGAGGAGTCTCTGCTCGAGGCGATCGACTTCCGCCGCGCAATGCGCAAGGTGGCTAACGAGTTTGAAGATGACTGGTGGTTCAAGGTCTGGGGCCCAGAGAAGTGGGCTGACGAGGGTTTGGGTGACCGCGACGACTGGATTATCCACGACGAAGACACCTGGCACGGCTTTGGTGATATCAAGTCGGGCTTCAATATGCTCGACCCTATCAAAGCAACCATTATCACCCCCGGGCTTAACATCCACGGTGAGTTTGATGATGAGGGTATCCCTGCTGCGATTGTTAGCAAGTACCTGGCTGAGCACGGCATCATCATTGAAAAGACGGGGCTCTACTCCTTCTTCATCATGTTTACTATCGGTATCACAAAAGGCCGTTGGAATTCGATGGTAACTGAGCTGCAGCAGTTCAAAGATGACTTCGACAAGAACCTGCCGATGTGGCGTGTAATGCCAGAGTTCGCCAAACAGCATCCGCGCTACCAGCGTGTAGGCCTGCGCGATCTCTGTCATCAGTTGCACAACATCTACCGCAAGTACAACGTGGCGAAGATCACCACCGAGATGTACCTCTCTAACATCGAGCCAGCAATGACCCCTGCTGATGCCTGGGCGAAGATGGCTCACCGCGATGTAGAGCGCGTCTCAATAGATGAGTTAGAGGGTCGTACTACTGCGATGCTAGTCACACCTTACCCACCGGGAATCCCACTGTTAATTCCGGGCGAGCGCTTCAACAAGACGATTGTTGATTACCTCAAGTTTGTGCGTGAGTTCAATGCCCAGTTCCCAGGGTTTGAGACCGATTGTCACGGCCTGGTGCGCGAGAACGAGCAGTACTTTATTGACTGTGTGAAAGAATAATTCTGTCGCGACCTTCGCAGCACGAAGATCCCTCCTACTCCGACGTAGGAGGCTTATTCGGCATAGCAGAATGACGCGACCACCTCTAAATCATCGGCCTACGTAGGAGGGATGTACGCGCAGCGTATTTCCCGACAAACCAAGTATGAAACTGCTGTGAAACTAGAACAAACCTACACCATAGACCCAACAACCGCCGGCCAGATCGCCTGCGATTTTCTGGCCGATGCCACCGGCATCTCCAAACAGAAAATCAAAGACGCAATGACCAAAGGGGCTGTGTGGCTAAAACGCCACAACAAGTCCCGTAAGCGCCTGCGCCGCGCTAAAGAGGTGCTGCAAAATCGCGACAAGCTAGAACTCTTCTACGATGAGACCCTTCTGGCTCGCAAAGCCCAGGGGGCTATCTGCCTGCTGGACGCCAACGGCTACTCGGTCTGGTTTAAACCGGCAGGCGTTGTCGCCCAAGGGAATGATTGGTGTGATCATCTGTCGATTCAGCGTATCGCCGAGCAGACTCTTGAGCCCAAACGCACCGCCTTTGTGGTGCACCGCCTCGATCGGGAAACGGCCGGGTTGATGCTATTGGCACACTCTCAGGGTATCGCCGCCAACCTATCCGAGCAGTTCCAAAAGCGCAGCGTGACCAAACACTACCTCTGTCAGACGCTGGGCGAGACACCCGCGCATGGCGAGATCAGTACAAAGCTTGATGGCAAAGCGGCACAGACTCGCTTCACTCGACTTAGCTACGACTCTGCCAGCAATACCAGCTGGCTCGATGTAGAGATTCTGACGGGACGCACCCACCAGATTCGACGTCATTTGGATCGAATTCAACATCCGGTCATGGGTGATCCGAAGTATGGCAAGGGCAATAAAAACAAGCTGGGCTTGCAACTGTTTGCCGTGAAATTAGCCTTCACCTGCCCGACTACGCGCGAGCTTAAAACCTTTGAGCTGTCGCGCGAGTTTCTTGAGAAGAACTGCTCTGTTGCAGATTGATTAAAATTCAACCAAATTTTCCTGATAACGTTTCGATAGGTCTGAGGCTTTGCTAGACTAGTAACCAGTTTCGCAACGCACTTTGAGAGAGTCTGAATGCTGTTTAACCGCAAAACCAAAGCCGAAATTCGTGCTGAGCTCCAAGCTCAAATGGATGCGTACGTGCGCGCCGGCGGTGAGGTCAAGCAGATTCCTCGCGGGCTCAGCGGCGTAACCCAAGGTAATCTGATTCGCCCGGTATTCCATGACGGTAAGCCCAAAGAGAGTCGTACCCCCTGCGATAAGGTGCTGCAGACCATCGATGCGCGCCGTGTCGCCAAAGAGAAGCCCGGCCTGCTGAAGAAGCTGCGCAAGCCGCAGCGTAAAGTGATCTACGACGACTTCGGCGAGCCGCTGCGAGAAGTCTGGGACTAAGCCTAAACACTCAACGGGCTATTCGCCTGTAAATTCAATTGC
Organism: Oceanospirillaceae bacterium; assembly: GCA_038137135.1. GTDB lineage: Bacteria > Pseudomonadota > Gammaproteobacteria > Pseudomonadales > Balneatricaceae > Marinobacterium_E. Next base: position 3,508 of record JAYQBD010000045.1, on the reverse strand, counting down.
ATCAAACCAAGCCGTAGCACTCTGCCCGGTATTATCGCCATCAACCATAATGGCGTAGCCATCCAACGTATCAACCTCTTCGCCGAAGTAGGTTTTGAAATCCTCAATCACATTGCGGCTATGAGACTGCCAGAGGTTAATATTCTCCTCGCCCGAGTCAAGCACCACCATCACTGCTTTGTCGGTAAACGCGTTCTTCCAGCTGGTACCCATCGGCTGATTCGATGACCAGACATAGTTGAGCGCGAGAGTTTGCCAGGGTAAGAATCCCGTTTTCACCACCACATAGAGCCTGGCTGGATAGTCATCACCGGATTTACTCTGCTCATTATGTTCGGTGCCATAGGTATTTGAGATCTTCCAACGCCAGTTCAAGATAGGCGTCTTGCTTAGGTCGATCTTCTCCTCTTTATAAAGCACTGAGGCAGCGCCGCGAGTCTCGCCCCGAATAGCCGTGCCGTCATGCGTATAGTCAGTGTTGCCGTCAAACGAGCGCTCTTTCCAGTCGCGCAGATCCATCGCCTGAACCGAGCTGGCTATCAACACTAATGTACTGATAAAAAGTTTGATCTGTCTCATGCTTTTAGTATGGCACAACCGGCTGAAAGCTGAGTGAACGGGCATCTGGACTATACTGCTGCTAGATTCAGCCAAAATGGAACATATCGATGGAACAGACGGGGCTAAGCGCAGCGGAAGCCGCTCACCGGCTGGAGCAATTCGGCCCCAACGAACTGCCGCAAAAAGCCCAGCAGACACTACTCTCTATCGCATTAAGCCAGTTTAAAAGCCCGTTTATCTATGTTTTGCTCGCTGCCTCTGTCGTCTCCCTTGCGCTTGGACAGACGGTTAATGCTTTTTTTATCTTTGTCGTTCTACTACTGAATGCATTGATCGGAACCCTTCAAGAGCACTCGGCTGAACGCTCGGCCGCCGCACTGCGCTCGATGGTGCCTCAGTTCACCAATGTTATTCGCGATGGCATTACGCTGCGGATAGAGGTGAAGCAACTTGTTCCGGGTGACCTGGTGATGTTGGTAAGCGGTGACCGCGTCGGCGCCGATATGCAGCTGATCCGCTGTCAGGATCTATTGGTAGACGAGTCTCTGCTTACCGGAGAGTCCGTTGCGGCAGAGAAATCAGCAACACCGCTTGAACAACCCTCACTGTCACTGGCAGAACAACGCGATAGACTCTTTGCCGGCACCATCGTGACGCACGGCAGAGCCTACGCGGAGGTAACAGAGACGGGCATGGCGACCCAGCTTGGACAGATTGCTGAAAGTATTACCCAAGAGCAGACCGCCAAGCCACCACTGCTGAAACGCATAGAGGCCTTCACACTCAGAATTTCAGTTGCTGTTCTACTAATTATCGCCCTACTCTTTCTGATCACACTATCGCGTGGCGAGCCTTTGGCGCAGGTCTTCCTGATGGGCGTTGCTCTTGCAGTATCCGCAATTCCCGAAGGGCTACCGGCAGCAATAACCGTCGCACTGGCCATCGGAATGCGGCGCATGTCGAAGGCCGGCGTCATCGTACGACGTCTGGTTGCCGTTGAGTCGCTAGGCTCATGCACGTACATCGCCTCAGATAAAACCGGCACGCTGACAGTGAACGAACTGACCGCTCGCGAGATTTGGTTGGCGAACAATCAACGCTATCGTGTCAGTGGTGAGGGCCTGGACGCGCATGGCGAGATTGAATCACTGGACGGTGAAGGCGTTGATGACGAGCCACTGCGGGCGCTTATTGAGTGTGCCTCGCTGACAAATGAAGCCGAGTACCGGCTTGTGGAGGGCGAGCTTATCGCCAACGGTGATGGTGTGGACCTAGCCTTTTTAGTATTGGCGGCGAAATTCGGTGTAGACCATACTGAACTCCAGCATCGCCATACTGAACTACAAAGTATCCCTTACGAATCGGAGCGAGGCTTTAGTGCCAGCCTAAACCAATACGCTGACGGCCCACGCCTGATGGTCAAAGGTAGCATGGAGCAGGTATTGGCGATGTGCCCGAACAGTGAGTCGGTCCAGCTGGAGGTTCAGCAGCAACTCATCGCGATGGCTCAGCGCGGCTTGCGTGTGCTGGCCTGCGCCAGTCGTGAGGCGGATGCCAGTATCGACATTGAGGAGCAACTTACCGGCCTGGATTTTCTGGGTTTAGTCGGCATGATTGACCCGCTGCGCGCAGAGTCCGCCGATGCTATAGCTCAGTGTCGCGCGGCGCATATCGAAGTGGCAATGATCACCGGCGACCATCCACAAACCGCTCTAGCGATCGCGCGCGAGTTGAAGATTGCGGATCAGCAAACAGAGGCGGTAACCGGTGTACAGATCGCCGCTGCTGTTGCCCAGGACAAGCAAGACGATAGCGGAGCGCTCAGTAGACTGGTGGCGAGTACCCGCGTATTTGCACGTATTGAACCCACACAGAAGCTGCAGATTGTGCAGCAGCTCATCAAAGACGGAGAGTTCGTTGCAGTTACCGGGGATGGCGTCAACGATGCGCCGGCACTGCATAACGCCCATGTGGGTATCGCGATGGGTAAACGGGGAACCGATGTCGCGCGCGAGAGCTCGGACTTGATAATCACCGATGATAACTTCGCTTCAATTGTCGAAGGGATCAAACAGGGACGTATCGTCTACAACAATATCCGCAAAGTGATCTTTCTACTGATCTCCACCGGGGCAGCCGAAATCACCCTGTTTATCCTCAGCGTGCTGTTCGGTTTACCTATTCCACTCTTCCCTATTCAGTTACTCTGGCTCAACCTTGTAACCAACGGTATTCAGGATGTGGCTCTCGCCTTTGAACCTGAAGAGGGTGACGAGCTTAAACGCCGTCCAAGACCACCCAAGGAGCCGATATTTAACCGTTTGATGGTAGAACGCGTGCTGATCAATGCAGTGGTTATGGGTGGGTTAGCCTTCGCAGTATTCGCTTGGCAGATCGGCAACGGCGTTGATGTGGAGAGTGCTCGCAATATCACGCTGCTGCTGATGGTGCTGTTTGAGAATGTGCATGTGCTCAACAGCCGCTCTGAGACACGTTCGATATTTAGAATTTCACTGCTAACCAACCCCTTTTTGATCGGCGGAATGCTAGCCGCACAGAGTATTCATATCATTGCTATGCAGACGCCTGGGCTCTCATCTCTATTGGATCTGGAACCGGTTGACCTGACCACCTGGTTCAACCTGCTTGGCATCGCTTTAATTCTGATCATTGTCGATGAACTGCATAAGCTGCTGAAACATCGCTCAGCCTAAGTTTAAGAAAAGCGGCGAACCAAAATCGATCGATTACCTTATAATCACACCGACCCTCAAAGCCCTTTAAAGGAGTGATCTGTGCGCCTACACGCCGACTTTGACCGTGCCGTTGTCATTCGTCCCGATCAGTATCAGTGGAGCGCATCGCCTATGCCCGGCGTCGAGCGCATGATGCTGGACCGTATAGGTGATGAGGTTGCGCGGGCAACGAGCATAGTGCGGTACGAGCC
>JAYQBD010000044.1:0-15642 GCA_038137135.1 Oceanospirillaceae bacterium | reverse complement strand
CGATACCTTGCCAAGGTATAGGTCGTCGGTTCGAGCCCGATATCCCGCTCCATTCTCTCTCACTCCGAGAGCTCTGTTTCACCTACTTAAATTTGAACAAAGCGGCAGGCCGCTCTGGTTTCAATGCGTCTGCGTGTTTTGGACTTCGCCAATCATTACGTTACGCAACTCAAGATAATCGTAGGCTTCATTCTGTGCCTCTTTAATGTAGCGCGCCTCATCCAGTGCCTGAAAATCACTGATCTCCTCATCAGCGAGGTAGTGAATACAATCACCGCCAAAAAGCCAAAGAAGATCGCGCGCGAGTAGCTGTGTCAGTTGTGGATAGTTGCGTACCAGGCGTGTCATCAATACCTGGCCCAGATCAAAAGCCTCGGCTGCATGCTCTTGGTAGAGGGTAATAGTCTCTTGGAACAGCGCAAGCAACTCGTCAGCTTCAGCAGAGTAGTCATCCTCAGACCGACTAAACGGCGGTTGCTTAATCAGGTTGTTGTAGCCGAGTTTGAGTAGATTTAGGTGGAACTGATGAAAACTGGTCACCCTAAGCGCTCCTGAAACAGGTAGAATGGAAATTGGGGCTAGTTTACCTTGATTTACGCCGCTTTTGGCCCCATCTCAACGAGAAGTTAGCAGAAGGATTCACCCTATGGATGTCGCACTGCGGATTAGTAATCTGCGCAAGACGTATGACAACGGCTTTCAGGCACTGAAAGGTATAGATCTAGAAGTGAAGAAGGGGGACTTCTTTGCGCTCTTAGGGCCCAATGGCGCGGGTAAATCGACAACCTTGGGAATCGTAACCTCTTTAGTGAATAAGACGCAGGGGAGCGTTCAGGTTTTTGACTTTGATACGGATACCCACCCGACTGAAGCGAAGCTCAGCATGGGGATCGTGCCGCAGGAGTTTAACTTCAACCAGTTTGAGAAAGTTCTGGATATCGTCGTCACCCAAGCGGGTTATTATGGTATCGGTCGCAAGCAGGCGCTGGAACGTGCTGAGTTTTATCTTAAAGAGCTGGGCCTGTGGGAGAAACGCGATAACGTTTCGCGCATGCTGTCAGGTGGTATGAAGCGTCGCTTGATGATTGCGCGTGCGCTCGTGCACGACCCTAAACTACTGATTCTTGACGAGCCTACAGCGGGCGTTGATATCGAACTGCGTCGCTCAATGTGGGAATTCCTGCGTAAGATCAACGCGGCGGGAACGACGATCATCCTGACGACCCACTATCTCGAAGAGGCCGAATCACTCTGCCGCAATATCGCCATCATTGATAAGGGCGAGATTGTGCAGAACACCTCAATGAAGGCGTTGCTGGCGCAACTTAATATGGAAACTTTTGTTCTCGATCTAGCCGAGGATATGGCTGACGTTCCTGAGATTGCTGGTCTTACGGTACGCTTAAGTGACCCACATACATTGGAAGTTGATGTGCCCAAAGAGTCAGGTCTTAACAGTGTTTTCGAGCACCTAAACCGCGCAGAGATCAAAGTGCTGAGTATGCGTAATAAAGCCAACCGCCTAGAAGAGCTGTTTGTCTCCTTAGTTGAACAGCAGAAGGAGGGGGCCGCTTAATGAACTCTCAAATTATCTGGACGGCCTTCTGGACGATTGTAGTGAAAGAGGTGCGCCGCTTTACCCGCATCTGGGTTCAGACACTGGTACCACCTGCAATTACGATGACGCTCTACTTTATTATCTTCGGTAACCTGGTTGGTTCACGTATTGGTGAGATGGGCGGCTATGATTATATGCAGTATATCGCGCCGGGCCTGATCATGATGTCGGTGATTACCAACTCTTACGGTAACGTTGTGTCGTCGTTTTTTGGCACCAAGATGCAGCGACATATCGAGGAGTTGCTCGTTGCACCGGTACCCAACTGGGTGATTCTGGCAGGGTTTGTTATCGGTGGCGTGGCGCGAGGTTTGATGGTCGGTATTATTGTTACTGCGCTGTCGCTCTTCTTCACGGACCTGAGTCTGGCGCACCCGCTGATCACTGTTGTCATTGTGTTCCTAACGGCGGTCGTTTTCGCTTTAGGCGGCTTCCTTAATGCGATGTTCGCTAATACTTTTGACGATATCTCCATTATCCCGACGTTCGTACTAACGCCGCTGACTTACCTGGGTGGCGTCTTCTACTCCATCTCGATGCTGCCTGATTTCTGGCAGTGGGTGTCGCAGCTCAACCCGATTCTCTACATGGTAAACACCTTCAGATATGGTGTACTGGGAGTTAGCGATATCGATGTTGGTTTTGCACTGGGGATGATTGGACTCTTTGTCGTTGTGCTCTCTGCAATCGCACTTCATCTGCTTAAAATTGGTCGGGGGATTCGTAGCTAATGTCTGAACACGAGTCAGTACTTCATTCACCTCTGGGCAAGGGTACGGTCTATGTAAACCGCTACGACCCAGAGTTGCTCTACCCAATTGAGCGCGATATCAACTGGAAACGTCAGGGCGTAGAGCGCACCGCCTTGCCATTTCGTGGTGTCGACATCTGGAACGCCTATGAGGTGAGCTGGCTGAATGCCAAAGGCAAGCCGGTTGTTGCTCTGGCTGAGTTCCGTCTGCCCGCAAGCTCTACCCACATCATTGAGTCGAAGTCGTTCAAGCTCTACCTCAACTCGTTCAATTTGACGCGCTTTGCTTCTGAGGCTGAGGTGGTGAAGTTGATGCAGCAGGACCTGTCGAAAGCCGCCGGCGGTGAGGTTGAGGTGCTGATTACCTATCCTCAGGATAACGCTGAGATAGGCCGGCTCGAGGGGCGTTGTATCGATGCGCTGGATGTTGATATTGAGCATTATGAGCCCGCTCCCCAGTTACTTAGCTCTACTGGAGAGTCGGTATCCGAGTCGCTGGTGAGCCACCTGCTTAAATCTAACTGCCCTGTGACTGGTCAGCCGGACTGGGCGAGTGTGCAAATAAGCTACCAGGGGCCGAAGATTGATGAGTCTGGTCTTCTCGCTTACCTTATTTCGTATCGCGAGCATGGCGATTTTCATGAGCAGTGTGTTGAGACCATCTTTATGGATATCTGGAACCGCTGCAGACCACAAAAATTGAGTGTCTACGCGCGCTACGTGCGCCGCGGCGGCCTAGATATTAACCCTTTCCGCTCGAGTCTGAACGAGCGGCCGAAAAACCTGCGCCTTTCGCGCCAGTAGGAGACGATCATGGATGCTCTTGAGCTTCTGACACAACGCACATCAACACCTGCGCTGCGCGCGCCCGCGCCATCAGCAGAGCAGGTGGGAATTATGCTGGATGCGGCTTGTCGTGCTCCGGATCATGGCATGCTACGCCCGTACCGTTTCCTTGTAATTGAGGGAGAGGGCTTGGCAAAACTGGGCGAGCTTTTCCTCGCTGCGGGTTTGAAGAAAGATCCAGAACTGGACGAGATGGCGCAGAAGAAACTGCGTAACATGCCGCTAAGAGCGCCTATGATTATCGTGACCATCGCCGTGAAGCAGGAGCACCCAAAAGTGCCAGAAGTTGAGCAGGTAATCACGGCTGGCTGTGCTGCCCATGCCATTGTGCAGAGCGCTTTTGCACAGCAGTTGGGTGCGATGTGGCGTACTGGCGCGATGACGCACAACCCAGATGTGCGTGAGGGTTTGGGCGTTGCTGACAACGAAGAGATTGTAGGCTTTGTCTACCTGGGGCAGTCGCTCAAAGTGCGTGCAGCACCAGAATTTGATGCCGCTACGTTGGCTCAGAGCTGGGGCTAATGCATCAGCCTGAATTTTTAAGCTGGCTGCATCAGCAGATACCGCTGACCGCAGCCATGCAGATTGACCGTGTCGAGTTTGATGGGCAGCACCTCAGTCTGCACGCACCTTTGACGCCTAACCTCAACGATAAGGGGACCGGTTTCGCCGGATCCACTTCGGGGTTGGCGACACTCAGTGGTTGGTGCCTGATTACTCTGTGGCTGCGCTCGCGCGGGATAGATGCTGATGTGATGATCGCGCGTTCTGAGATTGAGTACCTTGCGCCACTTAGTGAAGATTTGATGACCCAAGTCGCTCTGCCCGAAGTAGAGCAGATGCAGGCCTTCGAAGCTCGCCTCAGAGAGCGGGGCCGCGCTCGCTTACCTTTGACGGTAACGCTGGGTAAGGCCGACGCGCCTGTTCTAAAATTAAGCGGTGATTACGCAGCTAAAGTCCGCTGATCGCCAACGGAGTCAATATGAGTATCTATCAGTTTGCCCTCTCCAAAGTCAGTTGTGCAGGCTGTGTCCGTTCGATCGAGCGCGCTCTGGATGCCGAGACCGACATTAAAGATCACGCGATCAATTTTGCTGAGCGCACCGCAACCATCGACACCGAAGCGCAACCCGACAAAGTGATCGAAGTAATTACCAATGCAGGCTATGGCGCTACGCTGATCGAGAATGATGAAGATCTCGAAGCGCGTGATGAGCAGCAACGCGCTGAACTCAAGCAGCAGTTTGAACATGCTTGGCTCGCTTTAGGCTTGGGTTTGTTGCTGATGCTGCAGATGATGCTGGGCTGGATTCCTCCGCTTGATGCGTCTGAAGGGCTTATTTCTGGTCTGATTACAGCTGTTCTTACACTGATGGTGATGCGTAAAACCGCGGCGCATATCTACACAGGTGCATGGAGGACTGCGCAGCGACTCAACTTCAACATGGACACGCTGATCGCGCTGGGTACGAGCGCCGCGTGGATCTACTCTTCTGGTTTGCTGTTAGCGATTAGTATTGCGCCAGAGTGGGTTCCTGAAGCTGCTCGACACCTCTACTACGAAGCCACACTGATGATCATTGGCTTTATCTTACTGGGCCAAGCTTTAGAGACACGTGGGCGGACCCAAACAGCCTCGGCTTTGCGAAAATTGATGAACTTGCAGCCCAAACACGCGCTTCGCGTGCGCGATAACGAGGAGCGAGAGGTCTCGATTCAGATGCTGGTGCCAGGCGATCTGGTGCGTATTCGTCCGGGTGAGCGAGTACCCGTTGATGCCGAAGTTGTTGAGGGTGAGACCTACGTTGATGAGTCGATGCTCTCGGGTGAGCCGGTTCCGGTGAGCCGAAGGGCCGGTGATAGTGTGACGGGTGGCACCCAAAACCAGCAGGGCAGCCTGTTGGTACGCGTCACTCAGGTAGGTGCTAAAACACGTCTTGCGCAGATTATGGATTCCGTCCGGCAGGCACAAAATACTAAACCGGCACTGGGGCGTTTGGCAGACCGAGTAGCCTCGGTATTTGTTCCTGTGGTGATGTTGATTGCGTTGGTTACTTACCTTGTCTGGATCAATTATGGTCCTGAGCCGAGTTGGAGTTACGCTATTCTCGCGGCGCTGACTGTGCTGATCGTCGCGTGTCCCTGTGCGCTAGGCCTCGCCACACCGATGGCGGTGATGGTGGGCGTTGGACGGGCGGCTGATCTCGGCGTTTTGATACGTCAGGGTGATGCACTGCAACGCGCTCAAGAGCTCAGCACGGTTGTGTTGGATAAAACCGGAACCCTCACTGAGGGAGCGCCGAGTCTCGCTCATTCGGATATTCAAGACAGTGGCGCTGAAGCCCTGGCCCAGGCTCTAGCCCAGCGTTCTGAGCACCCTTTGGCGCGTGCTCTGGCGGATGCGCTGCCAGCGTCGAACCTCAGTCTCGATCAGTTCGAGTCGATTACCGGCGCAGGCGTCAGAGCTCAGTTTGATTCACGGCAGATCCGACTGGGTAGTCAAACTTGGCTGGAGTCTGAGGGTGTCGACTCTACACCGTTTCTTCAACAAGCAGAGCGTTGGGCTGAGGAGGGCTGCTCGCTGGTGTGGCTAGCCGTTGGCACTGAAGTTAGGGCGCTATTTGCACTGAGTGATGCGATTAGAGAGGATAGCGCGGCTGCGATCCAGCGCCTGCACAAAGCAGGGCTTAAGTTGGTGCTACTCTCCGGTGACCACGAACTAGCCGTCAAGGCACTGGCAACGCGATTGAGTATTGATACCTACAAGGCGGGTGTGAAGCCTGAAGATAAGCTTGCAGAAATTCGAGCGCTTCAGGCCAAGGGTGAAGTCGTTGCGATGGTCGGTGATGGTATAAACGATGCACCTGCACTTGCACAAGCGGATGTTGGCTATGCGATGGGTGGGGGTACCGACGTAGCGATAGAGTCGGCCGACGTAGTGCTGATGCAGAACTCTTTGCACTCAGTCGCGAATGCAATCCAGCTCTCGCGCGCAACGGTGCGCAACATCAAGCAGAACCTCTTCGGCGCTTTCATCTACAACACACTTGCGATACCTGTAGCGGCGGGGGTGCTCTATCCACTGCTCGGTGTGCTGTTGAATCCAATGATTGCCGGCGCGGCGATGGCGCTTTCGTCGGTGACTGTCGTCGGCAACGCCCGCCGGCTCGCGAAAGTGAAACTGGACTAGCTTGTCAGTTTCGGTACTAGTCCAGGACTTTCACTGAGTTGATAACAATGGGTTCGACTGGTACGTCGCGGTAGTAGCCGACACTGCCGGTCTCGGTGGCTGAGATTTTATCAACCACATCCATACCACGGCTTACCTTGCCAAAGACCGCGTAGCCACCGTAGGGGCCGCCATCGTTCAGGGATGGATTATCCTTGGTATTTATGAAGAATTGGGACGTGGCGCTGTCCAATGCTTGGGTCCGTGCCATGGCGATACTACCGCGCACGTTGCGCAGTCCGTTACTCGACTCATTTTTAATCGGTGCTTGGGTGTCGCGCTGTTGCATATCCGCGTCCATGCCGCCGGCTTGAATCATAAAGTTGGGGATCACGCGATGGAAAATCAGGCCGTCATAGTGTCCAGTTTCTGTGTACTGAACAAAGTTAGCCACGGTTATCGGTGCTTTTTCGTCATCCAGTTTCAGCTCAATCTCACCAAGGCTAGTGTCCATAACTACAGTCACTTCAGCCTGTACGGCCAGGCTGGTAAATGCTGTTAAACCTAAGGCTAGGCAGAGGGCTTTGCGCATCTGTATCTCCGAGTGATTAACACAGTCAATTAGTAGGTAGCTCAGACTAGCTAAATTCGGCGATCGAGCCAAGATGAACCGCAGACTTCTATTGTCTCGTACGCATAGATAACTAGTAGGAGCATAGTGATGCGCACTCTCTCGGCTTTCTTCGCTTTTGTTGTCTTGGTTGGCACTGGTTTGGTCGGTGCAGATGCGCGCGCCTCAGGACTGCTTGAGCGAGCCGAGCGCTACGACCCTATCGTTAACTATGATGTCTACCGCAATGACAAGCCTGTTGGCCAATACCGAATCAACTTTGAACACTCTCAGGAACAGTTGAAGGTAGAGGTTGAGATGAGGATCGAAACCAGGATCTTTGGCCTGTTCAGTTACGACTATAACTACCGCGCGCAGGAGGTTTGGCGTGATGATCAGCTAGAGTCGCTGGTGGTGAATATGGTGACCAATGGCGATGAAGAGCAGATTAAGGCTAGGCGGCAGGGCGATCTGCTGGAGGTAATTGATCAAAAGGGCCGCGAGCGTCTGTTACCTGCGAATCTGCTGACTACCCATCACTGGTTCGATACGATTCTTACTCAATCGCAAGTACTGAACACCTTAAATGGTAAAACGAGTGAGATTGCCGTGCAGTCCGAGGCAGAACAAGTGTGGACGATTGATGGATTGGCAGTACCGGTGACCGGCTTTCGTTTAGGTGGCGATTTGGACAATACGTTGAGTTGGTATGACCAGAGCGGGATCTGGCGCGGTATGACTTTCAAAGCGAAAGATGGTTCAACCATCGATGTTCGCTGGCGCGGCGCTCAAATTTAAGACGCACAACGATCGAACACAAATAACTGCAGGCAGAATTAAGGAGCTCCATGGAGTCTGTTTGGATTACCGGTGGCGGCACGGGAATTGGTCGCGAGCTAGCGCTGGCATATGCACGCCGTGGCGCTCAGGTCTGGATCAGTGGGCGTCGCACCGAGGTTTTATCGCAGGTTGTGGCTGAAGCAGAGTCATTGCAAGGGCAGGTCTCTGCGCTGGTACTAGATGTAACGGACGCTCAGGCCTGTGCTGAAGCTTGGCGGCAAGTCAGTGATGCAGCGGGAAAGGTGAATCGAATTATCCTCAACGCAGGCGATCATCGCGAAATGCCGGCGGCAGAGTTTAATCAGCAGACCGTTGAACACCTAATGAATGTGAACTTTTACGGGGTGACGCGCCTTATTGAAAAGATCCTACCTGATCTGTGTGTGCAGGGCGGGCAGTTGGCGGTGGTCGCTTCGTTAGCGGGCTACCGAGGTCTGCCCTTGGCCGCGGCCTATGGTGCCAGTAAGGCTGCACTGATCAACCTTACCGAGGCTTTGCGAGTCGAGCTTGAGGACGGGCCCGTCGACCTGCGCCTGATCAATCCTGGGTTTGTCAGAACACCATTAACAGATCGTAACCAGTTTGAGATGCCCAGTCTTATCGATGCGGATGAGGCTGCTCAGCGCATTGTAAAAGGCTTAGACGGTACCGCCTTTGAGATTCGTTTTCCCACCCTCTTTGCCGGCACTTTGAGAGCGCTAAGCATGCTACCCTATAGGCTCTACTTCGCTCTGATTAAGAGAATTACCGCACAATGAATCATCCACACGAAGAGGTTTGTCAGGGGTATTTGGAACTCTTCGCCAACCTCACTCCCGCGCGCATTCCTGAATTTTCCAATTGGGTCAGCGAAGATATTCACTTTCGCGACCCCTTCAACGATGTGCGTGGCATAGGCAAGATGCAGGCGATCTTGCAGGATATGTTTGAGCGCAGCGAAGTGCCCAAGTTTAGTGTGTTGGAGCACCGTCTTGGCGGCGATACAGGCTTTATACGCTGGCACTTCAGTGCACAATTGCCGGTATTGGGCCGTCTGGATGTGGAGGGGGTGTCACGCCTGCAGTTCAACAATCAAGGGCTGATAAGTGAACATCTAGACTATTGGGATAGCGCGCCGATCTATCTAAAACTGCCTTTAATTGGAGCACTGTTGCGCCGGCTTAAAGGGCGAATGGCACTGCCTGAAGTTGATCGCTCCGCTGGAAGCTAAGCGTAACGCTGCCGATAGTAAATCCCCACTTCTTAACGAACGCGCGATTGATCAGAACGCCGCCCTCCTGTAGTAGCATCCAGTCATCGAAGGTTACCTTCCAGGTGGAGTCGCCGACCGGTAGGTCGAGCTGGTAACTCCAATTGAGGGTATTGCCTTTGGCAATACCCTGCGCTTCGCCAATAACGTCGGCTGCAGTCCCAGTGTAGCGCCCGTTGCCTGCTGAGCGTATGGTCCATATGCGTTGATCACGCTCACCATCGTCGTAGAGAAAGCGTTCATCTAAGACAAGTTCTTTACCATCCCAGGTGCCATCAATCTCGACCTGGAACTGGCGTCGTATCTGCCCAAATCGATCCTCAAAAATGCCCCACGCGTATACCTTGCCATCGAAATACTCTTCGATTCTAAGCTCGGGTGTTGGTTTGCTCATGTCGGCGATGTCCATAGTGGTGCAACCCTGCAAGGTAAGAGTTAAAAACGCGACGAGGAACAGCTTATACATCTTCTCTCCGTTCTATTCGGGCGATGATTTCGGTGTGTTGAGCCTCGCTCAGCGCGAACTTCTCCATCATCAATATCGCTAATAACTTCAATACGCAGGGCAAAAAAGCGTAGATCAGCGCCAATTGACCTACCTGATTGGTATCTTGGTCGAAACCGCTGAGATCCAGTAAACCAAACGCAACCAGAGCCGCAAACGCAAGCGCAAGTTTGGTAAATACATTCCAGATAGCAAACAGAGACGCGCTTTGGTCGCGTTTGAAACGGAAACGATGCCAGTCACACACATCAGCTTGCAGTGCCTGCGGTAGAGCGAGATCGGCCCCGAGCATGGCACCCGTCAGCATACAGATGAGCATAAATAGATTAGCGTCGCTCGGGCCCAACAGACTCGCCGGTAAAAAACAGATCAGAGCGATCAGCATCGCTACTTGCCAGAGACGCTTACGGCTGATGCGCTGGCTAGCGAGCCACCAGAGCGGTAGCGAGAGAATGGCACAGATAAAATAGATCAGGATGTAGTTGGCGCGTGCTGCTTCATCGAGCTTCAGTACCTCGGTGATGTAGAGCGGAAACAGTACCGCTGGTATGCCGTTGGCCAGTCCGTTACTGAACCAGGCAAACATCAGAACGCGCGCCGGTCGGTTGCGCCAGAGACTGAGCCAGCGTGCATTGCTGCTAGGTGTGATGCGCTCAGGCCAGTGCAGTTTCGTCAGTAGCAAACCCAGAGTGAGGGCGACAAGCAGGATACTCAGATCGCTAAGCTGGCGCAGCGCCTCCAGGGTTGAGCTGCCACCATTAATCAGGAATACCGGAAAGGCGGCAGAGAAGAGTAGGCCAATGACACCCATACCTTCACGCAGACTAGCGATCTGAGTCCTCTCTCGGCTGTCAGTGCTCAAACCTGGGAGAAGTGCTAGATAGGGTATCTGCACCAGCGTCCAACCGAAGTAGAGAATCGAGAGGGAGAGCAGCAGAGAACTCGCACTCCAGCCGCTGATCGGTCGGGTCAGCCAGAAGAGGCCAACGCCGCACAGGGCTGCGCCGATCAGCATCAACTGACGCTGCTGTGTAGTTGAGAGATTATCATTGAGTCGCCCGACCCAAGGATCGATCACAAGATCGGAGACGCGTGCTAGCATCAATAGCGTCCCAACTAGGGCTAAGCTGAGGCCGAACTCCTCGACATAGAGCGTGGGAAGGTAGATGAACAGCACCATTGTTGGCAAAGCCAGCGGTAGGGCCGGCAGCGCGTAAATCCAACTCTGGCGCTGTTGCATGCAGATCAGTTGCTAATCTTGAATAGACCTACGTCGATGGAGCTTTCCGCAAAGCCTCCCTCGCAGTAACACAGGTAGTAAAGCCACATTCGGCGAAAACGCTCGTCAAATCCTTGTGCTTGAATGCGTGGCCACTGTGCCAGGAAGGCGTGGCGCCACTGTGCCAAGGTGCGCGCGTAATCCTTGCCGAAGTAGAGCGAATCTTCAAACCTTAGCTGCGCGTTGTCGAACTCTCGCTCCAAGGCTTCGGGGCTAGGTAGCATACCGCCAGGAAAGATGTATTTCTGTATGAAGTCGGCTGATTTGCGGTAGCTATCGAAACGCTCATTAGCGATGGTGATAATTTGTAGCAGTGCGCTTGAGCCCGGTTTCAGGAGACGCTTCACCTGGTTGAAGTAGGTTGGCCAGTGCTCTTCGCCAACCGCCTCGAACATCTCAATGGAAACAATGTGATCGTACTGTCCGCTAACATCGCGATAGTCGATCAAGTGGAACTGCGCTTGCTGGCTAAGGCCTTGCTGCTCAATCCGCGCTTTGGCATAAGCTAATTGCTCTTTAGAGAGCGTGATACCAGTGATTTGGGCGCCGAATTCGCGCGCAGCGAGCTCGGCAAATCCACCCCAACCGCAACCAATCTCCAGAACTGTCTCGCCAGGTTGGATATCAAGCATCTGACAAATTCGACGATATTTGGTCTGCTGAGCCTCAAAAAGATCCTCTGTTTGATCGTACAGAGCTGACGAATAGGTCATGCTTGGATCTAACCAGAGCTCGTAGAAGTCGTTGCCAAGATCGTAGTGGTAAGAGATGTTCTTGCGACTGCCACTGCGGGTGTTGGCGCGTGCTAGGTGAATCAGTCGGTTAAAGAAATTGAGCAGCGTGCTGCCACCCACAACCTCCTCCATCTGGTGTTCGTTGCCCGCACCCCAGCGAATCATCTCGGTAAGATCGGGGGTGTCCCACTCACCTGCCATGTAGCTCTCGGCCCAGCCCACCGAACCTGAGCGGATCAGGCGTGAAATGGGTTTTAGACTGTTGAGTCTTACTTCGGCTCGAGGCTCGCCGGGCGAGGCGTTACCAAACTGAAGCTCTTTGCCGTTGGGCAGAAATAGGCTAAGGGTACCGTATTCTAGTTTCGGTAAATGACTCAATACCTTCGAAAGATAGTGCTTAGCGAGCCAACCTTCGCTTTGCGGTAGAACCTGAGTTGGAGTAGCTGTTGAGTACTCAGAGGGTTTCATGTTGCGACGCCTCCATCGGGGAACCTAGGGTAATTCTATTATTCTCTGTTGCGACGCGGGGCTGCAGTTTGACGCCCTTACGCCAGAGCTGTAGTGCTTCCCAGTGTATGCCGGCGATCACCTTTAGCGTCATCAACGGGTATTTTACAAATACGCCCAAAAGCGCTTTGTCGTTCAGTTCGCGGCGCTCACCGGTAAAGGTTGCATGCAGCAGCGACTGCTTATTCTCCGTCTGGCGAATACAGACGGCGACCTGCGAGTCAGGTGGCACCATGCGAAATTGGTAGTCTGCCGACATCGGCATGAAGGGTGAAACGTAGAAGGCCTTGGTCGCCTGTTGGCGTACCACTTTTGCTTGGTCGGGCACTGGTATACAGTAAGTGTGGCGCTCGCCAAAGGTGTTGGAGACCTCATACAGAATCACACCGAGTCGGTCATTGGTGTCGTAGCAGTAGTAGACGCTCAAAGGATTGAATACAAAACCCAAAATTCGGGGGTAACAGAGCAGCTGTATGCGGTGTTTGAACTGCGAGAAACCTCGCTCCTCCAGCAGCGCTCTGATTTGTCCGGCGAGGGGCGCATCCGTCCCGTTTCCATGATCTCGGTTGCGCCAGGAGAAGAGGTTGAACCGATTGATCGAGAAGAGCTTTAAACGAAGGCTGTTAGTAGCCGCCTCATCAAGATCAAGCAGCATCGATACGACGCGGTAGATGAAACGATGACGTTTAGGCATAAAGCGATGATGCATCACCTGCCCTGCGTAGAGTCTTGAGCGCATTACGCGACTTCACCTTTTGAGTGACGTTTAAGCGTTGGCGCGTGGATACGGCTATTTGGGTTGTCCAACTGCCAGGGGCGCTCAACGCGTCCAAGATTCTCAGCCACGGCCAAGCCGGACTGGAGACCATCCTCATGAAAGCCATAGCCCCACCAAGCGCCGCAGAACCAGGTTTGGTTTACGCCTTGGAGCGACCAGAGCTCTCTCTGTGCCGCAATCGACTTCATATCGAACACTGGGTGATCATAGAGGTAACTTCCAAGAATGCTACCCTCACTCGGCTCCTCCAGCGGATTCAGCGTGACGAATACCTCCTTACTGGTGTTCAGAGGCTGGAGCTTATTCATCCAGTAGGTTACCGCGACATCCTCGCTATCCGATTTGGATTCGGCAAGGTAGTTCCAGGCTGACCAGGCGCTGCGGCGTTTGGGCATTTGACGCGCGTCGGTGTGCAGAATTGCACGGTTGCGCTGATATGGGAAAGCTGTGAGCAGGCGCTTCTCCTCTGGAGTAGGGTCGGCTAGTAGCGCCAAAGACTGGTCTGCGTGACAGGCCATCACAACATGGTCGAACTCTTCAGTTTTCCCGTGATGGTGTTCAAGGATCACCTTGCCACCGCGACGGTGTACTTTGTGGATGTGGGCGTTGAGGCGGATCTTGCCATCCAGAGTTGCAGCGATCTTGTCGACATAGTTACGGCTCCCGCCAACCACTGTTCGCCATTGGGGGCGGTCGTCTAATTGTACCAGCCCGTGGTTCATGCAGAATCGCATGAACGTCAGCGCTGGGTACTCCAGCATCTTTTGCGCGGGTGTCGACCAAATGGCTGCGCTCATTGGGATAAGGTGATCGTGAATAAAGGTGTGGCTGTATTTTTCCCGCTTCAACAGTTGGCCCAGCGATAACTGTTCGAGTGTTGGGTCATTTAATAGTCGATCTGAGTCCTTGTAGAACCGCAGAATATCCCGTAGCAGTCGCCAGTGACGCGGTGAGCCTATTTGAGAGCGTTTGGCGAAGAATCCGCTCAGTCCCGAACCGCTGTACTCTATTCGTCCTTGATCCACTGAAACACCAAAGGTCATATCGGTTTCGGTGTTTTCAACGTCCAAATGGTCAAACAAGCTGATCAGGTTGGGGTAGTTAACCGGGTTGTAAACGATGAAGCCGGTATCGACCCCACGTTTTCCTTCCGGCGTTTCGATATCAACCGTGTGGGTGTGGCCTCCGAGGCGATCATCCTTCTCAAACAGCGTGACATCATGTCGCTTGTTCAACAGCCAAGCCGCCGACAGTCCTGAAATTCCCGAACCGATCACAGCGATCTTGAGCGGCTTTATATAGTGGATGTTCATCAGCTTCCTTCTAATCCCACAAAACTAATGTGTGGTTTACGGGCTGGCCTCGGTTTGTGGATCAACGGTGACAGGGTGGTTTATCAAGTAAAATGAGAGTAGTGTGAGTGATCCGCCATAATAAAATGAGCGTAGAGGTGGTCAGTGAGTAAAGATAAGACCGAGGAAGCTGATGTGAACGCTGCAGCTGCGCTTGTTGAAGATAAAAAGAAAAGAATACGCGACGAATGGTCGGCGTGCCTCAGTTCGTTAGCTGAGTCTCGTGATAAGTTGGAATTTTCTCGACTGTACGAATATTTCGCACCCCGCGTCAAAGCCTATATCATCCGGTTTGGCATGAATCCAGCGGCGGCCGAAGAGCTAACGCAAGAGTCAATGCTGGCGGTGTGGCGCAAAGCCCATCTGTACAACCGCTCTAAAGCGAGTGCAAGTACGTGGATTTTCACTTTGGCGCGGAATCAGTGCATTGACCGGCTGCGTCGTGAAAAAGCAGTGGAGTACGAGCTCCCCGAAGAGGAGGCCGATCCAGATCAACGGCACTACGGCGAGCATGCAGTAGTCGCTCAGCGGATGGAGGATGCCATCGCTAAGCTACCAGAGGCCCAGGCCCAGGTTCTCTATCTTTCCTACTATGAAGGCAAGAGTCACTCAGAGATTGCGGAGCAACTCGGAATACCTCTTGGCAGTGTTAAATCAAGATTACGTTTGGCGTTTTCCAAGTTGAAAGCGCACTGGGGGGAGAAAAGTGAAGATTAGTCACCATTTTGACGACGCAACTCTAATTGCGTACTCAAGTGGCACGCTGAATAAAGGGATGGCGTTGCTGGTTGAGAGTCACTTGGAGATGTGTGGGCACTGCATGGAGCAGGTGCAGACGTCGAATAGAATTGGCGGGGATCTGTTGCGTCAGATAGAGCCAGTGGCCATGAAGAGCGGCTCCTTAGATCAGGTGCTCAGTATGTTGGACGATGTGGAGCCTGAGGTTCCAGCGGTCTCTCGGTCTCGCAACGCAGAAGTACCAGCGTCGTTGGTAGAGTATATCGGCGATGACTTGAACGCGCTCGACTGGAAGACTATGGGGTTAGGTGTTCAACAGTACGACCTCAAACTGGGTGGAACAGGCGCAGCCCGACTGTTGCGTATTCAGCCAGGGGTCTCTGTGCCTCATCACACGCACACGGGCAGTGAGTTGACGCTTATTTTGCGCGGTTCATACAGCGATGAGATCGGCCGTTTCCAGGTCGGTGATGTTGCAGATTTGGATGATCAGCTAGAGCACCAGCCTATCGTAGATACTGAACACGAGTGTATCTGTCTGATCGCGACTGACGCGCCGCTGAAGTTCAGTGGCCTGATGGGTAAGCTGGTTCAGCCGTTTATCGGTCTCTAGGGCGAGCTGCTTACCTCTAAAAAACCGGTGCGAGTGCGCCGGTTTTTTTGTTT
>JAYQBD010000043.1:0-15662 GCA_038137135.1 Oceanospirillaceae bacterium | reverse complement strand
CACAGAACTTGCTAATCGCACAGCGCGCTGGTTGGGACTTTGTGGAGTTCTTTACCCGTATGGCACCGATCACTATCCCGGTGTTATTTGTAGGCTTGGCGACTTGTTGGATGCTGGAGAAGACCCGCAAGTTTGGTTACGGCGCACGTCTGCCCAAAACCGTTCGGGCGATTCTAGTCGATTACGCTCAGTCTCAATCGGCAAAGAAATCGAAAAACGACCGCGCTGCGCTACTTATCCAAGCGTTGGTGGGTGTGTTCTTGATCTTTGCTCTAGCGCTGCATCTAGCAGAGGTGGGTCTGATCGGCCTGACAGTTATTATTCTGCTGACCTCATTTAACGGCATCACCGAAGAGCATCAGATCGGTAAAGCCTTTGAAGAGGCGCTGCCGTTCACAGCTCTGCTGGTAGTGTTCTTCGCTGTTGTTTCCGTGATCCACGAACAGCATCTGTTCGAACCGATTATTGCTTATGCTCTGTCGCTAGACGTCTCGGCCCAGCCAGCAGTATTCTTTGTTGCGAACGGCATACTTTCTGCGATCAGCGATAACGTCTTTGTAGCGACTGTTTACATCAACGAAATCGTTGCAGCCTTGAATGCGGGCGAAATCACCCGTGAGCACTTCGATTCACTGGCTGTAGCGATCAATACCGGCACCAACATCCCATCAGTCGCGACGCCAAACGGGCAGGCAGCCTTCTTGTTCCTGCTAACTTCGGCTATCGCACCTCTGATCCGCTTGTCATACGGCACGATGGTTTGGATGGCACTGCCATACACTGTGTTGATGTCTATCACCGGCCTAGCCATGGTGATGATCAACCATTAATGCTGGACTTTACGTTCGAGAAGCTGCGCTTGTAGCTTCCCGGGCGTTAGCGGTTTGGAGTAGAAGTACCCCTGACCGTACTCACAACCGGCGGCGCGTAGCCACTCGCTCTGCGCCTCGGTCTCTATTCCCTCTGCAACCACCTCTAGCTCTAACGCATGCGCCATATTGATGATCGCTTCGGCGAGAATTCGACGTTTAGGTGTCTTCTCCGCGTCGTTCACAAAGGCGCGATCAAGCTTCAAAACATCCACTGAGAAGTTCTCCAGAAAGGAGACCGACGCATAACCGGTACCAAAGTCATCCAGTGAGATCAGCACACCTAGCTGAGACAAACGGTTCAGATGCCCGAGCACTTTCTCATCAGGATCTAGGAACATCCCTTCGGTGATCTCTACAACTAACGCGTTGGGTGCGATGCCCAGCGATTTGGCCTTCTCAACCCAAGCGTCGGGGTTGAACCCGTCCGCCTTGAGTTGCAAAGGTGAGACGTTAATCGAAACTCGCAAGTGCAGGCCTGTCGCGGCCTGAATCTCAGCCAACCGTTCAATCGACTCCTGGAATACCCACTCACCTATCTCTACAATCAGCCCGGTCTGCTCTGCCACAGGTATGAATTCAGCCGGCGATACCCAACCACGGTGCTGATGATGCCAACGGATAAGCGTCTCAACCTTAACCCACTCCAGATCGCTCTGCAGATCGACTATGGGTTGGAAATTGATCGAGAACTCCTGATTTTTGACCGCGTAACGCAGGTCATTGGCGAGATTAAACTGTTTAGAGACACTCGTATGTAAAGCCTCTGAATAGCGTACCCAAGCTTTACCGCCATTACGCTTGGCCTCATGCAGCGCCTGGTCAGCATGCATGGTGATCTCATCCAAGTCGCTACCATCCTCGGGTGCCAGCGCCACCCCAACACTTGCGTGCACCGTTACCGGATGACCAGCCAGCATAAACGGCTCACTAAACTGCTTGAGAACCTTGTGTACAACCACCTCAAGATCCTCATCCGTTTTAATATCTGTTGCCAGAATGGCAAATTCATCGCCGCTCAGGCGTGCGATCGAGTCCTTACCTCGGGTGCAACGGCGCAGCCGCTCAGCAACACTGACTAATAATTGCTCACCGGTCTGAAAGCCTAGGCTATCGTTTATCAATTTGAACTGGTCCAGATTAACCAATATCAGGCCGATACCCTTAGGGTCACGCAGGTGCGCTTGCCAAGCACTGTGCCAACGCTCCGCGAGTAGGCGACGATTGGGGAGCTGTGTTAGATGATCATAGTTGGCTTGACGCCAGATGAGCTGCTCGTTACGACGCTGATCGGTCACATCTAGCGAGAAACCGAAAATCCCCGCAACCTCGCCAACACTGTCGTAAAAAGGCAACTTGGTGGTCTGATTCCAGACGTGATCGCCGTTGAGTCGTACCTCTTCACGCAGTTCACTGATCATCGGCTTGCCGGTCTCAAGGATGTAGCGATCCTCCTCGGCGGTGCGTTGAGCGTAGGCTTTTGTCAGCAGCGTGCTGTCGGAGAGCCCGAGAATGGCATCACTGGATTCAAGTTTATGATGTACAACAAAACTCTCATTCACCTCGGTGTAGCAAAGAGAGGTATCTTTAAAAAAGAGTTGATCAGGCAGCAGATCGGTCAGAGTTTTGAGTAGGTTTAGATGCTGCTCAACATCGCGTTGCTCGCCCTCTCGCTCTGTCTGATCAATCCAGAGCTTCAGGGTAAAGGGCTGGCCAATATCGGGCACAAAACGCATTGCAAGCAGTTCGTAGAGACGTCCATCTTTAAAGCGGACCTGATGCACCTCAGTCGCGATCGAATCAGAGCCGCAGAGAATATCGGCATACCCCGCCTCCAACAGCTCAAGCTGGAGCGCTAAACGCTGTGCGTTATTCTCTGGCTCCAGCATCTCTGACGGAAAATTCCAAAGCCTAAGGTAAGCATCGTTAGCAAAGGCAAGATTCTCATCGTTGTCATAGATACTAACAGCGATAGGGAGTCTACTCAGCGCAGTGGGCAGCAGATCAGCGTACAGCGGCTGCATTGAGTATTGAGAGAGTGCAAAGGCCACAACCTTTCCTCATTTAAACTTGTTAAAAAAAGTTTAGTTGAGGATCGGCAGATTGTCGGCGCTCTTTAGCTTTTAGGCTGATTAATCGGGCGGTTTTGCCACCACAGCAGAGCAACAACAAGCAGATGCAGGTAGAGCCCCCACTCAACCTGGGCATCAGCCCAAGCGCTCAGCTTGATGACAACGATCATCAGCGCCACCACCCAGATATCGAGCATCGCCCAGCGCGAAAGTTGTTTAATGAGTGCGTTGGCGCGTGATGAGAGTGAAAGCTGCCCGTTAGGCAGTGCTTTGAAGAGGATTAACAGCGCTTTGAGCAGTGGCAGCAACATACTCGCACTCGCGACCAGCAGCAGTAGAAAGTAGTTTGCCGACTCAAACAGCGTTGCCACAACCGACAGCATCGAGACCCGATCTTCAAACAACCAGAGTTGAGTCATGGTAAAAAGCGGCGCCCACCAACTCACTAACAGTAGCGCCAGTGTCAATAAAGACAAGGTTAGTTTGAGAGCCGCTGCGTTATTCACCAATAACGATCACTCTAAGTGCGTCCGGCACCAACTCGAGCCGCTCTAGAGCCTCCTCAATCTGCGTGGCTTGCTGATGCAAGTTCTCTAACTCCAGAGCAGCATCAACAGAACCATGCTCGGCCAGTAGCTCAAGTCGCTCGCGCTTTTGCTCCTGCTCTTGGTGATGGCTCGCTTTAGCAGCGTCAACAAAGGCTTGCTGCGCCTGCTGTGCCAACTGATCTGCGGCGTCCAGCTGCTGCTGTAGCGCTTCCCGGAGCATACGAACCATCTTCTGCGATGCACTCAAAGAGAGTGGCTGTGCCAGTTTATTCAACGGTTCATGGGCGAGATGTGCAGCCAGATCTCGACCGTTGGGGTCGATCAGATAACGCAGCAGCGGCTGTTCGTAGAGACGTTCAAGCTGCAGCGATTTCGGCGCAACACAATGTGCTCGATAGTAGGTCTCCAGCAGTACCGTTCCGGGGGGAAGTGCGGGGAGCTTGAGCGTACAGACCGATGCGTTACCAAACTCTGAACTGTGAATCAGCTCCATCAACTCGATCAGCAGTGGATGCTCCCAACTGAGATAGGCTACATCGTCGCGCTGCAACGCCTCGGCCCTATCGAAGGTCAGAGTTAGCCCTTCATCACTTAGCGTGGTAAGCGGTGCGACCATCTCCTCACCCGGACGCACCACCCAACCTTTTGCGCCCCGCGGTTGCATCTCTAGACCGAAGCGATCAAATAGATGTTCTGCGTAGGCCTGCAGCTCTTCTGGGCTCTCTGCCTGTTGCACTGCATAGACGACGTCTGGGGTATTCGTGCTCGGTTGAGAATTTAGCTCTAGCAGACGATCACGCCCGCGGGCTAAGCTCTGTTCCAGTTCCAGACGCTCTGCAGCCGTTTTCTCAATAAGCAACGCCTGCGCGGCAGCATCAGGCCGGTGCATTAAATCGGCTAGCTCCCCCGCATGCTCGCGGTAGAGTTTATCGCCAACAGTGGAGATCTGTGTAAAGGCCGCCAAACCCTTGTCAAACCAGTGGTACAACACTTCGGTGGCGCTACCCTCAATGTAAGGCACATGGATCTGTACGTCCTGGCGTTGTCCTATACGGTCGAGTCGACCAATACGCTGCTCTAGCAGGTCCGGGTTAGGCGGCAGATCAAACAGAATCAGATCCGAAGCGAACTGGAAGTTACGCCCCTCAGAGCCGATCTCGGAACAGATCAGTATCTGTGCGCCTTGATCCGGGTCCGCAAAGTAGGCAGCAGCGCGATCGCGATTGACCAGCGACATACCTTCATGAAAAGCGGCACAGCGCACGCCTTGGCGCAGATTCAAATGCTCCTCAAGGGCGATCGCTGTCTCAGCCTGACCACAGATAAGGAGTGTTTTACGCTTGGCGTTCGCCTTAAGCCACCCCAGCAACCACTCAACCCGAGGATCAGCATCAATCCAATCCGCACCGACCCAGTTTTCTGGGTAGAGTTGCTCATGCAGAGGCAGTGACTGCTCCAACTCCAAAATCTCGAGATCGACAGCGAGGGGATGAGGATTGAGACGGCGCTCAGGGAATCCTGGCACTGCAGCACGAGTATTGCGGAACAGCGAGCGACCCGGCCCCTGAGTGGCAACAATGAGTTCAATAATATCTGCCAACAACGCCTGTTGTTCGGTGCTATCGGCCCTCTTTAGCGCCTCCAACTTACCAACCGGCAAAAGCTGCGCGAGCTGAGGTTCAATCTCAGAAACAGTGCTTACTCCCTCGTTCTCTAAGCGCTCGACTAACTGAGAGATTGAGACAAAGTGCTTGCGCTGTTCAAGATAGGTCTCAAGATCCGAGAAACGCTGTGGATCGAGCAATCGCAGACGCGCAAAGTGGCCGGCAGCCCCGAGATGTTCTGGCGTCGCGCTCAGCAGCAGTAGACTTGGAATGGCTCGGCACAGCGTCTCAACGACTGTGTATGCGTGGCTCGCCTGTTCAGGACTCCAACCCAGATGGTGCGCCTCATCAACAATCAATAGATCCCAACCCGCCTGCTCTACCAGCGCTAGTGCACGCTCATCATGAGTCAACAGTGACAGCGGAAGCAGTACCAATTGCACCGCTTCAAACGGATTGGCTTCACCATCGGCAAGGGCTGCGGTCAAACGCTCTGAATCGAACAGACTAAAACTCAAATTAAAGCGGCGCAGTAACTCTACCAACCACTGATGCAACAGATTATCCGGTACAACGACCAGCGCTCGACGAGCACGTCCGGTAATCAGACGCTGATGTAACACCAGACCCGCCTCAATCGTCTTACCCAGTCCAACCTCATCAGCCAGCAGTGCACGTGCATGCTCGGGTGCTGAGAGTTGAGTAGCGATATGAAACTGGTGAGGCAGCAATTGAACCCGCGCACCCAAAAGCCCTCGGACAGAGGAGGCGTTAAGACGCGCCAGTGACTCTTGGGTCTGAATTCTCAGTTTGTAAAATGCGTGGCGTTCAATCTGGCCAGCGAACAGGCGCTGTGACGGCTTAGTAAAGTGGATATCAGCCGCCAATAGACGCTCAGGCAGCACAAACTCCTCACCCTGCTGATCTTCGCAGTGATAGATCTGATTACCCTGGTGGTCCACGCTGTCGAGAATGGTAACGGTCTCACCCGACTCCACCTCAACCTTATCACCAGCAACAAAGAGTACACGGCTCAGAGGCGCGTTATTGACGGCATAGGTGCGCGCCTCGTCCGCAGCTGGAAAGTAGATCTCTACTCGCCGATTGGCGCAGCTCTCTACAATACCCAGACCGAGTTCAGCTTCAGTACTACTAACCCAGCGCTGGCCAGGTACAAATTCGAGTTGTGACAAACTAACTTACCTTGAATCGATTGCGCGGACACTTCTTCGGCTGCGCCGCCTCCAGAGCCAAACCACGACTCACCAGAGACTGCACGCTTTGCGGCTCTAATAGCTCGCCGCGTTCATTATAGGCCGGATAAGGCTCATCGCAGAGCAGACAAAATTTAACAAGACGCGGATAACGCGCTTCAAACAGGTAACGGGCGATCCGCACGGCATCGAGCCCCTCTCTATTGTACATGCCAGCTAACTGGCGTTGGCGCTGCGCCTCTACGAGGATGATGCCACTCGCCGTCGCCACATTAAGTGACTCCACCATACCGAGCATCGGAATAATGATGTGCTGATCGGCAAGGCGAGCTCCGGATTCACTGACCCCCGCCTTCTCTGCTCCCATCAGAATGGCACAGGGCTGGGTGTAATCCACCTCATGAAACTCGACCGCTGAAGCACTCAGATGCGCTGCATAGACCTTCATCCCCTGTGCCTTGACCTGTTCAATGGCGGCTTCAGTGGTCACGTGATGATGCTGTTCCACCCAACGCTCGCTACCCATGGCTGTGCCACGGTAGGTACGATAGCCCTCTTTAGGTTCGACATAGTGCAGATCAGAGATTCCGACGGCATCGCAGTTGCGCACCAGCGCTGATATGTTACGGGTTTTGTGAACCTTGTCGGTGATCAGCGTCAGATCAGTTTGACGGCGCCGAAACACCTCCATCAGGCGCGCTTCGCGCTCGGGTGTCATACGAATCTCCTTAAAGTGCGCGAACCTTACCAAAGCAGGCGCGAAATCTCACGCTTTGATTGTTCGCACAGCTCCCCGGCTGTGCGATACTAGCCCGCTACAGAACCTCCATTAGAAGTGTAGTCATGTCTGAATACCAAGATATCATCGCGTACCAGGGTGTACCTGGCGCTTACTCTCACAAATCCTGTACTCATGTTCACCCAGAGATGCGTGCTCACGCCTGTGAGAGCTTTGCCGAAGCGATGTTTATGGTGGAGCGCGGCGATGCGCGGCTGGCGATGATTCCATTAGAGAACAGCACCGCTGGGCGTGTGGAGGAGATCTACCGCCTCATGCCAAAAACACAGCTGCACATCATTGCTGAGCATTTCGAGCCGGTGAATCACTGTCTTTTGGGCCTGCCCGGAAGCACGGCCGAGTCCATCAAGAAGGTCTCCTCGCACCCGCAAGCGCTCGCGCAGTGCGATACGCACTTGCGAGAGCTGGGCATGGAACCGATCGCCGCACTTGATACAGCCGGCGCTGCGGCAGCGCTAGCTGAGAGTGGCGACCACAGTATGGGAGCGATAGCGAGTTCGCTGGCGGCCGAGTTGTACGGTTTGGAGGTGATCAAAGAGAACTTTCAGGATGTTGAAGGCAACACGACACGCTTTTTGATACTGGCGCGCGAAAGCAGCATGCCGCATCTAGAGCCAGAACTCACCTACATGACGTCAATCATGTTTACGGTGCGTAACATTCCGGCCTCACTCTACAAAGCGCTCGGTGGCTTTGCTACCAATGGTGTCAACATGCTGAAACTCGAAAGCTATATGGCATCAGATACCATGCAAGCAACCAGCTTCCACCTAGATGTCGAGGCGCACCCACACGAGAGCTCGATGCAACTAGCGCTGCAGGAACTGCACTTCTTCGCCAAAGATGTGCGTGTCATGGGCACCTACCTCGCTCACCCATTCAGACACTCTAAGTTGAAGATCGAAGACTAGAAATACTGCGCCGCACAATAGACCGATATTTTTTTATATCAATAAGGTATAAACATTTATTGCGAGCAATATTGTGCATTGCACAATATCTGATAAGGTTAGGTTGTCTACGGATTAGACAGCGAACGTCCCTCGTTCGCATCCCATCTTGCAACTCCCAGTGAGTTGAATCCTTACCCCACCCCTGGTGGGGTTTTTTAATTCAATAACTTAGGAGCTAAGGCGAAAAAAATTCGCAATTTGCCACCCTTTTTTCGCGTCAAAATTTGACAGATCTCTAGTTAGAGACAAGATTTAGAGGGTGCGTTAACGGAGTTACACCGGATGTTCAGCGCACCAACGTCGACTCCAACGGGAAAAGGTGAGCGTAATGGATGAGCAACAGAGTGCCCGAGGCCCCAAGCGGAGCGCAGATATGACGCTAGTCAAAGATATGCAGAACGATCGTATCGTCTATTACTGGACGGACAAGCAGCATCAGCAGATCAGCCCACTACTCGCATCCATTCCTCTAGCAGATGAATGGCGCACGCAATATCTACACGAAGCCTACGAAGGTCGTCAGCGCCGAACCTCTAGCATTGATCGCCGCCGCTATCGGCACAAACGCGACATGCACCAAGGCCGCGGTAATGTCTCTCCGCTGTTCAGTGGAGGTCGCAGAGCAACCGATAAAGAGGCTAAGGTCACTCAGGATCTGGCCGGCGAGAAGCTGCAAGCCTTGATCGATGCGCACACCCCGATAATTGAGAATGACAAACAGGGAAGGCAGCAGTAGAGGATTGTTTCACCCCCCTCTAACGCTGCATCAGCGCATCCAGAGATAGACGCCCTGCTCCACGACTTATCAGCACCAACAACAGAGCGCCCCACAACCCGTGCGTAACCCAGGCATCTGGGTAGACGAAAATCTGTATCACCAGTGTCATCACCAACAGCATCAAAGCCGAACTGCGCGTCAAAAACCCGAGTAATAACAGTAAAGGTAGGAAGTGTTCGGCCAAGGTCGCTAGTAGCGCGGCGAAACCCGGTGATAACAGCGGCAAGTTATATTCGTACTCGAATAGAAACAGTGTCGACTCTGCCATCACAGGCCAACCCCACTGAAACTTCATATCGATTAGGTCTAGCTGAAAGCCCTCTATTTTGGTCTGTCCCGAACGCCAGAATATGGTTGCCAGTGTAAAGCGCGCTAACAGCAGTCCGATATCCTCAGGCAACTTAGACCAGACCCGCTCAATACCCTGCAACAGACTCAACATTCGTCCTCCTCAACACCGGTTAAAACCTGACGAATCAGCAGGCGATGCAAACATCCCGTGAGATCAAAACCCTCAGCCACCACGTCCAATGCCTTGGCAATCGTTGCCCCACTGATCAACTGCGCGACGAATTGAAATTCATCAAAATCCAATAGATCTATTTCCGCCCGAAAACTGGGTCTCGAGATCAACAACCATTCGGAGCGATTCACCTCCATACCCGAAAGATTCGGAGCCGACTTCTGATGTGCCAACCAAATACTGGCAGCGGCATAGCGTAACGGCATCAACGCCGTTGCAGCGGCAAATTTAAAACGGCTCGCAAGTAAACGGTCGGGATCACTCGCCAGCGCGACGAGTTGATCGTTAATCGCTACCTCATCCGCCGCATGGGTACTTCGCAATAGCTGATACTCAACCTTGGCTACCTCTGCAAGGAAGGGGTAGTCAGAGAGTTCAACGCGGGTTTCGATAAAATTGGAAAAGCGATCTCCGTACTCGACGAGATAGGGTGACTTCGGCGGCTGGCTGCGGATAAACAGGTTCGCCAGCGTTACGAATGCCTCAGCGCCGATAAGCTCGTGTATGACAGGAAAACTTGCCTCCAGCGCTTCGATCAGCGACTGCTGAACATTATTGCGGTAGATATCAAAACGACGTTGTCGATCAAAACTGAGCGGCTCGGACAACAGCGGTAACAAACCCTCATTCGAACCCAGCAGCGCCGTTGCTAACTCAGACTGCATAGCGCACCTCTTCAGGCTGCATGAGTGAATCTGCACCGCGGGCCTCGGCTAGCAGAACACTCAATTCTGGCAGTGCACCATCACGCTCTAGCAGTGTCGGCTGCGGCCCAATCTGATCCAATAGTCGCTGATAGAGCTGCCAAACTTCGTCAGCCACCTCGGCACTGTGGCTATCGATCAATACCCTATTGCCCTGCGCATCCAACTCTTCTGTGTATCCAGCAAGGTGTACCTCACCCACAGCGCCAAGAGGCAAGGCAGCCATATACTCATCTGGACTCCATCCCTGATTGATGCAGGTTACATAGATATTGTTCACGTCCATTAGCAAGCCACAGCCGGAACGCTTCACGACCTCAGCGATAAAAACCGTCTCTGGTATCTCTGACGCCTCAAAGCTGACATAGGTCGACGGGTTTTCAAGCAGGATTCTGCGACCAAGATAGCTCTGTAGCTGATCGATATGCTCGACCACTCGCTGCAGCCGCTCTTGGGTATAGGTCAGTGGGAGCAGGTCGTTATAGTAAACACCCGCGTGAGAGGACCAAGCGAGATGCTCGGAGAAACTCTGGGGTTGGTAGCGATCAACCAGTCGTTTGAGACGGCGTAGATGATCATCATTGAGCTCCGCTTCAGAGCCCAAGGATGCAGCAACGCCGTGAATAGAGAGAGGATAGTTCTCGCGCACTGCTTCTAGCTGCGCTAGGCGGATTCCACCCTCAACCAAGTAGTTCTCTGCATGCACCTCAACAAAACCGATGTCGGGCATCTCACGCAAGAACTGATCAATATGACGGAACTTCAGACCGATACCGGCACGGCTCGGTAGACTTTTCTGTTGGGCTAGTGCGGTCATCGATCCAAGCTCCTCATATTTGCCAAAGGCAAACGGGTTTACATCTTCTCTTCAAACTTCATCAACTGCCCCTTACCGGTGGGCGACGTTGGTGAGTTGAGTGTTTCACAGGTACCTTTTGCAACAATTGACCAGGCATTACCTTGATAATCGCGTGTGGAGCTGCCAGCACAGGATGTACCCGGGCCCGCTTTACAGTCATTCTCGCCGGCGAGGGCCACGCCGTAGCACTTCTCTTTATCTGAAGCTGCCACAGTGCCGCTTGTCGCTGAAAGTGCCAGTGCAGTGCTTAGTGCCAATGCTACGCCAGATTTTGAAATTTTATTTTCCATGTCACACCTCAAGATTTTTAGTTCAATTTTTTGTGTTACAGCTTTTAGACGGCCCCGTTTCAAACTCCTTACAAAAAAATTTATAAAAAAACTTGGCACAAACAATGTAAGGAATTCGCTGATACACCGACAAATAGATATCTCGAATGCAATAAAAGCGATGCAGTAGTTATGCCAATACTCTCCGATACATCCCTGAGAACTCGTCTCATCCTGGCTTTTTTGGCGCTAGTGATCGTTATGAGTACGAGCACCTATCTTTCGATTAACTTCTCACAAAATGCGTCGCAAGAGATGCGGGTAATCGTCGAAGATCAGACACGCAGAGCCCTTCTTGCTCAGCGCGCTGCGAAGCGGGTTCAGATTGCCACAGTGCAGCTGCTAACGTTGCTGCAGACAGAGGAGCGTAGCAATCGTATACCCCTATATCGCGCGATGGATGAGGCACTCAGAGGTGCCGATGCAGCAGTGCGCACCCTATCTAAAGAGTTAAACACGCCTGCAATCAGTCGCTTTATCGAACTGCGCAACATGTACGCGGATCGATTTCAGGCAACTGTTGAGGAGATCGAGTTTAATGGATTAGCTGCTGCGCGCGCGCATTTTGCTGAACATACCCAGCCTGTTTTGAATCAACTGCTGGAAGAGGCGGAGGCAGTGAGTATCACTCAGCAGGATGCTATGGCCGCCAGCGAACAAGTGTACCGGGAAAAATCTGCAGCACTAAGCTCAATGATTTTGCTGATTGAACTGATTATCGTCTGTTTGGCATTGGCCTTCTCCTATCTCTTCGCCCGCAGTATCGCGGCACTACTTAAAGAGCCCGTACGCGTAGCAGACCGCATCGCATCAGGTGACTATACCACTGAGATACCCAGCGCTCGCAGCCCCGAACTCGGCCGCCTGTTGAGAGCGCTGGAACACATGCGCGCCGGTATTTTAGGAAGAGAGCGCCATATCAAACGTCTAGCATTTGAGGATCGCTTAACCGGTTTGGGTAGTCGCCTTAAGTTTATGCAGGAGCTGGAATCCGCCGTCACGGCCCCCGTCGCCAACTTAGTACTAGTTGATATCAACCGATTCGCTCAGATCAATAAAGCTTTGGGCCACCATTTAGGGGATGAGGCGCTGACTAAAGTAGCTCGCCGCCTGGAAACTCTCAGCGCCGAACGCTTCAGTCTCTGTCGGGTCGAATCGAACCGTTTCGGGATGGTTCTGACCAATGAATCGTCTGATGAGACCCGAGCGGTCGTTAACGCCATATTAGCGGCCTTTGAGCAACCGATAGATGTATCGAATCAGAAGATTTACATCGATCTGCGTGCCGCAATTGTTGATGCAGGCCTATCCGACCAATCACCAGAAGCCCTTTTGCGCTCAGCAGAGCAGGCCTTGGAAGCAGCGAGGCAACACTTCAAAAGTTGTATCGAAGTCAAAGAGGTCCCACCTCCGAGCGAAACCGAGTCGCTAACGCTATTGGGGGAGCTGCGCACTGCACTTCAGG
Source organism: Oceanospirillaceae bacterium (assembly GCA_038137135.1). Classification (GTDB taxonomy): domain Bacteria; phylum Pseudomonadota; class Gammaproteobacteria; order Pseudomonadales; family Balneatricaceae; genus Marinobacterium_E. The sequence continues at coordinate 2,945 of JAYQBD010000043.1, read as the reverse complement.
AGGGGCAATTCGAGCTTGTTTACCAACCTAAATGGTGTAGCGCGAACGAGCGTGTGACTGCAGTCGAGGCTCTGATACGTTGGCACCATCCCGAGCGCGGCTATGTGCGCCCAGATAAATTCATCCCTTTCTGCGAACAGACCGGCTTTATACGTCAAATTACCCCTTGGGTTGTCACAGAGGCGATGAATGCAGCTAAACGCTGGCAACAGACCGGTGTCGATCTAGTAGTAGCGGTCAATCTCTCTACGCTCGACCTCGATAATCCAGCCTTGGAGGCGCATCTGAGGGCTGAACTACAGCGCACAGGTATTGCTCCGGGTAGTATCTGTTTGGAAGTGACCGAGAGCGCTCTGATGTCTGATCCTGACTCAGCGCAGGCCTATCTAGAGAGACTCAGATCAATGGGATTCAAGCTCGCTATTGATGACTATGGAACTGGACAGGCTTCTCTGGCATATGTGCGTGACCTTCCTGTACAGGAGTTGAAGATCGACCGATCTTTCATCACTCATGTCGACTCTGAACCACGCACCGCAGCGATCGTCCGCTCGACTCTGAAACTCTGCCAAGAGCTCGGTATTTCTCAGGTTGCGGAGGGCGTGGAGACCAAAGAGGAGCTCAATTGGCTGCGACAGGAGCACTGCTCCATGATTCAGGGTTATCTAATCAGTAAACCGCTAGCGGAGGCTGATCTGCTCGAGATGGTGACACAAGCGCGCGCCTCATGAATGGATGTATGGAAGTCAGATAGGCGAGTGAGGAGCAAGAGACCGACGTCTACCTGCCCCTACTGTAGCCCCGGTTAGGCGTGACCGGCGGGCAGTGTGAAACGCTGCCCTGCCGCCTCGATCAGCTTCATCTCCTCAATGATCGAGTCAGCAACGTAGTCAGGCTCGCCACCATAGGCGCGATGTTTCAAATACCAGGACATTAAGAAGTCCCCCAGATCGTCCTCACACTCCTCCGCTAGGTGATCAACATCGATACCTGAGGCCTCACAGATACGTTCTATAGGTTGGTACTCAAACACAATCCCACCCGAGTTGGGGTCGTGCTGCAGATTGAGGTCGCTGAATGCGACATCAGGGGGAATTACAACTTCGAGCTTGGTGGTACGACTTTCCATCTGACACCTCCTTCGGTTGGCGGGTAGATCTTACCCTCATCTTCATACTAGAGCTTCAGAGAGCTAAGTCAAATCGCATTTTGCAACATCGGGCACTGAAGCGAACAGTTGCAGATCGGCGAAATTGAAAGATCTTCATTTTAGCTCCCGATTTCGAGCCAAATTAGCTACCGCAATCGCAGTCGCCTCTGTCAATTCCATACTCTAGAATTCGAGTCTTGAATCGTAAAATCAATGTTTTACTTTGGATACCTAATCTGGACTTTATAATCGACTGGTAAATAGTCCTTCGTAAATACAATAACTTAGCAGAGATTAACCGGGCTCAAGTTGACGCCAAGAGCCGGCAAGCAGAAGGTGAAAATTAGGACTAGGATAGTACGACCGCCATCAGATGGAGGTACCACAATGAGCCTAGAGACGATTGCCGATCTCGGCATTCCTATGCTGGTAGCGCTACTGAGCTACCTGTGCATACGCTGGTCGCAGATCGATCAGCCTAAGCGCGAGCCGCTAGTACGGGATGAGCCCCTAATCAACCAGCGCTAGCGCGCACCAAGAGCCCCACTCAGCCCGAGTGGGGCTCATAAATTCCGCGCACCCCCACGAGTTATAAAAAGCTGTTTGATTATATCAAAAGCAATGTTAGTCTAAAGACCAGTCGTATAATAACCACATAGAATAACCTAGCGCTATGGACTCTACCCTCCTCTTCTGGGGCCTCTTTATCGTTTCTGCGCTCTTGATGCTATGGGTTAGCAATAGAGATCTTCGTCTGAGCTGATCTACCCCGCTCGCATCTGCTGTTCAACTGCTATAGTTGAGTCAAGGGCCGTTGTTGGAAAGGCAGTAATGACAGCTACAGCAGAACTTGAACAACCTCTACAGATTCTTCTTGCGCGACAACCTATCTTCACTAAGAACCGGGATGTCGCCGCCTATGAGTTGCTGTTTCGTGACGACACAGGCGAATTCGTTGCGGGCCTCAATGAGGACGAGACTACTGTAAACGTATTGCTTAACACCTTTGCCAGCGTAATCGACGAACGCACTGACCGACCCGCACCGGTTTACCTCAAGGTTACCGACGCTTTCCTGCTACAGCATGAGATTCCTGACCTACCTAAAGACCGTTTTATTATCGAGATTCTCGGCTCCAGTCAGATTAGCGAACATGTCATTGAGCGGATTCATCAGCTCGTCGCCGACGGCTTTGCTGTTGCCCTAGCGGACTACGATCCTGATGATCCACGTTTCACCCCGCTCTTATCGATTGTGCACATCATCAAACTCGACGTGCAGAAGCTAGGGTTCGATCTTCTAGCTGATCTAGTGAAACGTTTGCGTACCTACGGTGTCGACTTGCTGGCGGATAAAGTAGAGACCGATAGTGAGTTTCGACAGTGTGTTGAGCTAGGATTCGAGTACTTCATGGGGTACTTCTTGAGTCGACCCGAACTGGTACACGGCCGCAAGGTGAAGGGTAATAAGCTGGTACTGTTGGAGCTCTTACAGGAGTTCGACAAGCCTGGTGCCGATGCTAAGTCGATTGAAGCGCTAGCCCTCAAAGATCCTGAACTCACCTTTAAAATACTGCGCTTGGTCAACTCCGCTTCACTTAACTTAAATCGCGAAGTGAGCAGTCTCTCCCACGCCATAGCCCTGTTAGGAATGGAGCAGGTGAAACGCTGGGTAATGCTGTTTCTGAGCAGTTCAGATGGCGAAAAGCCGATGGAGTTGACTCGGATGATGCTGCAGCGCGGCCGCATGTGCGAAGTTTTAGCTGAGTTACTCGAACGCGACCAGCCGATGAATT